>NZ_LT906465.1:921626-1228835 GCF_900187185.1 Chryseobacterium taklimakanense
ACATAAAATGAGCGGTAGTTGCCGGCTTCGATGTATTTTTTCCGTTTCAGTTGGTCCAGCTGTTTCAGAGTATGGTTTGTAGCCACGACCGGCGAGGATTTACGTTTTTTACCATATCTTACAATCATTACAATGGCTATGATCAGAGCAATGAGCGCAAGCAAACCGAGAATGTACCATTTGTAAAGCTCCCAGTAACTTTTTACATCCATTTTCACGCTCTTATTTTTCATGATATCATTGATCTTGTCGCCTTTCTGGGCGGTATTAATGACTTCAAGTTCGTATGCAATGGTTTTGGAAACCTCATCGCCGATTTTCACCTCAAAAGCCGGAATCGTAAATTTTCCTTCTTCGAAAACGGTAAATTCCACCACTCTTTCATAAGTATCGGCCTGCACCGAAATACTGTCGCTGATTTCTTCAAAATGAAAAGGCAGAAGTTCGTTTTTAGGTGGCAGCTGAACGGTTTTTCCTGCCAACCCGTCGACACGGATTTTATAGACATTGGGTTCGCCGAGGGCAATCGTTTTTTTCTCAAGCACCGAATAAAGCGTTTGCGAAAAAGCCGAAATACTGATGAAAAAAGTAAGTATGTATAAAAGTTTTTTCAAGTTTAAAAATTATCTTTTCTGAAAATATTGATACAAAAATTTAGAATAATCCTCGCCGGTATTGATGTTCATAAAGCCTGCTGCGCTGTTTTCAAAATCTTCTTTTATTTGATGGATGCGCTGTTTTTGTTTTTCAGCAAAATTGTAGCGCCATCTTTTGTTTGAAGTGTTTGCCCAAACCTGTTTTCCGGTTTCTGCATCGCGGAACAGGGTGTAACCGATATCCGGAATTTCACGGTCTTTTTCATCAAAAACACGCATCGCCAAAAGTGAATGCTTTTTTGCAGCCACACCCAGTATCTTTTTACTGAAATCGTCCTCAAAATCTGAAAACATAAAAACAAAAGATTTCTTTTTAAAGACATTCATCATATACTGCAAAGCGCCGTCTATATCGGTTTTGGCAGGCACATAATCCGCGGTGAGAATCTGTGAAATGATGGCTAAAATATGCTTTCTGCCTTTTTGTGGCGGAATAACTTTATAAACTTTATCGGCAAATAAAATCAGTCCGACTTTATCATTATTTCCAGCCGCTGAAAAACCTAAGCTTGCGCAGATTTCTGCCACGAATTCCCGTTTCAGTGCTGTTTTCGTCCCGTAATCCATTGATGAGGAAATGTCCACCATCAGCATCACGGTGAGCTCGCGCTCCTCTTCCATTACTTTTACGTATGGTTCCTTGAAGCGTGCGGTCTTGTTCCAGTCGATCCGGCGAATTTCGTCGCCAAACTGATACGGGCGAACCTCGGAAAACGTCATTCCCTGGCCTTTGAATGCAGAATGATATTGCCCCATAAGCGTAGCCTCCGATTTCTTGCGGGTCCGGATTTCTATTTGCTTTACTTTTTTTACAATATCTTTTATTTGCATGGGAGATTCAATTTAACAATGTAAACATTTACAATGTAACCATATTTGAATATAACACATTGCTACATTCACACAATGGTATATTGCTTATGGCGCCTGAATTTTAGCTAAAATTCTGCTGATAATCTCTTCTGCATCGATTTCTTCTGCTTCTGCTTCAAAACTCAGCCCGACTCTGTGGCGCAGGACGTCTTTTGCCACCGCTTTTACATCTTCAGGAATTACAAATGCCCTGTTTTTGAGGAAGGCATAAGCTCTGGAAGCGATTGCAAGGTTGATGGATGCTCTTGGTGATGCCCCGAAACTGATATAATTTTTCAGGTCAGAAAGTCCGTATTTTTCCGGAAATCTGGTTGCAAAAACCATATCAAGGATGTATTTTTCAATTTTCTCGTCGAGATAAATCTGGTTGATTAAATTTTTGGCTTCAACAACATTCTGAAGGGAAATTACCGGTTTAATCTGCGGTTGGTGCGAAGTGGAAACCATCCGCATCACTTTTCTTTCATCTTCAAATTCAGGATAATCAATTTTACATTTCAGCATAAAACGGTCGCTTTGCGCTTCCGGCAAAAGGTAAGTTCCTTCCTGATCGATCGGATTTTGTGTCGCTAAAACAAGGAAAGGTTTAGGCAAAGGCATGGTTTCATCTCCGATGGTTACCTGCTTTTCCTGCATGGCTTCCAAAAGCGCAGACTGCACCTTGGAAGGCGCACGGTTGATCTCATCTGCCAAAACGAAATTCGCAAAAATAGGACCGCGTTTTATAGAGAAGTCGTTTTCTTTAATATTGTAAATCTGCGTGCCAACCACATCAGCCGGCAAGAGGTCGGGTGTAAACTGAATTCTGGAAAAATCCCCGTGGACAGCTTCTGCCAAAGATTTTATGGCTAAGGTTTTAGCAAGTCCCGGAACACCTTCAAGAAGAACATGGCCATTACCCAAAAGCCCTATCAAAAGCCTGTCGATCATATACTCCTGACCTACAATCGCTTTATTGATCTCTTCTTTCAGTAATGTAAAATAATAGTTTTGTTCCCTTACTTTTTCGGTTAGTTGTTTAATATCTTCCGCCTGATTTAATTCTGACATAAGCGTGATTTTAAATAATTCGTAAAATTGCGATAAATACACGCACCAATCAACATAATATATGCCAGTATTGAGTTAAAGTTTGTTAAAAAGAAATACACATAAACAGTACAAGTTGAAGCCCTTATAGAATTTTCTTTTAATTCCTCCAGGGGAAATAATCTGTTTTTCAGAAAATTATATTTTTTAAAGCCGCGTTTAAAATTTTAAGTTTATGTGTAAGTGGCTGAATGTCACCGATTCTTGTCACACTCAATTAATTACCCTATTTTTGAACTTTAAAAAACACTAAAATGAACTATCATTTTCAGGCGCACAGGCAGGTCAGGAAAAATCTTCTTGATATCTTGCAGAACACTTCTCTGGAAGATATGATGACGGTTCCTGACGGTTTCAACAATAATATTTACTGGAATATTGCACACGTGGTGGCCACACAGCAACTGCTGTGCTACTATCTGAGCGGTAACCCCTTCAGAATTGATAAATACTGGATTGAAACTTATAAAAAAGGAACGCTGCCAAACCTTAGTGTGCAGCCGTCTGAAGTGGAAGACCTGGCATTTTTGCTCACCGAGACTTCAAAAATTCTGATGAAGGATTACGATGCCGATTTCTTTTCGGATTACACACCGTACACCACCAGTTTTGGTATGGATCTGAAGAGCATTCAGGATGCCATCATTTTCAACAATATGCACGAAAGCCTGCATTACGGCTATGTTTTAGCCCAGAAGAGAGCTCTAATAGGAGAAAAATATTAAAATTTTGTTCAGGTTTAAAGTTATAGGTTTCATGCTGAAACTTCAAACTCTAAATTTTGAATTTTAGACTAAAAAATCAATGAAAGACGATTTCATATTCGGTTTACGCCCGGTGATCGAGGCGATAGAAGCCGGCAAAACCATCGATAAAATTTTTGTGCAGAATACGCTTCAGGGACCGATTTATGCAGAACTGAAAACCATTCTTTCAAAACATAAAATCCGCCCGAATTACGTTCCTGTAGAGAAACTCAACCGTTTTACCCGGAAAAACCATCAGGGCGTTGTTGCTTTTATTTCGGATGTTCCGTTTCATAAAATCGAGGATCTTTTACCCCAAATTTTCGAGGAAGGCAGAACGCCGTTTCTTCTGATTCTCGACCGTCTAACAGACGTAAGGAATTTTGGAGCCATCTGCAGAACTGCAGAATGCGTGGGCATCGATGCCGTAATCATCCCCGAAAAAGGCGCAGCACCGATCAATTCTGATGCGATAAAAACTTCAGCGGGCGCGATTTACAACATCAAAATCTGTAAGCAAAATAATTTGGCTCATACGGTGGATTTCCTGCAGCAAAGCGGCGTTCAGGTTTTTGCTGCGAGCGAAAAGGCTCAAAAATTAATTTATGATGTCGATTTCACTGAGCCATGCGCTTTGGTGATGGGCAACGAAGAAACCGGAATTTCAAAAGAAGTCTTGCACCATGCAGATGAAAAAATAAAACTCCCGATTGAGGGAAAAACGCAGTCGCTGAACGTTTCTGTAGCCTGCGGCGCGATACTGTACGAAGCGGTAAGACAGAAGAACTTGAAAGCTTAAGTTCAGAATTCAAAAATCAAAAAAGCGTAAAATTTAAATTTAAATAAATGAAAAAATTAGCAGCATTAGCAATCCTTTCATTAGCTGTGGTTGCCTGCAAAAAAGATACAAAGACCATCACTAAAACCGACCCTAAAACCGGAGAAAAAGTGACTGTTGAAGTTCCTGTAAGTGATTCTGCAAATACACCAACTGCAGTTGTGGCGGCAAATCCCGCGATAAAGGAGGTCAACGGGGTTTATACACAAACTTTCAAACTCGAAAAAGGTGCAACTTATCCTTTGACCACTTACCAAAGAAACGTGCAGACCATGACCGGCCCGGACGGAAAATCAGTTTCGGGAACGTCAAATTCCACTGATGAAATGTCTTTCACTGTTAATGATTTCAAAGACGGCGTTTACGATATCAGCATAAATCTTTTGGGTAAAAGCAATTCGCAGACGGCTAACGGAAAAACGGTTTCTGTCGATACAAAATCTGCAGCGCCAGCTGACGCCAACCTGAAAATGATGTGGACTATGAACAAAGCGCTGGTGGGCAATAAACTTCAGATGAAAATGAAGGAAAACGGCGAAGTGGTTTCTATCAGCGGTTTTGAGCCGGTTTATGCAAAAATTGGCACTGCAGCGTCCGGACAGATCAAGGATGCAAAGCAAAAAAGCGCTTTTGTAAACAGCTTTAAGCAAAGTTTCAACCAAAACTCAATCAAGGAACAGTTTACTAAAAATCTGATGATTTTACCAAAAACAGGCGCAAAGATCGGCCAGAGCTGGACAGAAACTGAAAACGCAACACCGGACGGAAGTGTAAAGCTGACGACTACTTACACCCTTAAAAGTGTCGACAACGGACTAATGACCGTAACCGTATCCGGCGGCATACCGAAAAAATCTGATAAAAAATCCCAGCAGGGAATGACACACAGCATCAGTTCTGAACTTTCACAAAACGGAACCGTACTCGTGGACCAGAATACCGGCTGGATCAAAAACCAGAATGTTTCTGTAAAAACCACTCAGACCGAGAGTTTATCAGACGGGAAACAAACCCAGACGATGAAAAGTTCTACCACCTCTACCGTGATCGTGAACCCGCAAAACAAATAAAAAAAAATGAAATTCATACTGCTCACCATACTGTCTACCATCATTATTTTTTTTGTGTGGAATATCCTGAAAAAGATGTTTTTCACTTCATTTTATCAGTTTCCAAAGCCAAACGAAACCAGAAAGAAAGAAAATAAAAACATCAGCCAGAAAGTAAACTGGGACGCAGAAACCGTGGAATACGAAGAAATAAAAGAACCGAAAAATGGTGAAAAATAAGAACCTGATTTATACTGCAGTCTGTTTGATTGTATTCATCGTTCTGGCATTAGCATATGCAAATCCTGTAATTTCCGGGAAATCTCTCATACAGCCCGATATCGTTCATTATAAAGGTGGGGCCAAAGAACTGTTAGATTACCGCGCCAACAACGAAAATGAAACGTACTGGAGTGATTCTATGTTTGGAGGAATGCCGACCTACCATACGGGGGCACAGTTCCGTGGCGATGTGATCAAGAAAATTGATGACGTCCTGATGTTCCTCCCAAAACCCGCCAATTATTTATTTCTGCTTTTTGCGGGATTTTTCCTGTTGGGCATCGTAGCAACCCGCAACTGGAAATACGCTTTGCTTGGAGCAACATTTTTTGGTTTATCAACTTATTTTTACATTATCGTTGCGGCTGGCCACAACGCGAAGCTCCATACGATCGCCTATTTTGCTCCGCTTTTGGCCGGAATTCTGCTGGTTTATATCCGTAAAAAATATATTCTCGGATTCATTGTCACGGCACTGTTTATGGGATTGCAGATTTCCGCGAACCACCCGCAAATGACTTATTATCTGTTCATTGCATTAGCATTTTTATTTATTTCTGAATTGATCCGTGCGGTACGGAAAAAGACGCCGATGAAGCATTTCCTCATTTCGTCAGGTGTTTTAGCACTGGCTTTTGCCATCGGTGTTGGAATGAACGCCCAGAGGCTTCTCGCCAATGCAGAATATGTAAAAGAAACCACGAGAGGAAAACAGATTTTGAATAATGACCGCCATTCCCCGGAAAGCTCCGGACTTGATAAAGAGAGCATTACCATGTGGAGCTACGGAAAACTTGAGACCTTAAACCTGTTTATCCCAAGACTGATGGGTGGCGGAAGCCAGGAAGAAGGCTCATATAAAATGATGGCCGAAGTGCAGCAGCTGGTACAGGACAATGTGAAATCCCAGCAGGAAATGGATATGATTTCCAAAGGGTTCGGTTCGCTGACCTATTGGGGCGACCAGCCGGGAACTTCGGGGCCGGCTTATCAGGGTGCGGTCGTAATTTTTCTGGCAATATTAGGATTTTTCTTTGCCTGGAAAAAGTACAGATACTGGATTTTGGGCGCATCGGTTCTCACCATTTTATTGGCTTGGGGGCATAATTTTGCGCCGCTTACCAATTTCTTTATCGATGTGGTACCGCTTTACAACAAATTCAGGGCGCCGTCTTCTATCTTGGTTGTGGTAGAGCTGTTGTTCCCATTCATAGCAATTCTTGGTTTATACCGGTTTTATAATGATGAAAAACTTACGGCAGACTATAAAAAGAAAATCCTCACCTATGTCTCCGCTTCGGTTTTAGGACTGCTTTTAATTTTAATCATTTTTGGTAAAGGACTTTTGGGCTTTCATACCGATAATGAAAAACAATACCTTCCACCTTATTTACTTGATTATCTTATTGGAGAAAGATTCTCAATGTTCAGAGTTGATGCTATAAAAGCTTTTATTTTCGTTTTGATTACAGCTGCAATCCTTTGGTTCAGCATAAAACAGAAAATTTCACAAAACGTTGCGCTTATTGTCATAGGACTGGTGAGTTTATTCGACTTATGGTCGGTCAACAAGAGATATCTTAACGAAGGTAATTTTGCGGATAAAGCTTTTGCAGAAAATCCTTTCATCACAGAAAACTCAGATTTTTTAACCGGAAAAGCTGCCGAAAACCCGTATATCCAAGGTTTACTCTCGCAGGTCAATGTCAATAAAACACTGGAGGAAATTTCTACAAAAGACCAAACCCACTACCGGATTTATAACCAGACTTTGGGTCCGTTTAATGAAACGAATACCTCCTATTTCAAATCGTCAGTTGGGGGATACTCTGCTGCCAAACTGAGAAGGTACGATGATGTGATCAACCATTATTTTATGGAAATGGATACAGTGAAAGTGCCACGCATCCTCAATCTCCTCAACGCGAAATATATGATTTTCGGGAATGCTGAACAACCTCAGGCGGTTGCCAATGCCAATGCCAATGGGAATGCCTGGTTTGTTTCCGATGTGAAATTTGTGAGTACTCCGAATGAAGAAATTGATGCCATCGGCGTAATCGACAGCAAAAAAACAGCGGTGGTCGCAAATTCCGACAAAAACTATTTCAGCGGAAAACAAATTGTGCCCGACAGCACCGCACATATCGACCTGAAAAAATATCAGCCCAACGAACTGGAATATTCTTCGGTTTCAAAAACGCCTCAGCTGGCTGTTTTCTCTGAAATTTATTACCCGAAAGGCTGGAAAATGTTTATCGACGGGAAAGAAGTTCCGTACATCAAGGCCGACTATTTATTGAGGGCTGTTCACGTGCCTGCCGGAAACCACACCTTGAAAATGGTTTTTGAACCCGAAGTGATCAAAACCGGGAAAATGATTTCGATGGCGGTATTTGGGTTGTTCCTGCTTTTAGCCGCTCTTGGAATTTGGTTTTTGGTTAAAAACAGAGAACGCACAGATTTACCAGAGGTCACGAATTAATAAGTGGAAATGTGTCATTGTGAACAGAGTGTAAAAGTTGGAATCAGCGATTAAAAAAATACTCATCATCACCTATTACTGGCCGCCGGCGGGCGGCCCGGGTGTGCAGCGGTGGTTGAAGTTTGCCAAATATCTGCCGGAATTCGGGTGGAAACCGACTGTTTTCATACCTGAAAACCCAAGTTATCCGTTGCTGGATGAAAGTTTGGAAAAAGACGTTCCAAAAGATCTGGAAATTATAAAAAACAAGATCTGGGAACCTTATCAACTCGCTGAAAAACTCAATAAAAGCAATAAAAAATTCAAAGCCGGACAGTTCGACGTAGGGCAAAACCAGAGCTGGAAGTCAAAGCTTTCGATTTGGGTACGCGGCAATTTTTTCATTCCCGATGCCAGAGTATTTTGGGTAAAACCTTCCACTAAATATTTAAAAAAATACCTTTCGGAAAACCATTTTGATGCGTTGGTAACCACCGGCCCGCCACATTCCCTGCATTTGATCGGGCTTGGCCTGAAGAAAGAATTTCCTGGATTGAAATGGATTGCAGATTTTCGGGATCCGTGGACTGAAATTTCGTACCAAAAACATCTTAAGCTCACAAAATCCTCCGATAAAAAGCACCGCGATCTTGAACAGAAAGTTTTTAAAACTGCGGATATCACTTTAGCCACAAGTTTCACCGATGCTGAAAATTTCAGAAAAAATGGTGCAAATGCGATCTGCATCACCAATGGATTTGACAGTGATGCTTCGACGACTTTCAACATACCCGGCGAATATGGAACGGAAAAATTTACATTAAGTTACGTCGGCGTCCTGGAGCAGCTCCGGAATCCGGAAATCCTTTGGAAGGTTTTGGATGAAATAATTACAGAAAAGGACGGTTTTGCAAATGATTTTGAATTGAAATTTGCAGGACGGATCGATGACAGAATCCTGCATTATTTAAATAGCTTGAAACTGAAAACCTCTATTAATAACTTAGGCTACCTATCTCACGACAAAGCGTTGCAGGAAATGGCGAATTCGGATCTATTACTGATTACCAATTTCCCGCAGGAAAGTTCAAAAGGGATTATTCCGGGGAAAATTTTCGAATATTTGGCTACCGGAAAACAGATTTTGTCGTTTGGACCAAAAGATGCCGACGTCGCAAAAATCCTGACAGAGACCCATGCGGGAAAGCATTTCGATTATTCTGAAAAAGAAAAGGTGAAAGACTTTATTGTCAATCAGTATCTTAACTGGAAATCAGGAAAAACCAGTGACAACCCATCGAGTATTGAGCAATATTCAAGAAAAAATCTAACAAAAACATTATCTCAGGTTTTACAATAAAATACGTTTCCACTTTCCTGAAAACGTATTTTATAAATTTCTGATTTTTTACAACCAGCCCATTTCCTTCATCCAGTCATCATTGTAGATTTTAGCTACATAACGTGAACCATGGTCGTGCAGAAGCACTACGACAATATCGTCCTTGGTAAACTGATCCTTCATCTGCACTAAGGAAGCAATCGCGCTGCCCGCAGAATATCCGCAGAATATCCCTTCTTCCTTAGCCAATTTTCTTGCATAAATAGCCCCGTCTTTATCGGTTACTTTTTCAAAATGATCGATAACGGAAAAATCATAATTTTCAGGAATGATATCTTCGCCAATGCCTTCGGTGATGTAAGAATGCGCCAGCGACAGATCGGTTTCACCCGTATCAAGCCTGTGTTTGAGGATTGAACCGTAAGTATCCACACCGATGATTTTAATGTCCGGATTTTTTTCCTTGAAGAATTTTCCGCAACCGGTAATCGTCCCGCCGGTTCCGGCACCAACCACAAAATGCGTCAACCGGCCTTCAGTCTGTTCCCAAATTTCAGGAGCCGTAGATTCGTAGTGTGCCTGTCTGTTCGAAAGATTGTCATATTGGTTCACATACCACCCGTTTGGGGTTTCTCTTGCCAATCTTTTTGAAACGGAATAGTACGACCTTTCATCGTCGGGAGCAACATCACTTGGGCAAATGATAACCTCAGCGCCCATAGCTTTCAGCACATCGGCTTTTTCTTTGGACTGCTTATCGCTGGTCACGAAAATACATTTGTAACCTTTCACGATTGCGGCGAGCGCAAGCCCCATTCCCGTATTCCCGGAAGTTCCTTCCACGATGGTTCCCCCAGGCTTCAGACTGCCGTTTTTTTCCGCGTCTTCAATCATTTTCAGCGCCATCCTGTCCTTTACGGAATTTCCGGGATTGAAAGTTTCTACTTTTGCCAGAACCATAGCCGGGAAATCTTCTCCCAAAACTCTATTAAGCTTTATAAGTGGCGTATTCCCGATGGTTTCGAGAATATTTTCAGCATATTTCATAAAATTTTATAACTAAAAAAATTAGATCGCGGCAAAGATAAACTTTTCCGTTTAGTTGTATTTAATGGCTTTCACAGGAGAAATTTTACTGATCAGATAACTTGGCAGTACCAGGGCTATTGCAGAAATAATTAAAATTCCCAATGAAATTGAAAGGATATAAAGCGGGTTCAGATCAACCGGTACCACACTTACGTAGTAATTTTCGGGATTAAGTTTAATGATTCCGAATATTTTTTGAATTAAAAGAAAACCCAGCCCGATCACATTGCCGATAACCAACCCGGGAATCATGATCAGTAAGGTATAGTTGATGAAAATCGCACGGATCTGTCGGTTATTTGCACCAAGGGTTTTCAGCATTCCGATCGAATTGGTTCGCTCGATGATCAGGATCAACAGTACCATGATAATATTGATCACGACCACCACGAGCATAATGGTGATAATCAGTGCGATATTGGTATCAAAAATGTTGATCCAGTCCACAATTTGCGGGTATTTGTCGGTGACTTTTTCTGCGTAGTTTTTATAGCCGGAAAGCTTCTCAATGACCGGAAAAACCGAATCAATCCTGTCATTATCCTTAAGGAAAATTTCGTAGCCGCCGTTCTGGTCTTTTTCAAAATTCTGGATTTTCCTGGCGTGGTTTATGCCGCCGATTACGAACAAATCGTCGATCATCTTGATGTCGGTCTTATAAATCCCGCTGATTCTGAATTTTCTGTAAAGTGGTTTCTGGTCTTCCTTTGAAAAAATGGTCACGATGCTGTCGCCCACTTTTTTATGCAGATCATTGGCTATTTTCTGGGAAAGAACCACATTCCCATTGTAAACGCCTTCCTTCACCCTGGGTGTTTCGCCTTCCACCAAAAATTTCTCAAAACGCTTGTGGTCAAAATCGGAGCTGATGCCCTTGAAAATGATTCCGGCAAAATTATCTTCGGTACGCATAATGCCGCTGACGGTTACAAACTTTTGCGTGGCGGCAACGTCCGGAAGTTCCTGAATTTTTTTAAACTGAAAATTTTCTGTGCTGAGAACCGATGAGTTGTAGGATGAATTGGATTTCTGAGATTTGATTTGAATAGCTCCGCCAAAGTCTGCCATCCGGTTTTTGATTGCATTTTTTGAGCCGATTCCCGTGGCTACCGTAATGAGCGAAACGATGATGCCCAACGCTACAGAAAGCCGACCAATAAAGATAATAATGCGTGAGAGATTATTTTTGTTATCTTTGGAAAAAGCAATCTTTTTAGAGAAATATAAAGGAAAGTTCAATACCGATGCATTTAAGGTTCAAAAATAAAAATTTAGTTCTGATTTGCCTAATTTTTTTGGGAGCAATGATAAGCTGCAAGGCACAAAACAATACTGAAACGGCAGAGAAAGACTGCTTTAAAACCGCTGCCGACCGGACAGAATTATACCTTCCGCTGCTGAAAGACAAAACTGTAACCGTAGTCACCAATCAAACGGGATTGCTGAAGGACAAAACACATCTTGTAGATTTTTTAGTTAAAAATAATATTAAAATTAAAAGCATTTTCGCACCGGAACACGGATTCCGTGGTGATGCAGACGCGGGCGAACACGTGAAAAGCGGCATTGATGTGAAAACCGGTTTACCCATCGTCTCTCTGTACGGCAACAACAAAAAACCAACTGCAGGGCAGCTGAAGGGAACGGACGTCATCCTTTTTGATATTCAGGATGTTGGCGTTAGATTTTACACCTATATTTCAACTTTAACTTACGTCATGGAGGCCGCTGCGGAAAACAATATAGAAGTTATAGTGCTGGACCGCCCAAATCCGCACGGCGGCTATATTGACGGCCCGGTTTTGAAGGAACAGTGGAAAAGTTTTGTAGGTATGCACAAAGTTCCGGTTGTTTATGGCCTCACTATCGGCGAATACGGAAAAATGGTCAATGGTGAAAAGTGGCTGAAAAATGGCGTAACTGCAAAATACACGGTTGTCCCAATGCTTGGCTATCACAAACTTCAGCGGTATGGAATTTCTGAGCGGCCGTCGCCCAATTTGCCAAATGAGAAATCGATTAATCTCTATCCTTCACTTTGCTTTTTTGAAGGAACGCAGGTTTCAGTCGGGCGCGGGACAGCTTTGCCTTTTCAGGTTTACGGCAGCCCGTGGACAAAATCTTTTAGCTATACATTTACTCCAAAACCAAATTACGGGGCAAAGGATCCTTTCCTGAACGGTAAACTTTGTTACGGTGAAAACCTTTCAAATTTCCCTGAGGATTTAAGAAGGCTGAATCTAAGCTGGCTGTTGAAGGCATACAAAGATTATAAAAATCCGCAGCAGAATTTCTTTTTAACCAATCTTTTCTTTGATAAACTGGCAGGAAGCGATGATCTGCGGAAACAAATCATGGCTGGGAAAACTGAAGAGGAAATAAGGCGCTCCTGGCAAAAAGATTTGGCAGAATTCGAGAAAATTCGCGCTAAATACGTGATGTACGAAAATTAATCAAACTTATCGGGAAAATTCCCGCCTTTGTTTTTGTAAAGGATAAACATACCGATTGAAAGCCCAACCACGCCAGCAAATGCATTGAGGAGCGCCCTTGACAGTTTGTCCGCCGCATCATTTCCCAGATAATTCATCAGGAATATAACCGCAAAAGTGATGATTGACAGGATGATATGGGTTTTACCAAAAAGTTTCATTTTTATTTAATTTTATAAGCAATCATAATTCCGCCACGGTACGGGAGAAATTCCCCGCTCTTGTTCCAGCCGGCAGCACCGTCATAGCGGATCCAGTTTGGCGGCACATCCTCATATCCGTGATATTGCGACTGCACGCTTCCACCGCCCAAAAACAAGTCAATATTCCAATTTTCTTTCCACTGGAACTGGTATCCTACCGTTGCGCCAAACATAAATGTAAAGCCCCGCTGAAACTTGTTGGTATCAGCATAATTCCATTTTGTGAGATCAAAAACTCCAAATCCGGCATTAGCACCTACATACCACTTGTTAAAGGCTTCTTTGAAATAATAACGTCCTTCCAAATGCCCCATATAAACCTGTGCATGATTTCCGCTGAAAGATTTCCAGGGAGAAATAAGTCCGTCTGCCTGTAATGTATACTTCGGGCTTAACTGATATTCTAAACCAATATTTGTTATTAAAACCGGAAGAAGTAAGGCGTTTCCCTTGATGTACAGCGCATGTTCATTCTCCTGAGCTGAAAATCTCACAGCAGATAAAAGCAGTGCTGCAAACAACAGATTTTTAATCATTTTACTTTATTTCTAGAAGAAGTTTTTCAGGTACTGAAGCATCCATACCTTTTTCCTTTGCCAACTTTACAGCCTGTGTCGCATATTTTTTTGCAGCCTCTTTATTTCCGGATTTCAGATGAAGCCTGGCAAGAATATAATTCCCATCAGGTGTTTCTCCCTGCTGAAGAGCCTTTTCCGTCCAAATGACCGCCTGCTTCAGCGATGTGGGGTTTGAAATTTTTTCAGCAAATACAAATGCGGCAGTCATCAGCTCTTTGGCATCGAAGCCGTCGCCGTTCTTATAGTTTTCGAGTGCAGCTTTTTCGTAACCGGACCAGTTTTCAAGAGAACGGTAGGCATTTAACTTTAAAATCTTGAGGTAATTTTCAGCATCTTCCACGCTCATCAGTTTAGAAGCATCATCAAGAAACTTAGCCTCATTGATGGTCTTTTTACTCTTATCTACCGCATTTTCTGCGATGGTATTCAGTTTGATCTGAGTGTGGAACTGGTTGTAGGAACTTTCCGGCAGAAGGTTGAGGATTTCAGGTTTTTCATTCACAAAAACCTTGTAGTTGGGGTCATTTTCAGAACGCAGAAAATAAAAAAGCATCGCCAGCTCGTCCTGCGTAAACGCCTTCTTTTTCCTCACCTGGAAATATCTTTCAGAAACCTTTTTGGCAAATTCCGGATCGATATTGGCGTTAAGTTTTGCCGTATTCAGGAGAAATTCCGGGTCGGTTTCACCTTTTTCAAAACGCTCTTTTCCACCGCCCCCTTCGCCAATCATCTTGGCCTGGCTTCCGAGCTGCAGAAAATCGGGAGCTTCCAGATAACCCATTCCTTTGTAAACCACTTCCCCATCGCCATTTAAAAAAAGATAAGTTGGGTACGAATACACCCCATATTTCTTCTGAATATCCCTGCCCTCGCCTTTTTCCATATCTATTCTGGCATTGATGAAATTGGCATTGTAGAATTGTTTCACTTCATCCTTTGGAAATATGTTTTTTTCCATCAGTTTACAGGGGCCGCACCACTCTGCATAAGCATCAAGGAAGATTATTTTATTTTCTTTTTTAGCTTTGGAAAGTATATGGTTGAAAGTTGCTTTTTCGAAACTTATGGTTTCCTGGGCAAAGACGAACGCCGAAACCAGAAGAAAGAGGAGAGCCGTATTAATTTTCATTTTGTGTAAAAATTGTCTGCAAATATAATGAAACGTATAAAATGTAAATATTTCCGATTGACGAATATTCTTGTACTCAATCGTAAAAAAATGAATGATCAGATGGGAATTATATAACTGCAATCGGCAAAAATAGATTATGCAATCATGAAAAATGAATGATATAAAGCATCAAATAATAGTTTAAAATGGATAAAACATTTATCTTTGATTTCTTGCAGCAATTGAAATTAATTGATAAATGATATTAATCGTTGACGACACTCCCGAAAACATTATTTCTTTAAAAAAAGTACTGGAAAAAAACGGTTTTGAAGTTGACACCGCATCATCGGGAGAAGAGGCCTTAAAAAAAATTCTTAACAGATCCTATGTCCTTATCATTCTCGACGTTCAGATGCCGGGAATGGACGGTTTCGAGGTAGCTGAAACCATTTCCGGATTCAGCAAGGCAAAAGAAACTGCCATAATCTTCCTTTCCGCAGCCAGCGCCAATGTGAACCTGATTACGCGGGGTTACTCCTCCGGCGGGCTCGATTATATTTCCAAACCGGTAGATATGAACGTGCTGTTGCTTAAGGTGAAGACATTTTACAGAATCTACGAGCAGAGCAGAGCTTTGAACAAAATGCAGGAAACCCTTCGTGAGGAAATTGAATACAGAAAAGAAGCAGAACGTAAAAAGGATGAATTCATCAGTATTGCCAGCCACGAGCTGAAAACACCGATGACCAGCGTGAAGGGTTATATACAGTTACTGGAACGCAGCATCGAGAAAAATGATATTGAGACTACGAAAGCCCGGCTGAGCAAAGTTCAGAACCAGATTGAGAAGCTTAATAATTTAATCGCTGATTTACTGGATATTTCTAAAATTGAAAGCGGAAAATTAAAACTCAACAAAAAACATTTTCAGTTCGATGCCCTTGTTGAAGATGTTTTAGAAATTCTTCAGCAATCACATCCTGACGTGACATTCATAAAGAAAGGCAGCTTTGAAGGTAAAATTTACGGCGACGATATCCGGATTGAACAGGTGATTCTCAATTTTATGACTAATGCCCTGAAATATGCGCCGGACAGCAATGAAATCCATATCAATTCGAGAAGAGAGGGCGACCACGCTTATTTCTCTGTAAAGGATTTCGGAATCGGTATGGCCGAGGAAAATAAAGACAAAGTCTTCAACAAATTCTACCGCATCGAGGAAACTTCAGAGAGATTTCAGGGACTCGGGATAGGTTTGTACATCTGTAAAGAGATTATCGAGCTGCATCAGGGTGAAATCGGCGTAAATTCACAGCCCGGAGAAGGCTCGGAATTTTACTTCACACTACCTTTAAACACCGAACAGGACGAAAACATATAAATTTCTATGAACTTTAAATCTAATTTAATATTTGGCCTTGGGCTTTCATTGGTCCTGCTCTTCATCAGTTCACTGGCATCTTATATCAGCATTAAGAATCTTATAGAAAACGAACAGCTGCTGCGTGCAAGCAACAACCGTATTCTCACACTTAGCGAAACTTTGTCAGTAGTGAAAGATGCTGAGACGGGACAGCGCGGCTATCTGCTCACCGGCGATTCCAGATTTTTGGATCCGTATTCCGATTCCAAAAGAAAAATTAATACCCAGCTTGAGGAACTTGATGCCAGTTTCATGGACTCTCCGTCTCAGCAAAAAGATCTTTCAGATTTAAAGGCCCAGATTCAGACCCGAATTCAGATCCTCGAAAAAAATTTGAATTTAAAATTACAGACCGGCATTGTAAGTACCGAAAAACTCCATGCAGGAAAGCAGTACATGGGCGAAATCAGGCGTATTGTATCTCTGATGCAAAAAAGGGAGGAAATCATACTGAAATCGAGGACTGATACGATGAAGAAATTTGCCGGCTTCACCCCTTGGCTTATTATTATCTCAGCACTATTAGCGATCGCGATCACATTGATCTTCTTCCGAAAAGTCCTTCAGGATTTCAATCAAAAATCAGAACTCACGCAAAAGCTTGAAGAAAAGAACGAGGAAACACAAAACAGACTTGAGGCGATCGAGAAAGTTGCAGGTCAGATTTCTTCCGGAGATTACAATATACTTTGGGATCAAAATACCGAAAAAACTTTAGGCTCGGTTGCAGAACCGTTAAACAACATGGCCGCTTCTCTAGAAAAGTCTTTCAGTTTGCTAGAAGAAAAAGAATGGCTCAGCACCTCATCTTCAGAACTGAATGATCTGATGATAGGCGAGAAAAGTTTGCAGAAACTTTCCGGCGATATCCTGGATTATCTAACGGCAACAACCAACAGTCAGGTTGGCGCCATTTATCTTCAGAATTCTGATGGGTACCTGCATCTTACAGGCAGTTATGCCCTTGCGAGAGGGCAAGCAAAGGATATCATCGTAAGCGGTGAAGGAATCGCAGGCCAGGCCTTTGAATCCAGAAAACCCATCGTGGTAGATGAAATTCCGGATGATGATACCACGGTAAGTTTTGCGACTGGCTACACAAAGCCCAGAAACCTCATCGCGCTGCCAATCAGCCGGTACAATATTCCGCTGGGCGTTCTGGAACTGGGCACTACACACCAGTATACTCCGAAGCAAATCGAATTCCTGAAATCCGTTGCAGGGAATGTGGGCTTGGCACTCTTCAGTACACAAAACAGGTTAAGGCTGCAGGAATTATTGGAAGAGACTCAGGCACAGTCAGAAGAACTGATGATTCAGCAAAGCGAACTGGAAAACATCAACTCCGAACTGGAAGCGCAGTCGCAAAAACTCCTGGCTTCAGAAGAAGAACTGCGCGTACAGCAGGAAGAGCTTCTGCAAAGCAATCAGGAACTGGAAGAGCGGACCTCACTGCTGGAAGAAAAAAATGCACTGATTGAACAGCGCAACATTGATATTCAGCAGAAATCCCTGGAACTGGAACAAAGCAATAAATACAAATCCGAGTTTTTGGCCAATATGTCCCACGAACTTCGTACGCCTCTCAATTCCATACTTCTCCTTTCAAAACTGATGAGTGAAAGTGAAGACTTGGACGAGCAGTATATTGAGTATTCTGAAGTGATACAGAATTCCGGGCAGGGCCTTCTTACTCTGATAGATGAGATTCTTGACCTTTCAAAAATCGAAGCCGGCAAGATGACTTTGGAACTTAATGATCTTTCTTTGGATGAAGTGATTACCGATATGCGGATGCTTTTTGCGCCGGTGGCTAAAGAGAAAAATCTTGAGTTTAAAATTGAAACTGAACCGGGAACCGACAAAATTCTTTACACCGATAAATTAAGACTTGAACAGATTTTGAGAAACCTCCTTTCCAATGCCATAAAATTCACTTCGCAGGGAAGCGTAACTCTGAACATTTCCAAAAATATCGGTGAGGAACTCATCACTTTTAAAGTAACAGACACGGGAATCGGAATTCCTGCGGATAAGATAAAGATGGTTTTTGAGGCATTTCAGCAGGCAGACGGTTCTACCCAAAGGAAATTCGGCGGTACCGGACTGGGATTATCGATCAGCCGGGAGCTGGCAAAACTTCTCGGCGGTAAAATCGCACTGAAAAGTACTGAAGGAAAAGGCAGTGAATTCAGTCTCACTATTCCGGTAAAGTTTAGCGAAAATGCGGAAACGCGGCCGGAACAGCCAATAGCCGAACCCGAACTTCCAAAAATTACCGAAACAGAACCTCAGCCGCAACGGTTTGTTTCGAGCCATATCCCTGAACCCGTGGAGGATGACCGCGACAATATCCAGCCGGGCGACAAGGTTATTTTAATCATTGAAGATGACACTTCATTTGCCAAAATTCTTCTCAATTATGCCCGCACCAAAAATTACAAAGCCGTCGTTTCAGTACGTGGCGATACCGGAATCGAACTTGCAAAGGAGCTAAAACCTCTGGCTATCCTTCTTGATATTCAACTCCCGGTTATGGATGGCTGGCAGGTGATGGAAGCCTTGAAATCCGATCCGGAAACCAAACCGATCCCTGTTCATATCATGTCTTCCATGAAATTTAAGCATGAAAGTTTATTGAAAGGAGCAGTTGATTTCATTAATAAACCTTTTGCCTTGGAGCAGATGCAGGAAGTTTTCAATACGCTGGAAGAAGCCATGAACCGCTCTCCGAAAAAGGTACTGATTGTTGAAGAAAACGAGCAGCACGCGAAAGCTTTGAGCTATTTTCTGAGTTCGAACAATATCAGCAACAATATCGCGACCAACGTAAACCAAAGTATCGACTCGCTAAAAAACCAAGAGGTTGACTGCGTAATTCTGGACATGGGTGTCCCGGACAAAAACGCCTACGAAACCCTGGAAACCATAAAACAGAACAAAGGCCTGGAAAAACTGCCGATTATCGTTTTCACCGGTAAAAATCTTTCTAAAGGCGAAGAAACCAGGATTAAGAAATATGCAGATTCTATCGTGGTGAAAACTGCACATTCATACCAGAGAATTCTGGATGAAGCCGGGCTTTTCCTGCATCTTGTTGAAGAGAAAAATAAAAAGAAAAAAGATCAGGCATCAAATGGACAGGATGGAGAACTTAGAAATATCCTGAAAGATAAAACGGTTCTTGTAGCGGATGATGATGTAAGGAACATTTTCTCACTTACCAAGGCTTTGGAAGTTCAGGGAATGAAGGTTGTTCCGGCCATGGATGGAAAAGAAGCGTTAAACGTCCTGAAAACCGATCCAAATATCGATATTGTACTGATGGATATGATGATGCCGGAGATGGACGGATATGAAACCATCCGCGAAATACGCAGCAATCCGAAATTTAAACAGCTGCCGGTGCTCGCTGTTACTGCGAAAGCCATGATGGGCGACCGCGAAAAATGTATTGCTGTAGGCGCATCAGACTATATTTCCAAACCTGTGGATATTGATCAGCTAATTTCACTTTTGCGTGTTTGGCTTTATGATACCATCTAAAAATTTAGAGTTATGAAAAATGATAAAACCATTCTCATCATCGATGATGACAGCAAAAACATTTTCGCTTTAAATGCAGTTCTGAAAGCCAGAAAATACGATTGTGTCTCCGCAAACAGCGCAGCACTGGGATTGGAGATGCTTAAGCAAAACAAAAATATAGCGATTGTGCTGATGGATATGATGATGCCGGAAATGGACGGTTACGAAGCCATCAGAGCAATGAAAAACGATGAAGCACTGAAGGAAATACCGGTTATCGCAATTACCGCACAGGCCATGACCGGCGACCGCGAAAAATGTCTGGAAGCCGGCGCTGACGGCTATGTATCAAAACCTGTGGACATCAGCGAACTGGTAAAACTTTTGGACCTGTTTATTTAAGAAACTGTGACGAACGAAAATCAACTGGACGAAAATATCGAAACCTTACTTTCAGACATCCTGGAAGTGTATGGCTATGATTTCACAGGATATTCGCGGGCATCTCTGAAACGTAGGATCAGAAGGCTTTACGAGCTGGACAAGTTTGTAAGTTTTGCAGAGTTCAGGTACCGGATTCGTGAGGAAGCGCCTTATTTCAAAAGATTCCTGGAGCAGATAACGGTAAACGTGACAGAAATGTTCAGGGACCCTGAATTTTATGTGAGTTTAAGGAAAGAAATTCTTCCAAAGCTGGGCACCTACCCTTTTATAAGAATTTGGGTGGCAGGCTGCAGCACCGGTGAAGAAGCGTTTTCCGTAGCAATTTTCTTGAAGGAGCTGAACCTTCTGAAAAAATCCCTGATTTATGCCACTGACATCAACAGCGCGGTACTGGAAAAAGCTGCGCAGGCCATTATTCCTTTAAACAAAATAAAAACTTACACAGAAAACTATATCGCAGCGGGTGGAACAGAGCAGTTTTCTGATTATTACACTGCCAATTATTCATTGGGAAAGCTCTCCGGATATCTAAAATCAAAAATTATTTTTTCCACGCATAACTTGGTGACAGATCATTCCTTCAATGAATTTCAACTGATACTCTGCCGGAACGTGATTATCTATTTTGACCGCGAACTGCAAAACGGCGTATTTAACCTGTTTGACGGAAGCCTCGAAAAATTCGGATATCTGGCATTGGGGACCAAGGAAACACTAGACTTTTCATCGATTTCCAAAAATTATGAACGTGTAGGACATGATAAAATATGGCGCAAAATAAACTGATATGAAACATTGTGAAGCCTTGATCATCGGTGGTTCAGCCGGAAGCCTCAACGTCATTATCAGTATTTTGCCGTCGATAAAATCTGTGCTTAGCTTTGCAATTATTCTTGTGCTTCACCGGAAGGCGGGAAAAGACCTTCTCAGTGAACTTTTAGCCTCAAAAACTGAGATGGCAGTAAAGGAAATTGATGAAAAAGAAAAGATAAAACCCTCACATCTTTATATCGCACCGCCCAACTATCATTTGTTGATTGAAGAAGACCGTACGTTCTCACTGGACGCTTCTGAGAAGGTGAATTTTTCGAGACCTGCAATTGATGTCACTTTCCAAAGCGCCGCAGAAGTTTTCAAAAGCAATCTTGTGTGTTTGTTATTATCTGGCGCCAACAGTGACGGTACCGACGGATTGATAAAGGTGAAGAAAAATGGCGGAACCGTCCTGATACAGGATCCTTCAACGGCTGTCGTAAGTTACATGCCTCAAAATGCGATGGACCACGTTGTGGCAGACAAAGTTTTAAAAATAGATGAAATGGCTGATTACATAAACCGATTAACAGCTGATGATTATGAATAAAAAAGTATTTATCTTCGATGATAACAGGGATATCCTGGAACTCTGCTCCGATATTCTGGAAGATTTGGGTTGTGAAGTAAAAACCTCTCCTACCACAAATCATATTGAAAACCAAGTGACTGAATATATGCCGGATCTTATTTTTATGGATAACTGGTTACCCGACATCAGCGGTATTGAAGCTACAAAACTGATTAAAGCCAATAAAGATATTGCACACATTCCGGTAATCTACTTCACGGCAAACAGCAATATCCAAATGCTCAGTGCCGAAGCCGGAGCCGACGATTACCTCGAAAAACCGTTTGATATCAGCACATTTGAAGATATAGTGAGAAAATATCTGGACAAGAATTGATAATTAGATGTGAAGGCTTCATTAAAAAAAAGAAGCCGCCACACAACTGGTGCAAACGGCTCTTTTGCGTTTTTTACCGAACTCCCGACTGATAGCGGTTTTCGTTTTGACGATTCGCAACCTACATCTTTTGGTTTGGCACATTTTATTTCTATTGCGGTTTGTAGCCGTCTTTAAGTGTAACCGTGCGGTTGAATACCATTTTCTCGTCGGTGGAGTCTTTATCTTTGGTAAAATATCCAATCCTCTGGAACTGCAACGGTTCGCCGATCCCTGCATCTTTCAGCGCAGGTTCCGAAAACCCCTGCACAATTTTCAAAGAGTCCGGATTAATAAATTCCGTGAAATCGGCCTCCTTCTCTGCATCCGGCTGCTCTACAGTGAACAGCCTTTCATAAATTCTTACTTCAACAGGAACGGCATGTTTTGCAGAAACCCAATGCAGCGTACCTTTTACTTTTCTTAAGCTTTCCTCAGTACCCGAACCGGATCTGGATTTCTCGTCGTAAGATGCATAGATGGTGGTGATTTCACCGTTTTCATCCTTTTCTACGCGGTTTGCTTTAATGATGTACGCGGACTTCAGGCGAACCTCGTTTCCTAATGAAAGGCGGAAGAATTTTTTCGGAGCCTCCTCCATAAAGTCTTCCCTTTCGATATAAAGTTCCCTGCTGAAAGGTATCTGTCTTGTGCCGGCATTTTCATCTTCAGGATTATTTTCGGTTTCCAGCCACTCTTCCTGGTCTTCCGGATAATTTTCAATTACGAGCTTTACCGGATTAATAACTGCCATAACGCGTTTGGCAATTTTATTCAAATCCTCGCGGACAAAAAATTCCAAAAGCTGTATATCAATAAGGTTTTCCCGTTTTGCTACGCCTACTCTTTCAATGAAATTTCGGATGGATGCCGGTGTGTAGCCTTTGCGCCTCAAACCGGATACCGTCGGCATTCGGGGATCGTCCCAACCGGTTACGAAACCTTCTGCCACAAGCCTTTGAAGTTTCCTTTTTGATGTGATCATGTAAGAAACATTCATTCTTGCGAACTCGCGCTGCTTGTTTCTCAGTTTTTGGCCATCATAAACCTGGTCCAGATACCAGTCGTACAGCGGACGGTGATTTTCAAATTCCAGGGAACACAAGGAGTGTGAAATCTGTTCGATATAATCACTTTCGCCGTGTGCCCAGTCGTACATCGGATAGATTTTCCATTTATCGCCGGTGCGGTGGTGCGGGCGTTTCAGGATTCTGTACATCACCGGGTCGCGCATATTCATATTCGGCGAAGTCATATCGATTTTAGCCCTCAATGACATCGAACCTTCATCGAATTCACCGTTTTTCATCCTTTCAAACAAATCCAAAGATTCTTCAACAGGTCTGTTTCTGTATGGGCTTTCAATACCGTCTTCCGTTGGATTTTTTCTTTGCTCGGTAATCACTTCCGACGGTTGCTCGTCTACGTAGGCTTTCCCGTCTTTTATCATTTGCACGGCCCAGTCATACAGCTGGTCGAAATAATCAGAAGCATAAACTTCCTTATCCCATTTGAAACCCAACCACGCCACATCTTCTTTTATGGAATCTACAAATTCCTGCTCTTCCTTCTCCGGATTGGTATCATCAAAACGCAGATTTACAGGTGCATTATACTTCTCACCAAGACCGAAATTGATGCAGATTGCTTTGGTGTGGCCGATATGCAGGTAACCGTTTGGTTCTGGTGGAAATCTGAAACGCAGTTGATCCGGTTTCAGTCCATTAGATAAGTCTTCTTCTATTATTTGCTCAATGAAATTGAGTGATTTTTTTTCTTCGTCCATGAATATCTGTTGTTGAACTGCAAATTTAGCAAAAATGGCGCTTTAAACGTCATTAATGGTGTGTGGATCTATGCTTATAAAATTGTTGCCTTTTTAAAAGCGTGAAATTTACAGCTCAGGCTTTTTTTAACTGATCTCCTGAAAGATATAACCCTGTTTCGAAATTATTGGTAAAAAGCCCGCCGGTGCCCAAGCCTTGCGGTAATATCGGATTTTTCGTGAAAGTATATTGCGCAATAGCATTCAGCCCGATATTGCTTTCTAACGCGGAAGTAATCCACCAACCGATATTTCGGTCTTCAGCCAATGAAATCCATTCGTCACAACCGAAAAATCCCCCAATCAAAGAAGGTTTTAAAATAATATACTGCGGTACGATTTCGTTTAAGAGTTCTTTCTTTTTCTGAAAATCCACCACCCCGATTAACTCTTCATCCAGAGCGATGGGCGTTGGGGTCAGTGCGCAAAGCTCACGCATTTGTGCAAGGTTTCCTGCTTTTACAGGCTGTTCGATCGAATGAATTTTTAACTCTGAAAGCTCATTCAAAACTGTTTTTGCTTCATCTAAACTGAAGGCTCCATTAGCGTCAACGCGCAGCTCAAGCTGATTTTCTGAAAATTCTTTTCTGAGATTTTTAATGATTTCTTTCTCCGCCGGCCAGTCTACACCAATTTTCAGTTTGATACAGTCAAAACCCAAATCCAGCTTTTCAGCGATCTGTTCTTTCATAAAGTCTGCATCACCCATCCATATTAATCCATTGATTTTGATCGAGCCCTTACTTTCCGTAAAAGCACTCGGGAAATAAAGGTCGCCTCCAAATTTTAGATTTTGAACAGCCTGTTCATAACCAAACCATATGGAGGGATAAGCTAGAAGTTCCTTCTTTAAAAAATCTGAATTTTGGCTGATGTTTTCACAAAGCCAGGCTAATTTCTCTTCATAATCCGGGACGTCATCGCAGCTCAGTCCACGGAAGAGCCCGCATTCTCCAATGCCTTTTCTTTCACCATCAGAAATTTCCAGGAAAAAAGTTTCTTTCGTGTGCAAAATGCCGCGCGAAGTGCCGCCTGGACGTTTAAAATTCAAAATATAATTTCGGTAAGTCGCTTCCATAAAAAAAATCAGAGCCTCAAAAATGAAACCCTGACAAATTTAGTTAAAGTAATTCTTACAATTTTAAAAACTGCTGAGGCCTTATTCTTTAATAGCATCCATTCTCATGAATTCCTCAGCTTTTTCCACCATTTCTATGCTTCCGCAGAAGAACGGCACGCGCTGGTGAAGTTCGGTGGGTTCAATTTCGAGGATTCTGGTGAAGCCGTCAGAAGCTTTTCCTCCTGCCTGCTCCGCCAAGAACGCCATTGGGTTACATTCGTAAAGCAGCCTCAGTTTACCGTTAGGCGCATTGGCATAGGACGGATAAATATAGATACCGCCTTTAATCATATTTCTGTGAAAATCAGAAACTAAACTGCCAATATAGCGGGAAGTATAAGGCCTGTCGCCTTCCATCATCTGGCAATATTTCAGATAGTTTTTCACGCCTTGGGGAAATTTGATATAATTCCCTTCGTTAATGGAGTAAATTTTCCCTTTTCTTGGAAACTTCATATTGGGATGCGAAAGGTAATAAGTCCCCAAACTTGGATCCAGCGTAAAACCGTTCACCCCGTTTCCTGTGGTATAAACAATCATTGTCGAGGAGCCGTAAACCACATATCCGGCAGCAATTTGCTCAGTCCCTTTCTGTAAAAAATCTTCTTTTATAACCGGAGTTCCGGGCTCGCTTATCCTTCTGTAAATCGAGAAAATCGTTCCCACGGAAACATTCACATCAATATTAGAAGAGCCATCCAATGGATCAATCAAGACTACATATTTACTCAGATCGCCGTTTGGTCCGCACTTAATGTCAATAAAATCATCGCTTTCTTCGGAAGCAATTCCACAAACCACTTCTCTTTGGGAAAGTGCTGTGATAAATATCTCATTGGCAAGAACATCCAGTTTTTGCTGATCTTCGCCCTGTATGTTGGTATTTCCCACTTTTCCCAGGATATCTGCAATTCCGGCCTTGTTTACTTCGCGGTTTACAACTTTTGATGCAAGCCTGATCGCGCTCAGCAACCTGGAGAGCTCACCTGTAGAGTACTGAAAATCATCCTGTTTTTCAATGATAAATTCACCTAAAGTTTGTAGTGACTGATCTGACATTTTTCTTTTTTTAATTTTCTCAAATTTCGGAAAATTATTTTATTTACCACCAATTCTTTGTTTTTTTTGGTAAAGATTAAAAGTAAAATTCAGCGGCTGAAAAAATCAGGTTTTTTGTATCTCGGGTATTATTAATATTTTTGAAACTTAATTCAAAAAGCTCCTCAATATTTAGATTTTTTTGGGGATAACACCGCATTAGAATGAAAGTTTTTAAGTTTGGCGGCGCATCTGTAAAGGATGCTGACGGCGTGATGAATGTGGCAAAAGTTTTGGAGACACAGGGCTTCGAGAACTGTCTGCTTGTGGTTTCTGCAATGGGCAAGACCACAAATGCTCTGGAAAAAGTGGTGGAGCTGTATTTTAGCAGAGACAACTATCGGAACCAGATTTCGGTGATTAAAGAGAATCACATCGGGATTGCCCAAG
Organism: Chryseobacterium taklimakanense; assembly: GCF_900187185.1. NCBI lineage: Bacteria > Pseudomonadati > Bacteroidota > Flavobacteriia > Flavobacteriales > Weeksellaceae > Chryseobacterium > Chryseobacterium taklimakanense. The sequence goes on from NZ_LT906465.1 coordinate 948,033, forward strand.
GGCTTTTCGAACCTACTCATGAAGTTTTTGGTGAAATTTCACTGTTTTTTGATGATATCGAATCCTTCCTCCGAAGAAATAAATCCCCCAATTATAACTTCGTTTATGACCAGGTTGTAAGCTGCGGCGAAATGATTTCGTCTAAGATTTTAAGCGAATATCTGAACTCTGCAGGGTTTACCAATCAGTGGCTTGATGCAAGAGATTTTGTAAAAACAGATAATACCTATCGCGAAGGTGTGGTAAACTGGAGCCAGACTGAAGAAAATATTTCTGCGCTCAAACAAAATTTAAGTTATGTAACTCAGGGTTTCATCGGTTCTGATGAAAATAATTTCACCGTAACCTTAGGGCGGGAAGGCTCCGATTACACTGCCGCAATTTTTGCATACTGTATGAATGCCGAAGCCATGACGATATGGAAAGATGTGCCCGGCGTGATGACCGGTGATCCGCGCAAATTCGAAAATGTAACTCTGCTTTCTCATATTTCCTACGAAGAGGCGATTGAAATGGCGTACTACGGTGCATCCGTCATTCACCCGAAAACTTTGCAGCCGCTAAAACAAAAAAATATACCTTTCTTCGTAAAATCGTTCGTGGACCCTTTGAAAATGGGAACCAAAGTCGGAAATTCGGCTGACAACCAACAGACGGAAAGTTATATTTTGAAGGAAAACCAGATATTAATGAGGATTTCAACGCGGGACTTTTCATTCATTGCCGAAGAGCACCTCAGCATGATTTTCTCCAGCCTGGCAAAATATAATATTAAAATTTCTCTGATGCAGAATACGGCAATTTCGCTGGAGCTCTGCCTTGAAGACAAATACAATAATATCGACAGCCTGACCAGGGAACTCAGCGAAACATTCAAAACCCAGGTCGTAAAAAATGTTTCCCTGTTTACCGTCAGGAATACCGACCTTTCCAACCTTTCAAAATTTTACGAAGGTAAGAAAGTGCTTCTGGAGCAGATCTCGCAGAGAACGCTGCAGATGGTAACACAATAAAAAAACAAAAACCATGAGCCTTATTTCAAAAGAGGATTTAATAAATGTATCGGGATTAAGCAAATTGGGATTTGTGAAAAATCCAATAGCAAAAAGCGTGATGAAGCTTACCAAGATCGATAAAGTAAACGAGCTTTACGATAAGCTTAAAGACAAAACCGGCAAAGATTTTTTTGATTCTTTTGTGAGAGAAAGGGACCTTCAGTACATTATTTTTGAAGAAGACCTGGCGAAAATACCTAAAACGGGTCCGTTTATTTTGGTTGCCAACCATCCGCTTGGTGCGATTGACGGGATTTTGATGACAAAAATCGTCAGTGAAATCCGTCCTGATTTTAAGATCATGGGCAACTTCCTGCTGGAAAAAATCAAACCGATGGAACCTTACGTGATTTCGGTCAATCCTTTTGAATCGCGGAAAGAAGCTTACAGCAGCATGACCGGAATGCGCGAAACACTCAAACATTTACAGGACGGCGGATGCGTCGGTATTTTTCCTGCGGGAGAAGTTTCAAATACCAATAACGAATTTAATGAAGTAAGGGATAAAAAATGGGGAGAACCTGTACTGAAGCTCATCAAAAAGGCAAAAGTGCCGGTAGTTCCGATGTATTTTCATGCGAAAAACAGCCGTACGTTTTATCAGCTCGCGAAACTGCATCCGGATCTGCAGACGCTGATGCTTCCGTCCGAAATGATGCGCAAGCGTGACAAGCCAATCCGAATAAGAATCGGCAAACCCGTTTCCGTTAAAATGATTGACGAGGAGGAAACGTATGAAGAACTTGGCGAGTTGTTACAAACCAAAATTTTGTTGTTAAAGTCTTATTACGAACGCCGGAAATCACTGGTAGAATTTTTCAACCTCCCGAATCTGAAACTTAACTTCCCTATTTTGAAAGCTGCAAATGTGGTTCAGAATATCATCGATGTGACACCGCAGGAAGACCTGATGAGGGAAATAGAAATGCTTCGTGAAAATGATAAAATGCTCTTCCAAAACGGGAATTATCAGGTCTACTTTACCGAATATGAAGAAATTCCGTCCATAATGAGGGAAATTGGCCGCCAGCGCGAAATCACATTCAGGGCAGTTGGCGAAGGCAGCAACCTTCCTTTTGACCTGGATGAGTACGATAAGCATTACCACCACCTTTTTCTGTGGGACAGCGAAGCGAATAAACTTGTCGGCGCATACAGGATGGCTTTGGGAAAAGAGGTGATGCGCAAACACGGCATCGACGGATTTTACACGAGTTCACTTTTTGAATTCGACCAGGAGCTGCAGCCGTTTTTCCGGAAGGTTATTGAAATGGGCCGGGCCTATATTTCCCAAAAATACCAGCAGAAACCGCTGCCGCTGTTTTTACTTTGGCGGGGAATTGTGCACGTATGCCTGCGCAACCCGGAACATAAATTCCTGATGGGCGGAGTGAGCATCAGCAATAAATTTTCTGAATTTTCAAAATCCCTGATGATCGAATTTATGCGTTCCCATTACTACGATTCTGCGGTCGCGCAATACATCCATCCAAAACATGAATTTAAAGTTAAGCTTCGCGAACGCGATAAAAACCTTTTTATGGATGAAGTGGAAGCAGACCTTAACAAACTTGATAAAATTATTGATGACCTGGAACCTGAAATGAAATTGCCCGTTCTGATCAAAAAATATATAAAGCAGAATGCGAAAGTAATCGCTTTTAATGTAGATCCGAGCTTCAATGATGCTATTGACGGGCTGATGTATATCCGCATCAGCGACATTCCGGCGAGCACCATCAACCCGGTTTTGGAGGAGATGAGCGAACAAATGCGCAAGGAAAACGAAAATAATGGTTCTGAAAATCAGTAATTTTAAAATAATTCACTAAATATTTCCTTAATAATTTGCGTGATCCGTTTTAAGGTGCTATTTTTGCACCACTCAATTGAGGAAATGGTTTCTTAGCTCAGTTGGTAGAGCAACGGACTGAAAATCCGTGTGTCCCTGGTTCGATTCCTGGAGAAACCACAGTTTAAACAAAGAGGATTTTATAAAACGCTGATTTAAAGCAAATTATAAATCCTCTTTTTTCTTTTTGTCCCCGAATTTGTCCCCTAAAATTATTTTTTAATTTTATTTTATCTGATTAGTTTTGTTTTGATTTGGATAAAGAATGTTTTCGTTTTGGGGCTGATTTGAGGATATATTGTCTAAAATAAATCAAAAATAGATTTCTGCATTTATAAGATAAGAAATGTTTGCGATTGTTTCTTACGGGCTTTTTGTTAGTTTATTTATTATACTTTGTATAGATTTTGACATATTTAAAAAATGATTAAAATAATTACAAATTGGTTTAATTTCAGGAAAAAGAAAGATAGTTGGATTCCGCCTGAAAGACCTGAACTTCCATTATTTTATACAGAGCGTAGAATTGAGCGAATTTATGCCAGGGATTATCCTGCCAAGAGATTTAGTAAATTTGCCAATTTCTTTATTCTGCATAAAGAAATATATAATGCTGTTATTTTTTTTGATACAACCCAAAATCAAGAGTATTCAGAATATTTAATTAATAATAAGGAATACATTTCTGAAAAATTAGCAGCAAAAGGTAGAAACTTAATTGTAATACCCGATATATCAAGTTCAACTGCTAATATTAATTACAAATATTTTTTTCCTGAAAAACATTGGACTTTTAAGAATTTCGATGGCATTCCTAAAGCGGAATATTCTAATTTTGACCAAAGTTTAATTGAATTTTTGGGATACTCAGGACAAATAAAAACTGGTGTATTCAGTGCTTTTCTGACGGGAAGTGTATTTGTTGAAAAACTTGAAAGCGAGAGTATCGATGCGTTTTGGAATAAATATATCGATAACATGCTGGATTATTCTGACATAATCATTCGCAAACCTAAAGTATTTTACAGTTTAGAAGATTTTGACGGTAGTGAAAAGTTGCCGCTAATTAACGTTGATGATGAAACTATAAAAGAAGTTGATATTATTTGGGAAAGTATGAAAAGACTTGTAGAATCAGGTAACTTTTTTCTGGTTGCACCTATCATAGAGCAAATGATTGAATCAACATTAAACCCTTTTAAAATAAGCCCAATAAAAATTTCATCAGATTTCAGAATTTTTTTGCCAGAATATGATTTAGAAATAGTAATGGGTCATCTTACAAAAGCAATTTATTTTCTTTTTCTAATTGTAAATGAACCGATTGATATCAAAGATATGTCAAAGTTTGAAGATCATTTGCTGAATATCTATTTAGAAATCTCAAACAGAAATTCTTATGAGAATTTGACAGACAGCGTGAAAGCAGTAGTAGAACCTGGCAATGAATTGATTTATATGCATATTTCAAGAATTAGGAGCGCATTCGCAAAGAAATTTAGATACTCATATTATTCACAGTATGAAATTAGCGGAGACAGGGGAAAACCAAAATCAATAAGATTAGACCGAAAATTAGTTGAATGGGATTCTGAAATTGAGTTTGCAAGATTGCAAAAGTAAAAAGAGATTGTTATTCATTTTATCTTTGAATAAGCAAAGAAGATGGATTTAGCAAATAACGTACTTTTGGGTTGTATTGCGGGAGATGTAATCGGTTCTGCTTTTGATTATACAAACCTAAAAACAACGAGTTTTAACCTTTTTAGTAAAAACGCAAAATTTTCAAGAGCTACGGTGATGACAATGGCAGTAGCGGATGCTTTGATGAACGGGAAAGACCTTGAGGAGAATATATGGGATTTTACAACAAGATATAACAGAGTAAAGTATAACGAAAACTTTGTGAAATGGCTTCTAAAGGACGAAACTTACATTGAGTTTGCAGATGATAATTACTCTCTAGTTCGTATTGCTCCTGTGGGGCTTTTTGCCAATAATCTAAAAGATTTGGAACGTAAATCAAGACGTTCTGTTTTAGCAACACACGTTTCATCAAGTGTAATGTTTTATGCTCAAAATTTAGCGAAGGCTATTTATTTATTTCATCTTGATTATACGAAAGAATATGTTGCCGACTATCTTTTTAAAAATCATAAAAACGATTTCATTGGTACAATGGAGAACATAAGGCCCGGTTCTTTATTTTATCCAAGTGCCGAGTTCAGTTTTTATTATGGATATATGTCATTTTATAACAGTATTGATTTTGAAGATGCTATTAGAAATGCTATTTCTTGTGGTGGAGGGGATTCGAGTTCAGTCGCAACCGTTGCAGGTGCATTGGCAATGTCATATTATGGAAATATGCCACAGGAAATTGCTGAATTTGTAATGATTAAACTCCCCAACGAGTTTGCAGAATTAATCATACAATTTCAGGAAAAAAGTAACAAAAGAAAAGAAGTACTTTTTTAATGAATGCAGGACAGCTACGAAATATTATTCAGTTTATGTTGTTTTATTTTGTAATTTTGAAAAACATCAACGGATAAAAAGTGTAAGACTTTTTTGCTTTAGTTCAGTGAACGGCTAATTTACAAGAACAAACAATGGGCAAATAGGTTTAGCACACTTGCTTTATGGCGAGTGGCTATTCCTGCTTTATTGTTTGAGGTTTTAGCCGACCTACTGAATTAGAGCGTGGATTTAGTCCTCGCTTTTTTTTATATTATTATTTATGGCAATTACATTTATTATTTATTTTGCGGTCAGTTATTTCATAGCTGCAAAACTTGGTGCAACGAGAAAAATTGGATTCTGGGGTTGCTTAATTGTGTGTCTTATACTTTCACCTTTAGGAGGTGTAATTGTTGCCCTGCTCACTAAAAGTAATGAAAACGGTGTAGTGGCAAATAAACCAATACACCCGATTTATTCAAACAAGGGTGAGCGACGTCAAATCATAGTTACAGGAGGTGGGACAGATGAGATGCGAAAGTTTTTACGTGGATTGTTTTCAAAGCTAGAGCAAGAAGTTTGGAAAACTGAAACCCATTTGACAGCGGAGCAAAAACGTGAAAAAATAATTGAAATTGTGGTTAATGTTTCTAAAAGCAATTTATATCCCGATGTACCGAAGTATGCTACCAAATATCAAATCAATCAAATAGAAGCCAAACAAACAATACAAGAGGAAATATCGAGGTTCTTTATGATTTTAAATTAAAATATAACTCTATAAAAAATGAAAAAAAGGAAAGGCTTAACGACCAAAGAATTATATGAGTACACTTTAGATACAAAATTAGGATTTCATTCTTATTATGATGATCGCTTGGGCGTTCCAAGACTTGAGGAACCAACTTATAGAGATTTTTTAACTTTAATAATACGTTCAAATAGTTCTCAAACTATTATAGAAGCTCTTAATAATGAGGCTAAAGATTATGGGAATTTAAAATACAATAAATTAAGCAAAATTGTCAGTTTGATTTATGAACAGAGATATAAAGACAAACTTAGTTGTCCTGTTTCTGATGCTTTTCTTAACGTTACTAGTGACGAGTGGTTAAATACTAACTTCTCTCCTGGAGCTGTTTTAGCTTTAATAAACTATTTAAAGTCAGGGAGGATTGATTATAGCCATCTTAATCAAATCTCAACAAGGCAAGGAGGATGTTTGGGTGTGGTAATTTTATTAGGTACAATTATGTCATCAGCTACTTTGGTTGTCATTTGTGTTTTGGTTTTTTTATCGAATTAGATTTATTTTATGGGTTTTTTAGACTTTTTAAAATCTGGAACATTGAGCGGTACTGTTCAACATTTTGTTTTGACGTATTATCAAATGTGTGAGATGTTTCGTAGAGGAGGAGAAACTGATTTTGTGCCGCAAGAGATATTTGTTGGAATACTGTATTCTCGAAATGTTGCAGCAAGGCAAATTGGTAATTCTCGACTTTACGACCGTGTTAATATAAATGATTTGACTGATTATGTTGAAGAGGATTTTGCACTCTTTATTATGTTTGTGCTTATGCTGGATACTGCGGCGCACAGAAATGCGTTTAGGCTTGACCCTGTTGATTATTATAATAAAGTAAATAAGTATTTATTAAGATACGGTTATAACAATGCGACAAATCGTAATTTCCTTAAAGTAAATTCTTTACCCAACTTTTTTTATCAGATGGTGGGACCAGTATAAAATTAATCTAGCACTCTTTGATGTCACTTCAAGAATTGAAAAATAAAAAACACTTTATACAATATCATAAAAGTGTAGTTTGATAATTAATTTCTTTGTCAAAATTTGTAATTAATAAACAATTAACATAAACATTATGAAAAACTTTTTATCACTCTTGGCAATTGCTATTCTTTTAATTTCCTGTCGAAATGATGATGAAACATCAAATAACTTAATAGGTACTTGGCAGGCGAAGTCTATTTATAAGGTCAAGGTTGGCACTCAAGTAAAAGAAGATGCAACGAATGAAGATCGATGTGCATTGCAAGATAATTATACTTTTGGAGAAAATGGAATTGCTGAAGCGAAAAGGTATAAAATGTCTAGTTCGCCATATGAATCTTGTGATAATTATTATAGTGGAAGTGTAAGATATTCTTTTGATGATAAAACTTTGACTTTGACAACATATGAGGATGGTAAAGAGAGGTATAAAAAGATCACAAGTTTAACAAACTCTGAACTAATATTTATGACTAGTAGGGAATCTTATTCATCAGGTACGGAAAATTACACCTATGAGTACTATACTATCTTTACTAAAATAAAATGAATTTATTAGCTATTAAAAAATGAGCTTTAGAAAAATTATATTTTTTATAATTATGATTTTTGTCTATATTTCTTGCAGTGATGAGTCAAGAAGTGATGTAGTAGATAACAAATCACAGATCAATCCACCATCTTGGATAATTGGAAAGTGGAAATTGAATTCTGGTGCTGAATATAGCTATACATTTGTTAATGGTGACATTATTATAAATTCAGCTGGAATAAGTATGAGTATAAAACCTGTTGCAGATGTTGGTAAATATTCGCAAACCAGTACAGATACAAGTTTTACTTTTACGTTACATAATACAGCAGCAGGGGATACATACAGATTTCGCAAAGTTAGTTCAACAAAATTAGTTTCCGATTTAGGACTGGGAGGTGGTTATGATTATGAGTTTGTGAAACAATAATAATTTAAATCTACCTGTCTGTAAGTAAGCATTTAATTTAGAATTAATTTGATTTTTATATGGTAATTTAATTGTCTCAACTCTAATAATTAGAAATAGCTATAAAAAATGTTGTTAAGTGACAGTATCTCATAGAAAACAGAACTTAGTAAGAAAATGAAAATCAAATCGAAATTATTAGAAGCATCTTTTGTTTTATCACTTTTAATATGTATTCACATAGTGATGAATCCGTCTTTGGTAACAATTTGCTGGCCTGAAAACAAAACGAATGAAAAAGCGTTTTGGGACAATGCGAAGTTGTTTTTATTAATCTTTGTATTTTCGTTTGCCTTGCTTACGGCGATGGTTTTTTCCTTGAGGTTTATTTTGACGAAATTTATAATGAAAAAAATATGGATAGAATAAAAATATTTAAAGGTGATATTACCAAGATTGAGGTGGATGCAATCGTAAATGCAGCGAATACTTCATTGCTTGGAGGAGGTGGAGTTGATGGAGCAATTCACAGGGCGGGAGGAATAAAGATACTTGAAGGCTGTAAAAAAATAATAGCCGAGCAAGGTGGATGTGAAGTTGGAGAAGCTGTTGTTACAACTGCTGGGCAATTACCCGCTAAATTTGTAATTCATACGGTTGGACCTATTTGGTATGGCGGAAATGATGATGAAAAAGTGAAGTTAAAAAATTGTTATACAAATTCGTTACTTCGAGCAAAAGAGTTTAATTGTAAAAGCATAGCGTTTCCCAATATTAGCACAGGAATCTATTGTTTTCCAAAGGATTTGGCTGCGAAAATTTCGGTTGAAACTATAAAAAATCATCTTAAAGAGGATACAGAAATAGAAGTTATTCTCGTATGCTACGATGATGAAAATTATCAAATCCTAAAAAAGGAAATGGAAAATTAATGTAAACAACTTTGTTTTACATAATTCTGTAAATGATATTTTGTTACATATTCTTTAAATTTTATTCTTTACTTTCTGAACTGTCGTAATAGAAACATTACATATTTTTGCAGTATTTCTGATACTGAATCCTTTTTTCAGATACTTAATTACTTCTTTGTACTTACTGAGAAAATCTTCGTCAGATTCAACTGTTCCCTTCTCACGTCCTTTGTAAACACCTTTTGCTTTTGCAATAGCAATACCCTCTCTTTGTCTTTCAAGTAAATTGAGCCTTTCCATCTCTGAAATGCTAGCCATCACCGAAATAATTAGTTTAAAAGCAAAATTTTCTTCACCATTTACCATACTTTCAATGCCGAGATTATCAACTTTTAAAACAACTTTATTTTCTCTGAAAAATTCGAGAGTTGAAATTATATCGAAAAGATTTCTTCCGAGCCTGTCAATTGAACTTACTGAAACATAGTCTATCTTTCCGTTTTCGACTGCTTTCATCAGCTCTTTTCCTTGTTTTCTTTCATTAAATGGTATTGCTCCACTGATTATATCTACAAAGATTTTTTCATCATTGGATTGCCTTGCTTCCTGTCTTGCAGTTTTTTGGTTTCCTGTTGAAACCCTTACATATCTTGCTTTCATAATTTGAGATTTTAAATACAGAAATGCACCCCAATCAAATTGAGGTGCCGAAATTCTGCTGCATTAGAGTTTAGAAACATCTGAAATAATGCCCGTTAGAAGCCGAATAATCCATCATTAAATCTCTTGCTGTCCTTTCCCAGTCTATGTAAATATAAGAGGGTAAATTGCGAGGTATTGAGTCCGTTTCAATTAATAATTGTTCTGCAAATTCTTCATCCGAACCATATTCGCCCATATAAGAATCCTGAATCTTTTGTTCAAGTTCCGAAACATCTTCATAAGTTCCGAAACAGTCCGTAAAAGCTTCCCATACTTCAAGGTCATAAGATGAAGACTTTATGGCTTCAATAACCTCGAAAATTTGGCTCGAAATGTGGCATTCTGATATAAGTCCCATTCTTTCAAAAAGAGGGCTTATTTCATAATCCTGATACATATATTCGGGATCATCTTCATCAGAATGAAGCTCTTTAATAGCTTCGTGAAAATCTTGAAAATCGGAATAATCGGAAAGCAATAACCATTTGCCGAAAATAGAACCTTCGCTGTACTTTTTGTACGTCCCTACATAAACTTGGATTTCATCCAAAAAAATACTTAAATTTGCCATTGTAATAATTTTAATTAGCGTTAGAATTTTTTTACACTTGCCCGTTCAATATTCCCAGTATTGACGGGCTTTTTCGTTGATTTAAGTAATCAAAAACTGATCCAGAATGTGCAAAAATTAGCTACATTGTTAATAAAACAGCAGAAAGTTTTTATTTGCGTGAAAATCCAAAAGTAAAATTGAACTGCGAGGAAGTAAAGTCTATTTTTGAAACAAACAGAAAGCAAATTTCTTGAACGGGAAAATCTCGGAAAGCGGCTGGCTTCCCGCTCCCAAACGTCTTGAGAGTGGAGAAATACAAAAAGAAAAACAGAAACCAAAAAGGAATCTGTTTATAACTGAGAAATCGAAAAATTCGAGGTAGGGGGGATGTAGAAAAAAACTTCCAAGTAAATATTCAAATTATACACCCATACCCGAGATACTTGACTGCAAAATAAATTCACAAAAGCTTCTTTAATTCCGAATAGTAATTTTGCACGGTCTTACGATTCATACGTGATACTTTGGTTAGATTATTAATAGTTAATTTACCCGAATTCGTTTCATTCCAAGCGTACATTATGTCATATAAAAACTGCTTAGTTTTTTCAGTTCTTTCTTTGTTAACCCGAATAATATTAAATTTTCTTTTTTCAGTGGTAGTCAAGCTTTTTTGATCATCATAAATAAACCTTCTATGACCATTAATTATGGGTTCAACTTTCTTTGAAGAGCAATACAGTTTATTCAAGGTGTCAGATAGTTCCTTTTCAGAAAGTGGAGGAATCATGAAAGAACTATTAACCCCTTTAATGTAATTCATTATCAATTTTTTTGGAGCATTTTGATTAAGAGCATAGATTTGATATGTAATTGATTTCATAATATTTTCCCTATTTCCTGTACCCACTTTCTTAAATGGAACGTGGACATAAGAGTATTTAATTTTATTTTCACTACCAAAATCATATACGCCATCATTATCAAATTTTATCGGATAATCTGCAAGTACCTCATCAAGGTTGTTAAATCTTAGTTCGTACCCATTACAATCATACCCTTTGGTGTTGTATCTTAAATTATTATTGTAGTGGGTACTTTTTGTTGGCAAATCGGGCGGCGGATTTTCAGGTAGTAAATCCTGAACAGGAATAACCTCAGTATTATCATTATAGAAAGCTTTAGGATCATAAGATAGTACTGTTAGTCTATCAATTGATACCGCATTTTTATCATAAGGTAAATCCAATAATTTTGCTATTTCACGAGTAGCTTCCTGATAATTATGATGATTTAATCCTGATACTTTTATTACGATTGTAATTCCTGTATTTGATAAACTTCTCCAATATGCACAAACATAGGTTTTATTGATTTCTATATCATTTTCAGTAAGTCCATCAATGTCTAAATATAAATAACCTGTTGGATCAGATGCATTTTTGCCCGTAATGTATCCGTTATTAAAGGTGAAGTTAATAGATATGGCAGGAAGTTTATTGGTCTTAATATACCTGTATTCATCAGAACTTCTATCAAGAGTTCTTGCATATTCAACCAATTCAAAATGCTCCTGATTAGGTGATTTAATGAACTCGACTACTTCTTCAATATTGTTAAATGAATCTACAATATTTCTTTTCTTGCAATTAATAATTTTATTAATCATGTTGTTAATACCTGTTGTGCATTTAGAAATTAAAAAGAAAAAAGATTGTTCATTTGATTAAAAAATCGTATATTTAATTGGTTACCAAGCCATTAAATACATGAACAATCTCATTCAAAACTACGAAATTATTTTAAAAGAATTGACAAAAACCTGCAACCATATCACCACTAAGAAGCAAATCAGACTTCCAAAAATGTCCGACTTGGAACTTGTGGCACTTAATATTACCGCAGAATACATGTCGATTAACTCTGAACTACAGTTGTTTAGGTGTATTTCGGGAACTGGTTTGGACGAAAAGATAGAAAGAAGCGTATATAACAGAAGGAAAAGAAAACTTTTCCCTTACATTGAGAAAATTCGGGAAACTCTGAGCGGAAAGTTTGCAGACTTTACCGACGTCTTCATTGTGGATTCAACACCCATTGAAATATGTAAAATAAGCAGGGCAAATCGTTCCGCAATTTGCTCTACGGATGAAATCAAACCTGCATTTGGATATTGTGCGGCGCAGAAGTCAAGATATTTTGGCTATAAACTACATGCAGTTTGTGATAAGAATGGAATCTTTCACTCTTTTGATTTTTCGCCCGCAAATGTCCACGATGTAAATTATCTTTTCGATATTAAAGAAAATTTTCAAAATTGTTTATTAATCGGAGACAGAGGATATATCAGCAAAGAATTGCAAGTGGATTTATTCAATTTCTCCAAGATTAACCTTTCGGTTCCTATGCGCAGGAATCAACATGGTTTTGTGGAGTTTTCAAGGACGAAATCAAAAATAAGAAAGAGAATTGAAACCAATATCTCGCAACTGTGCGGACAGTTCACCATAAACACGAACTTTGCAAAAACCTTTCAAGGTCTTGCGACAAGAATAGTGTCAAAAATAACTTCTTTCACAATGATTCAATACCTGAATTTCTTCGTGTTTAAAAGAAGTTTAAATAAACTAAAAGTTAATTTGTGCTAAATGCACAACAGGTGTTGTTAATATTTAAAATTATACAATAAGATAACCAGCGCAGTTTTTCAAACTGCACGAACGGTTGCCTAAAAAATTTAGTTTATTATCGGGAGTATCGGGATTTCCCGATTTGTGATTTAAGAGTTTATCTGAAGTTTAGAATATACTTCACTTTTTGAATAGTAAACTCTGTGTCCGATTTTTTGTGGTATCAGGATACCCTGTTTAGCCCAATTATATAAACTGGTTAAACTAATATTCAACATCTTCGCAGTTTCTTCTCTGGTATAAAACTGCTTATCATCATCTGATTGTTTCAGATTGAGTTTGCCGATTGCCTGATTGATTTTTTCTTCAATCAATTTTCCTAAATCATCGGCTGTGATTTGGGAAATCTGTAATAGATTTTGTACCATAAATTATATTTAAAATTATAATGCAAACATACAAAATTTTTATCACAAATTGTTGATATTCAGTCGTTTATTATAGTTGAATTGTCGTCTAAAATAGTCGGTTGGAAGTATTTTTGATAGTTTAGATCTTTATCAATACGATGTTTTTTGGCTTCGGTAGTACATAATTGTTTATCCTTTAGAACACCATATTCTCCTGATTTAATATGTTTTCGTTTGTTTAACCAATCTATAAAATATTTATGAGAAACTTTAATAATCTTCTTGTCTTCAAGCAATTTCATAAAAACATAAGAAATGTATGCGCGGGTATGCGGAACCTCTTTGATATATTTCCTGAATATCAAATAATCAGAAGCACCATAAAAAACTTTATTCCATACTTCTGGCTTTGAATCAACCTGCTCATAAGCTATGTTAGATAAAGCTTCTCCTAAATCATCCAATTCGAGATCAACTGCTTTAAAAGGGATTGTTTCAAAATCATTTCTACGCATATGAGTTTTCTTTATATATTTTTGAGAAACTTTAATTTTTTCACTCATGAAATTAATAATTGGAATTTTATCATTAATGTGAGTTATTTTAGTCTTAATTTCACGTTCGAGATATCTGAATTCCTTTTTTAATGCATCTTCTAAATTATCACGATACTCATCTTTATCAATATTTTCAATTAAAATAATCTTATCGACCTCTAAGCTGTCAAATGGATTTTCTTTTCTCTGTTTTCTTGTCATTCCATAATGATATGCTATATACTTTCTATCTTCATCAGTTGAAACAAAAAGAAATTTATTTTCTAAGCCTTCAAAAAATTCTTCTGGTGTCATATTGTCTTTTAATAGTCTAATTTAGCAAAAATTTCAGCAGTAGATTCTGCTTGTTCATTATCTGTCTTACTGATATATTCCAAAAGCTGCTGTTGTGTTTTATGCCCTGTACAAAACATCAATGTGCCAATCGGAATTTTTGAATAGAAATTTGTAGCAAAACTTTTTCTTCCAATATGTGAAGTAACTAATTGCCATTTTGGATATGTCCCGATAACATCACGATAAATACTATCTCCTTTTTCATCTTCACCAATTTTTGTCGAAAGTGAACCTTTTATATTTTCATCAAGACCCGCTATTTTACACACCTGTTTGATGAAAAGATTGAAATTTACATCAGATAATGAACGTGGAAATTTACCATCATTTTTTTCAAGAACTGCTTCAACTTCTTTTAGGATAGGAATACGCATTTGCTTACCAGTCTTTTGTTGCTTAAATTCAATGTATCGTTTGCCGTCATCTGTTGTAGTAATCATATCATCTTTAAAGTTCAAATAATCAGATACTCTTTGACCAGTGAAACAAGCAATAATAAGCCAATCACGTGCATTATCCAGATAATTGTTGGGCATTTCTTTTGCAGCAATTATTTTTAATTCATCAAAGGATAAATATGGGTCTTTAGGTTTGCTTTTATCTTTGGAGGATAAGTTCACCCATTCTAAAATATGTGGATGTATTTCAATTCCTTTGCTTTGGGCATCTTTTGCAACTGATTTTAAGGTGCGGGTAATTTTATTAACAGTTGTTAACCTATAATGTTGATTTTTACAATACTTTTCAAAGTTGAGTCTGAAAGTATTTGATAAATCTTTAAACTTCAGTTTTTTGAATGACTTTCTGTTTTCTAAAAGATGGTTTTGGTACCGTTCTAATACACTTTTGCAAAAGCTGTTTGCCTTCAAAGTGTTTTTTGTTACAATTTTTTCTTTACGCTCTACATATCCTGCAAAATATTCAATTACATTATCTGTAATATTATCATCAGCAGGTTGAATATTATTGTCAGGTTGAATAACGCTTTTAAGCCATTCGTTTGCGTTGGTTTCGGGTTGTTCTTTAGCAAATGCTTCAAGTATTTTTGCTTCAAGTTTAGATAATTGTGTATTTATTGTTTCTTCATCGGTAGGAAACATTTTCAATGCAGAATTTTTACATTTTCCATCTTTCCAATCTGAACTTTTACAAGCGAGATTTGGTATTTTAATTTGTGCATCAAAATCCTTTTCGCGAAATCGAACGTAAATACTGTTTAATTTATTTTTATCTTTTGAAGTTGCACGTTGTGAAAAACTAACTGAAGCCATATTATAAAATTATGATGTAAATATACAATTTGTCCCCGAATTTGTCCCCGAAAATATTTGATTTAGTTAAATTTATTTATATCAAATTATATCTAATTGCATTTAATAACCTGAATAAGAGTATATTATAGATATGGTAAAATTTAAAGAAATTTAAAAATGTGGTTCTGGAGAAACCACGAGAAACAACAACAATTTCTTACAAAAGCCCTTAAATCCTAGTATTTAAGGGCTTTTTTGTTTTTTGAGAATTTCAAAATAAATCAAATATTCTCAAAAATTAGGTGACCTTTTAGGTGACCTAGCCAATTTTGAACTTTATAGGTAACCGAATTCTTCGCGAAAGCCTGTTAATAAAGGTGTAGAACAATTGAACATCTTGTTTGACGGGTCACCAAAAGGTAATTTTAACCCATAAAGTCATCAATATGAATGCAAAAGTTTCGGTATTATTTTATGCCAGAAAGTCAAAAGCGAAATCTAGTTCCAAAATCCCGATTTATATGCGGATTACAGTAGATGGACAACGAACAGAGTTTTCAACGGGAAAATTTGTTGAAGGTAGCAAATGGAGTCCTGCACAAAGTCGTTTAAAGGGCAATTCCGAAGAATCAAGACTCATCAATAAACATTTCGATGTTCTGCAGGCGAAAGTCCTTGAAATTGAAAACAGACTTGTCTTTTTAGGCGAACCTTTCGATGCTTCGGATATCAAAAATCTATTATCTGGTAATAAAGTTGCCGAAAGAACTCTGATTCCTATTTTTGAGGAACACAATTCCAAAATGGAACAGTTGGTTGGAAAAGAATATGCCATTGCAACACTCAAAAATTTTAGAACTTGTTTATCTCATTTAAAAGATTTCTTATGGAAGTTCCACAAAAAAACGGATATCAATATTCAGAAATTGGAACCTTCATTTCTCAATGATTTTGATTTCTTTCTACGAACAAAAGCAAATATCAACAATAATTCTGCGGTAAAGCACACCAAAAACTTAAGTAAGATTTTAAAAATCTGTTATCAAAACGGTTGGATTGAAAAGGACTTGGTGATTTTTTACAAAGGCAGATTTAATGAAGTGAACGTAAATTTCCTCACTGATGAAGAACTTTCATCAATTCGCGAGAAAGAATTTTCGGGAAAAGGTTTGGAACTCGTTCGTGATATGTTTGTTTTCAGCTGCTATACAGGTTTGGCTTACATCGATATTTTCAACCTTACAAAAGAACAAATTTCCAAAGGAATTGATGGAAATCTGTGGATTATTACGAACCGACAGAAAACCGGAAGCGCGTCAAATATTCCTTTGCTTCTTGTTGCTGAAGAAATTATCAAGAAATACGAAAATCATCCTGTTTCATCCAATTCTGGAAAACTACTTCCAGTTTATACCAATCAAAAAGTGAATGAGTATCTGAAAACTATTGCGGAAAATTGTGGCATCCATAAGAAACTTACGTTTCACTGTGCAAGACACACTTTTGCTACTACCGTAACTTTAGGAAATAATGTTTCTATGGAAAGTGTGAGCAAAATGCTTGGACATAAAAGCATTAAGACGACTCAACATTATGCGAAAATTTTAGATAAAAAAGTGAGTGAGGATATGGGGAATTTGAAACTTGTATTACAGAAAAAACATGATGTTCAGACAGAAAATGATAAAAAACTCGGTTCGTAGCCGAGTTTTTTTTGGTTTAGGAAATTTTAATGAAGTTGAAATTATGTTCATTTCGAAATTCTTAAAGATTATATTTCAATTATTAATTCTCTCTCGTAACCATTATCAGGATCATCAATATATCCATGCGGATTGCAAATTACTTCTGTTTTACCAATTGAATAGCGACAAGGCGTATGAATTTGCCCATGAATCCAAAAATCAGGTTGATGTTTTGTTATAAAATCATTAAGATTGGAAGCATACGCTGAAGTTAATGGATCATTCTTAAAAATATCGGGAACTGAAAGCAAACTCGGCGCATGATGCGTCACCACAATATTTTTCTCTTTTGTTGAATTTTCTAAACTTTCATTCAGCCAATGTTTTGAAAACTGATGAATCTTAAACGTATCCACAGTTCTCATTTTTGAATATGAAGGATCTCTTTTGATCATTTTGTAATCGTTCATTTTCGGTTGACAATACATTCCTGCTTCAATAGAATTTCCAAAAAGTGCAAAATCCGTCCATAAAGTACACCCGTGAAATCGAATGTCTTCAATATCTAAAAATGAATCCTCCAAAACATGAATATTTGTATTTTCTGCTGCAGAATTGATTTTATTGAGCGTTTTCGGATATGAACCTTTATAATACTCATGGTTCCCAAGAACATAAATCACAGGTAAATTTTTGATTTTCGTTCTAATCCTCTCAATTCCTATTGTTTCGAGGTTGTTATCTCCTGCAAAAATCACCTAATCAGCACTATCAAAACATAATTCTGAAAAGCCAAATTCTTGATGTAAATCGCTGATAATTTGAATTTTCATTGATGGAAATTATATGATTAAGTTAAGGTTTGGGTTTTTAATAATGTTCAAAACATTTCTTTAGCAAAAGTTTGGATTGCTGATTCAAATTCCGATTATCAATAAAATCACACTTCAACGCTCCACACAATCTGCTCTATTCGATGTTTTAATTGCTCAAGCGACATCTTCACTTTTTCCGGTTCAGGCAAATCCCCATAAACCAAATTTCTAAAATCAGTTTTGTAAGTTGGTTCTAATTGTAGTCATGGTCGGAAGAAATTCCGGCCATTTTTTATGACTAAGTTTTGAATACCTTTCCGGGGTCTCCTCCTGCAAAAATGATAAGTATTTCGGTAATCATATCGCGAAGTTCCATGGCAATGCGCCTTTTTGCGGTTTTGTAGCCTAAAGCGTTGGCTTTTTTGTAAATCAGCTAAAGCATTGAGGCAATCATCGTCATGTATACCATCACTTCGATGCCGTTTTTGTTGAGCGAGACCAAATGGCTCAGATTGAGTTCCTGCTTTAGGAATCTGAAGAAAACTTCAATATCCCAGCGTTTGCGGTAATAGTCAGCAATTTCCTTGCTGCTGAGTTCAAACTCGTTGGTTAAAAACCAAAACTCTTTCTTTGTTTTTTCATTACGGATGACCACCAATCGAAAATCAGTTTCTACTTTTTCTTCGCGGTGATGCACGTTTCCACGCTTGTTTTGTACCGGGATTCCGGTATAGAGTTTTACTTTACTGTCTTTCAAGACTCTCCAGTCATCCCATCTCTCAGAACCTTGCGAAGTGAGATAGGATTCGACTTCTTCAAACTTGCGGTTTTCTTTAGAACGGACAATGAATTTTACCGACTTTTCTTCAAATTCCTTCATCACCCTTACCGACTGCAAACCCCTGTCGATAACGGTTCGGGTATTGCCGAAGGCGGGGATTTTTAGCACAAAAGTTCAATAGAATTACTGCTGTTGAATCTTGCACAAATGTTGAATCGAAGTCGTTTCGCCCCGCTTTTGGCAATACCTTGTTAGCTGTTCGCCCTTCTTTTCGCATCGTTGTTTGTCAGTTTATTTTGTCGGGTTGTGGTGCGTTGGATTGGTAGCTCTTTTGCATTTTTTGTTGGCTTTGGGCGTTGGCTAAAAATGCAAATGTGCTACCAAAAGCGTGGGATTTTGGTTTGTTTATTATCTCATTTTGTCCGAATAATATTTCTTCTTTAACCAGAAACTTACTCTTACCAACAAAATCAAAACAGGCACTTCAACCAAAGGTCCAATAACGCCTACAAATGCTTGTGGCGAATGCAAGCCAAAAACGGCAATGGCAACTGCAATGGCTAACTCAAAATTGTTGCCTGTGGCGGTAAATGCAATCGATGCGTTTTTGTCGTAAGGTACTTTTAAGGCTTTGCTGATAAAGAAACTTACAAAAAATGTCAACACAAAATAGATAACTAACGGAATGGCAACTTTTACCACATCCATTGGAAGTTCTAAAATTTTGTCGCCTTTTAAACTGAACATTAATACAATGGTAAAAAGCAAAGCGTATAAAGTAATCGGTGAAATGGCTGGAATAAATTTCCTGTTGAACCATTCAATGCCTTTTGATTTGATTAAAAAATGACGACTTAAAAAACCAGCCAAAAACGGAATGCCCAAATAAATGAAAACACTTTCGGCAACGTCTTTCATTGGCACAGAAATATTGAAATTTCCCAAACCTAATTTCTGCGGTAAAATATTGATGAAAAGCCAAGCATAAAAACTATAAAATACCAATTGAAAAATGCTGTTTAGTGCCACTAACATTGCTGTATATTCTCTATTTGCCTTTGCCAAATCACTCCATACAATTACCATTGCAATACATCTTGCCAAACCAATCAAAATTAAACCCACCATATAATCGGGTTCGTTTTTGAGGAAAATAATGGCGAGAATAAACATTACAATTGGGCTAATTATCCAGTTCAGCAATAGCGAAACAGACATTACTTTTTTGTCTTTAAACGCCATTGGTAACAACGAATAATCCACTTTTGCAAGTGGTGGATACATCATTAAAATCAGTCCAATTGCCAATGGAATATTGGTGGCTCCAACCGAAAGTGAGTTGGTAACGCTGGAAATATTTGGAAAAAAATAACCCAAACCAACACCTAAAAGCATTGCGAGGAAAATCCAAAGCGTGAGGTATCGGTCAAGAAATTTTAGTTTTGGTTGCATCTTTTATGAATTTGTGAGGTTAGCGTATTGTTCAGCTGTTAATAAATTTTCAATTTCTTGGCTGTTTTCAATTTCTATTTTTATCATCCAACCATTTGCAAAAGGTTCGCTGTTTACCAATGTGGGTTCTTTTAAAAGAAGTTTGTTGGTTTCAATTACTTTTCCAGACAAAGGCATAAATAAATCGCTCACGGTTTTAATAGCTTCAACAGAACCGAAAACTTCGTCTTGTTTAAAATTATAGCCAACATTCGGCACATCGGCATACACGATTTCGCCCAGTTCACTTTGGGCAAAATCTGTAATACCAATTGTTCCAATATTATTTTCTATACGCACCCAAGTATGTTCTTTGGAAAAGTATAAATCGTTTGGAATGTTCATTTCTTCGTTTTTAATGATTAATAACCACGTCTTAAATTTTCTGCATACTCGTTTGGTAGCGGACTGTCTTCTACGGCTTTTGCAGCTTTTTCAATGTCGTATTCAAATCGAATAAATTCTACTTTGATGCTGTCTTTATCCAACACAGAACTGTTTTCATTAATCGTAAGCATTACATAACCGCCTCTTACATCGCTGTCTTTGGGTTTTCCTACCGAACCAATATTGATGGCGTGTCTGAAATGATTTTGTCCGTCAATTTCCGAATTTAAAATTCTGTGATACGGTTTGTGTGTATGTCCGAAACATAAAATATCTGCATCGGCTTGCTCCATAATGCGAAGCATACTTTTTTCCTCACGATCTTCAAAAAGATATTCGTTTATTTTTCTCGGACTTCCGTGTACCAAAAGCAAATTCAATTTATCTTCATTCAGTTGAAATTCTACTTTGATATGGGCTGGAAGTGTACGCAAATAGGCTCTTTCTTCATCTTTCATCAAAGAATTGGTGAATGAAATAGAAATGTTTCCGTTGTCTTTTTCGCTATCTGTTTTGTAAGCACAACCGCATTCGTTGCTCATTCTTCCAATGCCAAAATCGTAATTTCCTGCAATGGTTGGGATTTTTCTTTTGCGGATTTCGTTTACCACTTCGTTTGGCCAAATATTATAGCCCACCAAATCGCCCAAACAATAGATACTGTCGGGATTTCTCTTGTCCACATCTGCAAAAAAGGCTTCTAATGCAGGTAAATTAGCGTGAATGTCGCTGAATAATGCAATGTTCATTTTGATATAATTTTGAATTAATTTTTATTATTTTGAATTTAGCAACAACCTCCACCTGGTGTGCAAGCATTGGCTTGATTTACATTCAATTCAGCCAAATTTTTCTTTTCTTTTTCAGATGGAATACCACAAGCATCTTGTGCCAAACAAGCGGTGGTTTTGCTTTTCAGTACAAATGTTTTTCCGTTGAACTCCAAATCGTATTTTCCGATGGTTTCGCTTTGATATTCCACTTCAATTTCTGCATCTTCAATGCCTAATTTTTCTTCCGAAAGTTTGATGATGTTCAAAAGTTTAGTAGGTTTTAAACGATGTTCGAAATCGTCAGCATTCCACAGTTGAAAGTTTACTACTTTTTCGGTACGAATTACGCCACCACAATCGATGAAGTTTTTAGTAATTTGTCCTACTTCTGTAACGTGAAAATGTTCCGGTACAAAAGCTCCGTTTTCGAGTTGAAATTCTACATTTTCCAATGTTGGTAAAATTTCTTTGACGTTTGATAATTTCATTATTTTGAGAATTTAATTTGTTTTATTGCAATATTACGATTGTTGTTTTTAAAAAAAAGTTAACAGCATTTTTGTTCCATAACTTTTGTAATGATGTTTGTGAAATATGTTTTTAAAATGCTAAAAGTGTTTTCGTCAATACAGTAACAAATGGCGTTGCCTTCAATATTTCCTTTAATTAGTCCAGCATTTTTCAGTTCTTTCAAATGTTGCGAAACGGTAGCTTGTGCCAACGGCAACTCGTTTACAATGTCGCCACAAATGCAAGTGTCAACCGTTAAAAGATATTCGATAATCGCCACTCTTGCAGGATGTCCCAAAGCTTTTGCGATGGTCGCAATTTGGTTTTGTTGGTCAGTAAAGTGGTCAGTTTTTGTCGCTCCCATTTTTTTTATCAAATTTAATATTGCAATATTACGATAAATATTTTAACCCTGCAAACTTTTTGTGATTTGTTTTGATGTCGGTTCTTGTGCGGTTGGGTAAAATTAAATGTGGTGCAAAAGCGTTGGCTTTGTGTGTTGGCTTGCACCTCTTTTAATTTTACGAAGCATTGGCAATTGTCGATGTTTTGTTTGTCAGTCGGGTTTTGCAGTGTCGTTGGTTAGGGTGACAGCTAACATAAATATTACCGTGATGTTCTTCCTTTTTCACCTGCTTTAGGATGGCTTCCGGCAGCGCATTGTCTTCTGCAGAATATTTCTGTCCGGTAAAAACCTCTGCTCCCGAAGGTAGAACACCATCAAAAGAAAAACTGAACTTCACCAATTTTTTACCGCTTTTCTGGTCGATGCCTTCCTTGAGTTTTGAGCAGGTATCGGCGACAATAGTACTGTCCACCCGGATAAGGTTGTATTTCTCTATCTCGGCTTTATTGTAGAGTTGCGAAAATCTTCCGTACATCTGCTCGTAGATTTCTTTGAAATAATTAGGGTCAATTTTGGAGAGTCTCTCCGAGATGGAGCTTCTGCGTACTTTTTCTTTCTCGCCCAAACCGAAAAGTGCTTTGAAGCCGCTGCTGTTAAATGTATCTTCAAGAGTTCTCTGGCTTAGTTTTTCATTGTCGAAGATACAGAAAAGCAAAAGGTAGAACATTTTCTTGCCATGAAGCACCTTGCTGTAATAGTCTACCTTCGTGGTTGCAGAAAGATGGATTAAAAGTGCTTCGGGAACAAAATCCAAAACTTGTTTAAGAGAAATCTTGTGGTCTTTAAATACTGACATAAGTTATTGATTATCAGATATCAAGATACGAAATAAAACCCATTAATCCAAATTAAATCATTGAAAATCAACAAGTTAACTAAAAAAATCAAACAGTTTTAAAAGCAAAAAGTCGGAAGAAAAATCTTCCGACCATGACTAGTTCTAATTGCGCCCATATTTCATCAAGTCTAGCAAAGAAACGTGAATCTTTCGGATGAAATTTTAGCCACTCATTATCGTTCTTGTAACTCGCGACATCGTCTTGACCGACTTTATTTAGCATTTTCTCAAAATCTTCCGATTCAAAAAATCTAAAACTTCTCTTTGCTGAAGCATTTGATGTAAGTCGTAGGTGTGGCGGATTTTACTTTTTAAATCTGCAATGTAATCTTCCGAATACGAGAATCTCACTAAACTCATGATTTTTTCACACAACGTTCTATCCGGCTTCAAAACATTTACTGGAAATTCTTGAAGTCCATATTCTTCAATCAGATTTTCTTGCCCATTTCTCAACACCATTTCCGAGATAAAAGTGCGGACATTTTTTTGTTCATAAGGTTCATAATAACCGAGCCAACTTGCTTCAACAATAATCACATCTCTAATTTGACCATAATTTCCTTGAAATTCTTTGGAATAAGTGTGCGCAGTTTTTCTGTTCATTCCCATCTTTTGGGTGATATTAGAGACCGAAACTTCGGGTAAATATTTTTCTAATATCTGAGAAACTTTCTTCAGTCGATTTTTCAGTTGATTGGCAGATTCTTCTCCAGTTTTCATAATCACCAAATCAATATCCTCTGAAAATCTTTCTACGATACCATAACATTTTGAAAGTGCCGTTCCACCTTTAAAAACACAGTATTCCTTGGTTTCTTCACTGAAAATTTGCTTCAAAGCAAAAGTTACCCAATAATCCTTCTCAATATACAAGTCGGGAATTCGCATTTCCTGTGCAGTAAATCTTACCGCCTGTTGAAATAGTGTCTTGTGTTCGTGAAGGTTCATTTGATATTCCAGTTTCTTGATGTTGGTAAAATGGTTTCGATATTTGGAAAACTGTATGTTGAAATAGCATTGAGCGACTTCTTCAGTACTTTAGGTTCGCCAACTTTTAGAAATTCCAAAATTGCTCCCAATAACGCTCTGGTAGATGGCGGATATTTTAAAGCCAATCGTTGCATTGTAGAGATTTCCGCTTCATTGATTGTTTTTATGATTTCGATAATTCTCAAAACAGATTCACCAAGTGTAGTATCAGGGATTTTTTTGATTTGGTTAATGGCGTCTAATATCTGAAGTAAAGGAATGTTTTCTTTCGTAATAGTATTTTTCTGCTTGATAAAAGAAATAGTAAATCGTCCTCTTTTGAAAGTAGGACGAATTTCATTCTTTCCAATCTGAATGGTATTGCTGACTTGTGTTGTAAGTCCCTGTTCATTGTAAATACTCAAACCAGTAAGGTAGCCTACGACTTTTCCATTTTCTTCAAGTAAATCCTTTACAATCTGTAGTTTTGGCGGTTCCAATTTTCCAAATACGGTTTCTTCTGGCTTGTAGAACTTTCCTTTTGCCAGTTTTTCAATCTTCCCCGAAACCGCCATTCTGTTCAATGCTTTTATTATGGCTTCTTTACTTTCCACCTGTTTGCTAAATTCTTCATAGGTGAAAACAAATCCTTTTGGGAATCGATTAATTGTATTTACTATGTAATCAGATATTTTCATTCCTTATATCTTTGCAAAGATAAAACAAAATGTCCAGTTTTTTAGTAAATAAACTGGACAAAATTTTCATTACTTTCACTTCCTCACGTCTTAGTAAAAAAGAATGAGAACCTAAGTCCTCATTCAATATCCATAGCCAAATTACCAGTTCCTCAATGTTTTGTATAAATAGTAAATATTCCAAAAAAAACAATAATCCTAAAAAAATAATGACCAATTAATACCAATCATTTCAGGAACCTGCGTAAAATGATCACAGCTTTCTACTCAACGTGGGTAAATCAGCTACACCCAAATTGCAAACCTGCGTAAAAAAGAGACGACCTAAAGCTAATCTCTTTCTGTGTTTTTCCTTCAAAAGCCAATCAATTTTAAAATTGTGGAGATAAAACCAAAAACCATCCTCCATAAAGCGTTTTCAGACCTCTGAAAAATTTTCATCTTGCTATAAAACTTTTATTGCAAGATGTGTCTTTGTATATACAACTTTTGAAGTTGCAGATACAAAAACGATCTTGCCTTTTGTAAAAGTGGAAAAACTGCGGAACTTGTTTTTTCTTTCAGAAATTGGGTTCAAGAATCTAAATTCATCTTAATTATTCTTTTTTAATTTTCCGAGATTCCAAACTCGTCTAAATTGTTCTTATTTAGCCCACACCGCATGAACACTATTGTTTTAGAATACAAATCGATTGAAATTTGCATAAAAAATATTATGGCAGTTGATATAATTACGAAAGAAGACCTAAAGGAATTCAAAATTGAACTTTTGGAAGATTTGCAGAAAATTCTTTCCCAAAAAATGCAGGATAAAAAATGGTTAAAATCTAACGAGGTTAGAAAAATTTTGAAAATTTCCTCCGGGACACTACAAACGCTTCGCATCAATGGAACTTTAGAGTATTCCAAAGTTGGCGGAACGATTTATTACAATTATCAGGACATCGAAAAAATGCTCAATCAGAAATAATTTCGGTATGAATTACATTTTTCATCTCACTGGTTTTTACGACAAAATACAGGAAGACCACCGACTTAATCCCACTCACATTAGTCTCTACCTTGCTTTGTTTCAGTTTTGGAATCTCAATCGTTTTCGAAATCCAATCAGTATCTCCAGAAACGAAATGATGAAACTGAGCAAAATTTCTGCTTTTGGAACTTACCATAAATGCATCAAAGAACTTCAAGAATTCGGGTATATCGAGTATATCCCATCATTCAACCCGTACAAAGGAAGTTTGGTGAACCTATTTAGTTTTGATAATTCAGAGGAAGTTCAAAATTTGAAGCGTATCAAAAAACAAACAACCTCTGAACAGGTAGCGAACAGGATGCATATCAAAATCGATACAGGTTCTGAACAAGCACTGATACCTTCTATAAACAGTACAAACTCATTAAACAATAAACAATTAAAAGATAATGAGCACTCAAGAATTTTTGATGAAGGAAATTTGCTTTTAAAGAAAAAAAATAGGTCGATTGAAATTCCACCGGACATTTTAGAAGTCGAAATGTATTTTCTAGAAAGAGATTCTACAAAATTAGAAGCTGAAAGATTTTTCAATCATTACGAAAGCAATGGTTGGCTCGTAGGCGGAAAATCAAAAATGAGAAATTGGGAAGCCGCCGCAAGAAACTGGCTTTTAAATTCGAAAAAATTCAATAATAATTCAAATTCCACCCGTACTGTGATCGGAGTGGAGTTAAAACCAAATCACCTCAATGCAACTACCAATAAATCCTACAAAGATGAGTTATGATTACTCTAAAATATTGGAGTGGCTCTTAAAAGTAGGAACAGAACATCTCGGAAAAAATTTCGAAATTCCAGAAAACGAAAAAACCATAATTTTGTCAATGCTCGCTTGGTTTCTAGAGGACGAGTTATTGGCGAAAGAAATGAATATTGACCTTAAAAAAGGCATTATGCTTTCAGGACCAATCGGCTGCGGAAAAACCACACTCTTCCAACTGATGCGAAAATTGCCTAAAGGAAGAAAAAATTTTATGATGGCTTCTACACGCCAAATTGTTTCAGAATTTATGCAGTCCGGCTATGAAATTTTGGAAAAATATTCTCGTGGTAGTCTATACAATGACTATCGCACTCCAAAAAACTATTGTTTTGATGACCTCGGTAGCGAATCTGCCTCCAAATATTTCGGAAACGACTGCAATGTAATGTCGGAAATTCTTTTAACTCGCTACGATATTTTCAAGGAAAAAGGAATCATAACGCATCTTACCACCAATCTTACCGCCGGAGAAATAGAAACGATCTACGGGAATCGTCTTCGCTCCAGGATGCGGGAGATGTTTAATCTTTTTGGGTATGATGAGGGTTCGGGTGATAAACGGAGGTGATTCGGAGTTACAACGGAATTGGAGCGGAATTTTTTGATGATCTGAAAGGTATTAGAAAAATTAATAGGTTAGGAGTGATGACAGGAATAATGATGTTTTTAAACTTTCAAAAGATTATCGTGCTACTCCAATTGTTAAAAATATTGCTGAAATTGTTTTGAAATTCTCGCTTTTAAAGTTTCCGCCAACGTTTCCGGTTCCAGAATTTTTATTCGCTCGCCATGCGAAAGTAATAAGGTTTCCAGTTCCTGATTGTGTTTTACTTCAAGTGTGAGGATATTGCCTTTTATTTTTTGCGAACCATGCATTGGCTTTGTCATGATGTATGGCGCAACCTCTTCACTTAATTCAATAATTACCTTAATTGGCTTTTTATCTAAATCGTTTGTAACTCCAATGATGTCCTCAAAATACTCGTCATAATCAAAAATAGGTTCCTGATAAGGCGTTTTTGATGTTGAGAGATTTCTGATTCTGTCGAGTGCCAAATTTTGGACGTTGCCATAATCGTTATTGATGCCAAAAACAAACCAGCGATTGTTGTATTGTTTTAGAAATTGTGGAGAAAATACAATTGTAACTGGTTTATCGCTCTTAAAACTTTGATAGGAAACCTTTACTGCATTTTTACTGAGGATAAACTGATAAAGCGGACTCAAAAACTCTGAACCTACCAGAAATTCATTTTCTTCGAAACTTATGATCTTTCGTTCAGAGTGCTGCAAATCAAGGCCCGAGTTTATTTTAGCCGAAATAGAATCTACCCAATCGAAACCTGGCAAATTTTTCATTCTGTTCAAGATTTGCAGTGCTTCATTCAAACTCTCCATTTCTTTGGTAGAAAGCGGTTTTTTTAAAATCGAAAATTCCTGATCTTCATATTGGTAGTAAACTTTTTTGCCATCTTGAACTGATAAAATGGGTGCGTCATATCCTGCCAAACTTTTCATAAACTTGATGTCATCCAAAATCGTTCTTCTTGAAACACTTACTTCATATCCGAAATGGTCTGAAAGCTTTTCACTACAAATTTTTATCAAATCATCAATGAAATACTTTTTGTAAAAATTTGAAAAACAGGAATCGAGTATTTTGTATCGTAAAACCGCATTTTTATTAGTAGCCATGGATGGTGAATTAAAAAAATAATTGAGTAAAGTTACTTTTTATTGTGCAAATGTACTGCATAGATGATTTTTTATTTTGTAGTATTAAAAATTGGCAGGTTGCAATTTCCCCAAAACCCATTCATTTCGTATATTTACAAATTCGACTTTTTGAAGGAATCTAATGATAGCGAACGAAAAATACCAATTTAGTTTTACAGCAGGATCGTTAATGGTGAACGAGATGGCGATGGTAGCCGATGCTTTGGTAAAGAAAGAGGAGTTTAATTTTGTGGAAATTCTAGGTAAGGGTAAAACCGCCACAGGTAGAAGATATTACGACGAGTTGGTGAAGAGGATTAAGAATCTTACTTCCGGTGAAGTTGATCTTCTCATCAATGGTGATCTGTACACCCAAAAGCAAATGTGTTTTCTTTCTGTATGTAAAACTTACGGATTTATAAAGGATTTCACGGTGGAAGTTCTTCGGAACAAAATCTTGGTGTACGACTATGAGATTACGGACGGTGACTACATCAGTTTTATCCGTTCAAAGATGATAGACCACGAGGAACTAGAAAAAATTTCAGAACTTACGCAAAAGAAAATAAAACAGGTTCTGTTCAAGATTTACGATCAGGCAGGTATTATAGACAACATCAAAAACAAGATGATCCAACCACAATTTTTAGAACCGAAAGTTCAAAATATAATCATGAACGATAACCCCAATTGGCTGAAAATATTTTTCATGTCCGATTTGGATATACAAAGTGTGAAACCTTAACATGGAAGATATTACAAAGAAATTTACTCATTTATACAAAGTTATTTCGTCACCAAATTTTCTTAATAAAGAGTCTTTGGGTGGTGAAATTCCCTTCTTTATTTCCGCCTACGATGCTAAAAATGAAAACGAAGTGGCGGAATCCATCAAACTCTTAAAGAACAAATTGGATACTGCCGGAGTTTCGGTGTTGGAGATTAATCTTTACGATGTCGTTTGTGACATCCTTAACCTGAAAGGCGGTGTGGAAAGAATGTTTCCCATCGAAAAGTCAAGGTCAAAGGATAAGTTTCTGAACGCCCTACAATCGACATTGAACATCCATCAGATATTGACCCCGAAAATTAAGGAGATGATCGAGAAAAATCCATCAAAGGTTTATTTTCTTACAGGAATCGGTTTGGTTTTCCCGTACATCCGTTCCCACAATATCTTGAACAACTTACAGAACATCGCCAAGGATTCTCCAACTGTGATTTTCTTCCCTGGAGAATACAACGGGAACTCACTCAACCTTTTTGGTATGATGAAAGACGACAACTATTACCGAGCATTTAACATTGACATAATCGACCCAAAACCATGATAATAAAAGATTTTTTCGAGAAGGACATTAACCGAAATATTGAAACCGTTATAAAGGCGGACGACAAGGACAACATCTCCACCGAAGTTGGCGAATACGTCATTACCAAGGAAATCGCCACAAAAATCAGTGAACTCTTTAGTAACTACAAAGAATACAGCGGGGCGAACGGAGTTTGGATTTCGGGTTTCTTTGGAAGTGGTAAATCCCACCTACTCAAAATTTTGTCATACGTCTTGGAGAACAAGGATGTGGATGGAAAAAAGGCAGGAGAACAATTCGCTGAAAAAATTGAGGAAGACCAATTGTTGAAGGGAGACATTCTCGCTTCCACAAAAATCCCTTCCGAGTCGATATTATTCAATATTGACCAACAGGCACAGATTACGACAAAGGACGACCCATCGGCTATTCTGAAAGTATTCTATAAGGTTTTTTATGACCATTTGGGATATTACGGATTCCAACCCCATGTGGCGGAATTCGAACTTTGGTTGGATAAACAGGGAAAATATCAGGAATTTTTGACCAAGTTTTCTTCCACTTTAGGTACAGATTGGGAAACTGCAAGAACAGATTATTTTGATCCCAACGTTACCGATACCGTTTCCACCGTTTTGGGTGAAATCTTCAACAGGGAACCAAGTTCCTATGACGGTATCATAGATAAATACGAGCGTGACCTGAAACAATCCATCGAAGACTTTGCAAACAAAGTCAATGACTACATTAAGACAAAACCATCAGGATTCAGGTTAAATTTCTTTGTTGATGAAGTGGGTCAGTTCATTTCAGAGAACACCAAACTGATGTTGAACCTTCAGACCATTGCGGAATCTTTGGCAACCATTACAAACGGGAAATCGTGGGTTTTGGTGACTTCTCAGGAGGACATGGAGAAGATTGTGGGCGATATGAACAAAAGTCAACAGAACGACTTCTCACGTATTCAGGCAAGATTCAGAATCAAAGTTCCTTTGACTTCCGCCAATGTGGATGAAGTTATTGAAAAACGATTATTGAAGAAGAAACCCGATCCACAAAAACACTTGGTGGAAATCTTTAAGAAAGAAAGTTCACATCTTGACACGTTATTGAGTTTTTCGGATTCAGGGGTTCAGTTTAAAGGATTTAAAAATGAAACCGATTTCGCCAATAAACTCCCATTCATACCCTATCAATTCGACTTGTTCCAACAGGTAAGGATTGCGCTGGCTAATCACAATGCCTTTCAAGGGAGACACTCTTCCGTGGGTGAGAGAAGTATGCTGGGTGTTTTCCAACAGGTTATCCAAAAAATCGAGGACAATAATGACAATTCTTTGGTGAGTTTCGATTTGATGTTTGATGGTCTCAGAAACGAGTTAAAGGGTCAGATTCAACAATCCATTCAGTTGGCGGAGAGAAATATCGAAAGTGATTTCGCCATCAAAGTTCTCAAAACCCTTTTCCTTGTGAAATACTACTCCAACTTCAAGACTACAAGGAGAAACATTTCCGTGTTGATGATTAATAAAATGGACATCGACCTGAAAAAACACGAGGAAGAAATTGATGTAGCCCTAAACCTTTTAGAAAACCAAAGTTACATCCAACGTAATGGTGAAATCTACGAGTTCCTTACTGACGAGGAAAAGGATGTGGAACAGGAAATCAAAAACACTGATGTTGATGAGTCACAGGTAACTCAAACTCTCAGCGATATTTTTTATAGCGGTATAATTCGGGACACCCGTTTGAAGTTCTTCGACACCAAGCAGGATTATGAATTTACGACAAAGATTGACGGCGTTTTGTTGGGCAGAGAAAAAGAATTGGGTATTGAAATCATTACCGAAAATTATACAGATTATAACAATATAGATTTCATTCAGTCCCAAACAATGGGATCACCCGTTATGAGGGTTGTTCTTCCTCCAAGTTCCACATTCATCAAGGACTTGAAGATGCATTTGAAAACAGACAAATACACCAAACAGAACCAATCCACCTCCAACAAACCTGAAGTAAAACGAATTTTAAGCGAGAAACTACTTCAGAATGTGGAAAGAAGGAGAAACCTTGACCTTCTTGCCAACAAGTTATTGGCGGATTCCACGGTGTATGTGAACGGTACAAAACTCGACACAGGAAATGTTTCGGACGGAAAAACCTTGGTCTTGAACTCTTTCCAAGACTTGGTGAAAACGATTCACACCAACCTAAGAATGTTGGGAACGGTTCCATATTCGGAAGAAACCTTTAAGGCGGTTATTTTTGGTGGAAAAGATTCATTGTTCGATACCGATGACACCACGATGAGCGAAGCGGAATCCGAAATCCTAAACATCATCAACAGAAGAAAGGGACAGTCCGACAGAACTTCTCTCAATGACCTTAAAACCCATTTTACGAAAAGACCATACGGATGGTATCAGAACGCACTCTGGACATTTGTCGCCCAACTCTACAAAAGAGGAAAAATTGAACTGACACAATCCTCCAATATTTTAGAGGAGAAAGAGGTGGTACAGTCGCTTCTCAATTCAGCAACCTATCAGAATGTGATTCTCGAACCACAACAGTCCATTGATCCAAAATTAGTTTCGAACCTTAAACAGATTTATTCCGATGCTTTTGATGAAACCTGCCCGAAAACCGAACCGAAAGATGTGGCAAACGAATTCAGGGAAAAACTGAACCAAATGTATTCGGAGGTAGGAGAAATCTACGCCCGAAAATCGGAACTCCCTTTCGTGGAATCACTGAATCCGCTTCGTGAAAAATTATACAGTCTCAGAAACAAAGAATACACGTATTTCCTTCTCAATACGAAGGATTTCGAAGATTCTCTTTTAGACAACAAAGAAAATCTTTTAGACCCGATCAAGAAATTCATCAACGGAGATCAGGTAAAAATCTATAAGAAAGTGAAAGACTTCCTTCAAGGCGACCTTTCCAATTTGGATTATGTGGATGGCGATGAACACCAAGAACTGAAATCCCTGATGGAAAACCAAGAACCTTTCAAAGGAAGTGTGATGCGGGAGGCAAAACAGAAACACGAGGATCTCATCAAAAAATTACAGGATAAGATTTCCGTCGAACGTCAGAATGCACAAACCATTATGCAGATGGTTATCGAAAACGTTTCTGCCAAAGAAGAATTTTCACAACTTTCAGTAGAACAACAAAACGAAATCTTGAAACCGTTCGAAGGAGAAATTGTGAAACTTCAAACTCAGCGGTATATCGGAAATATGAGAAACTCTGCATCGATGGTTCGGGATCAGTTGTATAATCAACAATTGAACGAGATGGTTCGATTGCTCACTCCTATGCCTGAAAGAATCGACACTAAAACAGGAACTACAACAGTTGGTGAAAAACCACAACCAACCTATATTCCTGCACAATACATCCGAAGGTCAGAGATTAAATTAAGGTACCCTAAAAACGAACTTCGTACCGAGGAAGATGTTGAAGAATATGTAGATGCGATCCGAAAAGCATACGTGGAAAAAATTAAGGAAAATAAAAGAATTTCCTTATAGCCGAAAGATAGAAGATTGAGGACAGAAAAAATGAAAATCTTTGATTTTCACTTTGGTGAACTTTCAAACGTAATCAGTTCCATCTTCATTAAAACTTATAATAATCATAAAACTTTTGTGCCTTTTGTGGTTCAAAAAATTAGAACTTCATTGTAAAAATGAACACCAACCAACTCAAAAAATTCGCCCAACAAACCCGTCGGAAACTGATGGAACAAGTCAGTGCCAAGTTGGAGTATGTCCTAAACACAGACTCACCCGAACTTCGTGAGAAGATTGAACAAGTACAAAAACTAAAAGAAATCCTTACCAAATCTACAAAAGAGGAAGTGATAGACAGGGTTTCCTATACTTGGTTCAACCGATTTATGGCGTTGCGTTTTATGGACGTGAACGACTACCAACCGATTGGTGTGAAGATTCTTACCCCAAAAGACGGGTTCACCTTACCCGAAATTTTGGATGAAGCGAAAAGAGGACAGATTCATTCAGATTTAAACCTAAACCGACAAAAAGTTTACGACCTGATTGACGGTAAAATCCCAAGTAAAGATTCCCAAAACGAGGCGTACAAAGAATTACTCATCGCTTCCTGTAACCATTTGAGTTCCGTTTTTCCTTTTCTTTTTGAGCGGATTAACGATTATACCGAACTCCTTCTTCCCGATGACCTTACTTCCGAATTATCCATTATTCAGGATGTGAGAGACGGAATGACCGTGGAAGATTGTCAGGAGGTGGAGATCATTGGCTGGCTTTATCAGTTCTATATTTCGGAGAAAAAAGATGAAGTCTTCGCTTCCAAAAAATCGGTGAAGAAAGAAGATATTCC
Source organism: Chryseobacterium taklimakanense (assembly GCF_900187185.1). Taxonomy (NCBI): domain Bacteria; kingdom Pseudomonadati; phylum Bacteroidota; class Flavobacteriia; order Flavobacteriales; family Weeksellaceae; genus Chryseobacterium; species Chryseobacterium taklimakanense. The sequence goes on from NZ_LT906465.1 coordinate 982,061, forward strand.
TGCGGCGACACAGTTGTTTACCCCACGTTGGATTGTGGAATATATGGTACAGAATACCGTGGGGAAATTATGGTTACAGAACCGTCCCAATTCCAAGTTGCGGGATCACATGGAATACTATATCGAGTCTCCTTCATCTAAATCCGAAGATTTCTTGAAACTCAATTCCATTGAGGATCTAAAACTTTTGGATCAAGCGTGTGGAAGTGGACACATCTTGGTGTATGGTTTCGATTTACTGTACAAAATCTACGAGGAGGAAGGTTACAACCCCACCGAAATCCCCGAACTGATTATCACCAAAAACCTTCACGGTTTTGAGATTGATGAGCGTGCTTCCCAATTATCGGGAATGGCTTTGATGATGAAGGCGAGAAGTTACCACAGAAGATTTTTCAGAAAAGCGGTAGAACCCAATATTCTTCGTTATCAGGATGTGGTTTTTACCAATGATGAATTGGATGAAGTTTTAAAACTTACCAACTCCAAATCTGATGAACTAAAATACGACCTGAAAACAATGTCACAGGCGACCAATTTTGGTTCATTGATTATCCCTAAAACCACGGAAACAGAACTTCAAAAAGTTTTAGAAACCACCAATAACATTTTACCTAAATCCGATTTATTTCAAAGGGAATCTTTGGAAAAACTAAAATTGGCGGTGGAACAACTGCTTCCTTTAAGTAGAAAATACCATTGTATTGTGGACAATCCACCATATATGGGAGGTGGAAATATGAACAAGGAATTAGGTGATTTTGTGAAAACAAATTACCCCGATTCTAAAGCAGATTTAATGGCGTGCTTTATGGAGGCAGGTTTAAAAATGTTATTGCCAAAAGGATTTTTAGGAATGATTAATCAACATTCTTGGATGTTCTTGAGTAGTTATGAAAACCTACGAAAAAAACTTATTGAAACTACTTTCTTCGATACCAATTTACATTTGGGTGCAAGAACTTTCCCCGAAATTGGTGGTGAAGTAGTACAAAATACTTCGTTTACTTTTTGGAATAATTTAAAAGAAGAAAAAGGTGTTTATCTGCGTTTGGTAGATTTTAATTCTACGGAACAAAAAAGAAATAATACAATAGAAGCAATCAAAAATCCGAAATGTGGTTTTTTATTTACTGCAAATCAAAATGACTTTTTGAAAATCGCAGGTTCAAATTTAGGTTATTGGTGTAACAATAGTTTATTTGAATTATTTGGACAAAACAAACTACTTTCAGATAGAATATCCACGAAACAAGGAATGGCTACCGCTGATAACGCTCAATTTTTGAGGTTTTGGCAGGAAGTTGATGTTGAGAAATTTCAAAATAATTGTACGGATCTTACATTACGTATGTTAAATAAAAAATGGTTTCCATACAATAAAGGAGGTAAGTTTCAAAAATGGTATGGAAATCAAGAATTGATAATAAATTTTGATGATAATGCTTTTGATATCCTCTCAAAACAAGGTAATAATTGTCCATCAAGACAGTTATACTTTAAGAAGTCAATTACTTGGACATTATTAGTATCAAATACCTTTGGAGGGAGATTTGTGGAAAATCACATATTTGATGTGAATGGAATGTCAGCATTTCCAAATGATGAAGATCTAAATTATTTACTCGGATTGTTTAATTCAAAAGTAAGTTATTTTCTACTTTCAGTAATTAATCCAACTTTAGCTTTTCAGAAAGGAAATATTGATAACTTGCCACTTCTCTTTGGGCAATTTGATGAATCAAATGTATCTGATAATGTAGAAATTTCCAAAATTGCATTCAATTCAAATGAAACCTCGTGGGATTTCCTACAAAACGAACTCATCCGTGTAAACGGTCAAGACCTTGAAGAATCCTACGATCTCTACCAACAGTATTGGAAAAACAAATTCTTCCAACTTCATAAAAACGAGGAGGAACTCAATAGACAATTTATAGAAATCTACGGTTTACAGGAGGAACTCACTCCCGATGTACCGTTAGAAGACATTACCATTCTAAAAGACGAAACCACCATTGTCAACAATCAGTTGGTCTTCAAAAAAGAAGAAATCTTTGCACAGTTCATCAGTTATGCCGTGGGTTGTATGTTTGGCAGATATTCTTTGGATAAAGAGGGATTAATCCTTGCCAATCAGGGAGAGACTTTGGTAGATTATCTTACCAAAATAGGGAAAGAAGATTCAGGATTCTTGCCTGATGAAGACAACATCATTCCCATTCTCGATGACGAATGGTTTGAGGACGATATTGTGGGAAAATTCCACCATTTCTTGAAGGCGAGTTTCGGAAAAGAGAATTTCGATAAAAACCTTGCCTTTGTGGAAGAATGTTTGGGGAAAGACATTAGAAAATATTTTGTGAAGGATTTCTATAACGACCATATAAAGCGTTATAAAAAACGACCGATCTATTGGATGTTTTCTTCACCAAAAGGTTCTTTCAATGTCCTCATTTATATGCACCGATACACACAGGACACTTTAAACAAAATTTTGAACGATTACCTGATCCAATACCGTGAGAAACTCAACACACGGATCGAACATTTGGAACATATTAAAGACACAGGTTCGTCCACGGAACAGATTCGGGCAGAAAAAGAAATCAACCGACTAAAACTCATCATTATGGAATTGGTGGATTATGAGAGGGATATTTTCCGTCCACTCGCCATCGACAGAATCGGTTTAGATTTGGACTACGGAGTTTTGGTGAATTATAATAAATTCGGAAAGGCGATCAAAGAAGTTGCTGGACTAAACGATACCAAGACCAAGAAAAAGGTAAAAGAATTTGATTGGATTAAAACAGAGGAGATAAGGTAAAGCGGGAAGATGGAAGATGGGTGCTGGAAGATGGAAGAAGGAAGACGGAAGTTTTGAAAATCTTTGATTTTCACTTTTGTGAACTTTTAAACAGCGTAATTTTCCACTTCAAATAATAAAAACTTTTGTGACTTTTGTGGTTAAAAAAAATGACAATTTGTTGTTGATATAAAATGAATAAAATAGAGGAAGCACTGATTAAACTTTTCGGGAAACACCGTCTCATTTTTTGGTACGATGAAAAGGCGGAACTCACCGAACAATACCACGAACTCAATTTGGATGGTGTGAAGAAAATCCACGTCCAAGGAAACGAGTTCGAGGTGAAATATAGCGTTATAAAAGAGTTTCCGACAGATAATTTCCTTCTTTATTTCGATATTCCAAAACCGCCGAATGAGGAAAATTGGTTACTCGATTTGGAGTTGGCTCATTACCTATTCCAAACCGACCAAGAGGCGATGTACCTTCAAGAGTTGGGATGGAATTATCACCTGAAAGATTTGGTTGGTGATCATATTGAATTTTTCAAGGCGAAAGACAGGAAAGCCAAACTAAACGAACATGTGGACAAGGACGACGATTTATTCACCCTCAAATACAAAATGTTGGCGGTGGTTTTCGGAACGGACAATATCTCACTTCCAACATTTGTCTATACCTACGGTTCATCCCACGTCGATTCTAACGATAAGTACGAAAAAGACCTTGAAAGATTTAATCTGAAGGAATTCTTTTGGAAAGAGATTGAAAGGAAATACGGGTACTTCAAAGAGAATCCAACCATCTATGATTTTCTGATTGAGGTTTTCACGTATAATTTCTCTTTGGGTAAGAAAACGGAATTGTCGAAAGAAAGCAGGCTTTTATTGTCCCTGTGGAAAGATACCGTTCAGTACAGGGAATATTTTGGAAAGATTTCTGATCAGATTTCCAAGGACACCGAGGTGGAATCCAAGTTAAATTCATCTAAGATTGAAGATGTGGTGAATGACGACTCCTTCCAACTCATCGACAAAAAACTCATCCACGAATTGGTTCATTTGATTGTGAATGAAGATATTTCCGTGGATCGTGTCAATCAAATCGTGAAGGAAAGGGAGAACAAGTTTTGGTTTGCCGAGTACGAACATTATTTCCATAGTTTGTCTTATGGTTCACAACTGATCTCACTCATTAGAAAATACGGCAATACAAAATACAACAGTTTCGACGAAGGTGTGAAGGATTATTCCGACCGACTTTACGAAATCGACCAAACCTACCGAAAATTCATTTGGAGTTACCGTAAAACCAATCAAAACAGGATTTTGTCCGACCTTTCGGAGAAAATTGAAAAGGTTTATTCCAACGATTGGTTATTGGTTTACGGGAACAATTGGCAGAAAGTCATCGACGGAATGGAGAAATGGGATCCGATCAACAGTCAGTCCCAATTTTACAACACCCACCTGAAATCCTCTTTTGAGAAGGGACAAAGGTTGTTCGTCATCATTTCCGATGCGTTGAGATATGAATGTGGGGCGGAGTTTACCAAGAGAATCGTTTCCGAAAACCGTTACGAGGCGACCATCTCCAATATGGTTTCGAGTTTACCTTCGTACACCAATTTGGGAATGGCTTCACTTCTGCCACACAAACAACTCACCATTCAGGAAGGAACAGACCAAGTTTTGGCGGATGGATTATCCACGATGGGAGTTCAGAGCCGAACAAAAGTTTTGGAAACCAATGCTGGATTAAGAGCAACTGCAATTCGGGCGGAAGATTTTATGAAGATGAATTCGGCTAAAGAAGGACGGGAATTTGTGAAACAATATGACCTTATCTACATTTACCACAATCAGATCGACAAAACAGGAGACGACAAAGTTTCCGAAACCAAGGTTTTTGAAGCGGTAGAAGACGAGTTGAATTATTTGACAGAATTGTTGAAGAAAATCTACAATATGAATGGTAATAATATGATAATCACTGCCGATCACGGATTCATCTATCAACACAATGAATTGGAGGAAAGTGATTTCAGTTTGTCAAATCATTCAGGAGAAGTGTGGAAGGAAAACAGAAGATTTGTTATCGGGAAAGACCTTACCAATGACAATGTGACCAAAAAGTTCACGGGAGAAAATGTACGGCTACAATCGGGAATCGACATCCTTATTCCAAAATCCATCAACAGATTGAGGATAAAAGCAGCAGGTTCGAGGTTTGTTCACGGAGGTGCAACACTACAGGAAATTGTTGTGCCGGTGATAAAAATTTCAAGAAAAAGAGAAGACACCACAACACAGGTGGACATCGACATTATCAAATCTACCGATAGAATTACGACCAATATTTTGGCGGTTTCCTTCATCCAAACCGATTTAGTGAATAAGCAGGTGTTGCCGAGAACACTTCGGTCGGTTCTTCGGGCAGAAGACGGTGAGGAACTGAGTGATCAGTTTAAATTTAAATTCGACATCGAGGAAGGAAGTGAAAGACAACGGGAAGTAAAACACCGATTCCAACTTTCATCCAAAGCGAGCGGAAAATACAAGAACCAAAGGGTTAAATTAATTTTGGAAGAACCCGTGGAAGGAACTACCAAGTGGAAACCATACAAGGAGTTTTATTACACCTTGAACATTTCATTTACAAACGATTTTGACGATTTATAAACACAATTGATATGAAGGAATTGGATATTAAACTCAATCAATATTTCGGGGGAAAAGTGGTTAGAAAAGACCTTACCAAATTGGTGAAGGGAAACGCCATTGTTCCTATCTATGTTTTGGAATATCTACTTGGACAATACTGTGCAACCGATGATGAGGAAACCATCGACCAAGGTGTGGAAACCGTGAAATCGGTCATCACCAAACATTTTGTCCACCGAGACGAGGCACAGATTGTGAAATCCACCGTGAAGGAAAAAGGTTCACACAGAATTATCGACAAAATTTCCGTTAAACTCAATGACAGTAAAGATCAGTATGAAGCGACCTTTGCCAATTTAGGATTGAAAGGAATTCCGATTTCGGGAGAACTAATCAAACAGTACCAAAAACTATTAACTCACGGAGTTTGGTGTATTCTAACGTTAGGTTATGTTTCAACGGACGAAAAAGGTTCGACACCTTGGATCATCGAATCCTTAAAACCGATACAGATTTCTAACATCAATCTGGAGGAATATAAGGAAGGACGTTCAAATTTCACCAAGGATGAATGGATCGATGTGTTGATGCAGACAATGGGTTTAAATCCCGAGGAATTTACGTTTAGATCTAAACTACTTCAATTGACAAGGTTAGTTCCTTTTGTGGAAAACAACTACAATCTCATCGAACTCGGTCCGAAAGGAACAGGAAAATCCCATATCTTTTCGGAATTATCACCACACGGAATCCTGATCTCAGGAGGTGAAGTTACAGCGGCAAAACTATTTGTGAACAACAGTACAGGAGAAATCGGACTTGTTGGATATTGGGATGTGGTGGCGTATGACGAGTTTGCCGGCAAATCAAAAAATACCAACCGTGGATTGGTGGACATCATGAAAAATTATATGGCGAACAAATCTTTTTCCCGTGGTACAAGTGTGTATGGTGCATCCGCTTCGATGGCGTTTGTAGGAAATACCGACCACAGTGTTCCGTATATGTTGAAACACTCCAATCTTTTCGATGCCTTACCAAAAGATTATTACGATACAGCATTCTTAGACAGGATTCATGCGTATCTTCCGGGATGGGAAGTTCAGAAATTACGAAATGATATGTTCACTTCCGATTACGGTTTCATCGTGGATTACCTTGCAGAAATCTTAAAGGAACTTAGAAAAGAAGATTGGAACGCTGAATACAACAAACATTTTGAATTGTCAAATTCCATTACTACGAGAGATAAAGACGGCATTACAAAAACTTTGGGTGGATTGTTGAAGGTGATTTATCCTGATGGAAACTACACAGAAGAGGAAATGAGGGAACTGTTGGATTTCTCAGTGGAATGTAGAAAAAGGGTGAAACTCCAACTTCAGAACATGGATGAAACATTTGAGGATGTGGATTTCAGTTATACCGTTAAAAGAACAGGAGAAAAAGTAACCGTGGAAACACTTGAAGTCCTTGAATACCTAAGACCTGATCCAATCACAGAAGTTACAGTGGATTCCGAAACCATGGAAACACAGGAACAGAAACCATCAAAACCGGAATTGACGGAACAGAATATCATTATCCGAGATAATCAGACGGGAATTTCCTACAACAATTTATTTGGGGATTATCTTATCGGTGCAACGGAAATACAGATTGTGGATCCATACATCCGCTTGCCATATCAATTAAGAAATCTAATGGAACTCCTGAAATTGGTTGCCGAGAAAAAATCTTCAGAAACCGAAGTGAAAGTTCATTTGGTGACGACCAATAACGAGGACTTTATTGAGGGATCTAAAGAATCATTTGAACAGATGACGATGTCTCTTGAATCAGTCGGAATTTTATTCTCTTATGAGTTCGATAACTTCATCCATGACCGTTCAATAGTACTGAACAACGGTTGGAAGATCATCATGGGGCGTGGATTAGACATTTGGCAGAAGACCGGAGGATGGAACGACATCAATGAATACCTTCAGGAAAAGAGGTTGTGCAAATCGTGTGAAATCACGATTCTAAAAAAAAAAATTGACGACCCCAACTGAAGAACTAATAATTGTGAAAAAACCAAAAAAGCCGGCAACTAAAAAAGATAAGACCCAACTCTATCTTGTTCTGAAAGGAGAATATTTTAATGAAATTCTTGCCGGAACAAAGACGGAGGAATACAGGGAGTTTACCGATCATAACATTAGCCGGTTGGGAATTGTTGAGGATGGAATTTTTGTGGGATGTAGGGAGTACGAAACAGTGAAATTTCAATTGGGTTACACCAAGGACGCTCCACAAATGGTTGTTGAAGTAAAGGAGGTTGTTTTGGAAGCGGATGAAGATGCGGAAGAATTTAATATAGACAACTGTAATTTCACGATAAGGTTGGGGAAGATTTTGGAGAGGACGAACTGCTGATTATCCCCATTTTTTAAATAGATTTCCATACAATTATCTTAAACACTGCAAAACCGCAGTGTTTTTTATATTTTTTTATTGTGCAGATGTATTGCACACATTGTCTTTTATTTTGCAGTATAATTTTAAAGTATTTCACCATGAAAGAGCATTTATCACATTTCCATGTTGCAGGTTTCACATTTTATGACGGCGTTGATGTTTTCAACAAATTGAAAGTCGGCAAAAAAGTAAAATTCAAACTCGAGGAAGACAACAAATGGGATCCGAGAGCTGTTGCCATTTATTTCAAAGGCGCAAAAATCGGTTTCATCCCAAGAACCGAAAACCGTATTTTCTACAAATTGTTGAAAGTAGGAATCACGCAATTCGAAGCGAGAATTCAAAAAATCGATCCTCAACAACACACCGAAAGACAGGTAGAAATTGTGGTACATTTGGTTTCGCAAGAGGAAGTAATTTACTAAAACCCTTTTAACCTTGTCAAGGTTTGGAACCTTGACATGGTTGATTAACACCAATTTTTTAAAAAAATGCAATTCTTAAAATTTCTTGTCAAATTGGCTATTATTTGCATTATTTTGTGCTGCTTCATCATGGTTTTGGGTTTTTGGTTGAAGCTTTTCCCGATTTTGCAGTATTTATCACGATAACTGCCGCTTTGAATATTGTATGGCAATTCTTCAAGCCAAATGAAAATGAAGACTTCACGGATAATTAAAAAAATTTAATCATGAAAAAACAACTTTATCTCGTACTGAAAAAAGAATGGTTCGTAGAAATTCTTAAAGGAACTAAAAAAGAAGAATTTCGCGCCTTTACCGATCACAACATCAAAAGACTTGGAGTTTGTGATGCTGATGGAAACTTTGTGGATACCCAAAAATACGAAACCGTGAAATTTCAGTTAGGTTACAGCAAAGATGCACCGCAAATGATAGTAGAAGTTACGGATGTCATTTTAGAAATGGAAGATCTCGATCAGGAAATTCTCACTACTGAAAATACAGAATTTGTTATTCAGCTCGGTAAAATTTTGGAAACTAAAAACTGCGAAAATCTTTAAGACTTTTTTGCTTCGACTTAAAAATTACTTTAAACTTACTTAAATCTAAAAAAAATGAAATTATGAAAACTGAAATTACTTGCCCGAAATGTTCACACCACTTCCATATTGAAGATGTACTGACAAACGATTTGCAAAAGAAAATCCGTGAAGATTTGCAAAAAGAATATGTCTCGAAAATCGATGAATACAAAAAATTGAAGGACGAACTCGAACTTCAAAAAGAAAATGAAGAAGCCATTTTCAACCAGAAACTTGATGAAGCATTGGCTGAAAAACAGAAGGAAACAGATCGTATTACCGAAGAAAAATATGCTTCTACTATTGCAAAATTGAATGCTGAATTGAAGCAAAAATCTTCTGAAAACAAAGAACTTTTACAGAAAGAGGTTAAGCTTTTGGAGTTAGAAGGAACGCTTGAAGAACGCGAACAACAACTTGAACTGAAAACCAAAAAATTGCTTTTGGAAGGTAAGGAGAAATTTGAAAAAGAAGGACGCCGAAAAGCGCAGGAGGAATTTGAACTCAAAGAAATTCAGTTCAACAAAGATATGGCGGAACAGAAAAAGTTGATTGACGACCTGAAACGAAAAGCAGAACAAGGTTCTATGCAGAAACAGGGCGAAATTTTGGAAATCGCCTTGGAAGAATTTCTGCAAAACAATTTCCGCCACGACCGAATTTCCGAAGTTGCAAAAGGTGTAAACGGGGCAGATGTCATTCAGGAAGTACACAACGATTTTCTTCAAAAGTGCGGTAGTATTGTTTTCGAAACAAAACGTACCAAAAATTTCGATAAAAAATGGCTAGACAAATTGAAGCAGGATCAGCTGCAGTGCAAAGCCGAAATTGCGGTTTTGGTAACCGAAACTTTGCCGAAAGATATCGACAAGTTTGATTTTCAGGATGGAGTTTGGATTTGTTCTTTTCAAGAAGTAAAAACTTTGGTGATTGCTTTAAGACAAATTTTGGTTCAATCTCAAAGTGTGAAAGTTGCCAATGAAAACCGTGGTGAAAAAATGGAAATTCTTTACAATTATTTCACAAGTGGAGAATTTACGCAAAAAACGAAACGCTTGCTCGATATTTTCGACAATATGTCTCAACAGTTGGAATCCGAGAAAAATGTCACCAAAAAACTTTGGGCAAAGCGTGAAAAGGAAATTCTTACGATGAAGGAAAACCTCTCCATTGTTTCGGGCGATATTGCAGGAATTGCAGGCAAAGAAGTGACTCTTTTGGAGGAGTTTGAGGATTTGGTTTTGGAGTGAGAAAACAACAAAATTCCTATTTAATTAGAAATTTACCGAAATATTTTCGCTGATATGTATGTTTGTCCCGAAAATCCTTAATTTTTGGGACGTTTTTATTTGTTTCAAAAATTAGGATTTTTTGTTGCAACCTTGCGAAAAATAAATTCCCGACTTTTCTACTCTAACTTTGCCCCATAATTAAACGACATGAAAAATACAATTTTAGGAGCCATCGTTGGCGATATTATCGGATCGGTGTACGAATGGAACAACTACCGCGGAAAAGATTTCGAACTTTTTGATAAAAACTGCAAGTTTACAGACGACAGCGTAATGACCATTGCAGTTGCCGATGCTTTAATGAATAGCAAAGACATGGCAAAAACGCTGAAAGAATACGGAAGAAAATATCCAAACCGTGGTTACGGCGGAATGTTTTATCGATGGTTGGATTCCAAAACTTTGGAGCCCTATAACAGTTTCGGGAACGGTTCTGCGATGCGTGCAAGTGCTGCAGGTTTTATGGCGAATACTTTGGAGGAAGCACGTTTTTTGGCAAAAAAATCTGCGGAGGTTACCCACAATCATCCGGAAGGAATTAAAGGTGCAGAAGCAACTGCAGCCGCCATTTATTTTGCACGAAATGGTGCAGATAAACAGCTCATTCGAGAATTAATTTCAACAATTTTTGGTTATCATCTCAATTTTACCTGCGATGAAATTCGCGCAACTTATCAGTTTAACGAAACTTGTCAGGAAACGGTTCCACAGTCGATCGTTGCTTTCCTGGACAGTGAAAATTTTGAAGACGCCATTCGAAATGCCATTTCAATCGGTGGTGACAGTGATACCGTTGCCTGTATTTGTGGCGGTATTGCAGCCGCTTTCTATAAAGAAATACCGGAGGAAATCAGAAGTTTTTGTCTGAATAAACTGGATGAAGATTTACGAAACACCGTTTTGGAATTTGAAGAAAAGTTTTAAATTTAGAACCGAGAACCAAGAACCGAGAACCAAGAACCAAGAGCCAAAAAACAAGAACCGAAAACCATCAACCGGCACCATCACCAACAACCAAATGAAAATCCATCTCGTTTCCACTCCCGATGTGCATCCGCAACTTGTGGATGAAGTTCTGGAAATCCTAAACAGCGTTTCGGGACCGATGCATTTTTCCGTTTTGAAAATGCCGTGGAATCCGGATGATTTGTTCCAAGTGCAGCAACACCGTTACCGAAACGACTACCGTTTTAAAATTGATTCTGAGTACAAAAAGCAGAAATACATTGCCCAAAAAGGCTATCCTTTGAGTTGGCGCGAACTTTTTTTTCTTTGTGAAAAAGCAAGAAATTTTGCAGATTTAGAGGAAAGCGATTTCGTTATTTTGGTCACCAACAGAAGAAATTCGATGAATTTTTTCAGCATGTTCGATACCGAAGGAAAACGCAACGCATTTATACAGTCTTCGGATTGGGAGATTTTTTTGGAAGCCCCGGAAAGTTTTCCCGTCGCTTATGAAGTGGTAGCCAATGTGCTGAGGATTTTAATGAAATTTAAACTTACGGAAGATCATACCGATACTTATCACCAAAATCCAATTGGCTGTATGAATGATTTCTGTGAAAACAAGACCGAAATCATCCTGAAACTCCGCACCGCAGATCTTTGTCCGAACTGTCTGAAACGGCTTTCCGATTGTGGAACGGATGAAGAAATCATCGTTCACGCCCTCAATATTTTTGAAAGAGTGCGAAGCAGTCTTAAATTTTCTCAGGGTTTTGTAGGAAATATCAGACCCAAAAAACTGAAAATCGATGAAAAAGGGAATGTTTCTGTCGGTGGAAAATCCATTTCATTGGGACCTTTGCAGAAAACGATTTTTATATTCTTTCTGAAACATTTGGAAGGAATCCGTATTGCTGAACTCGGCGATTACGAACAGGAAATTTTTGAAATTTATCAGAAATTGAAAACCAATGCCGATCCGAAAAACATCTCTAATTTGGTGAATATCATCGACGGAAATTTTAATTACAACAAATCCCGTCTCACCAAAATGCTGCGCTCTGAAATTGGTGAACCCCTTGCAAATTACTATTACATTACCGGAAATCCGGGTGAAAAATTCAAAATTGCCTTGCCTTCGGAACTTATCGAAATTTCTGATGTTTTTTGATTTTAACACACAAATTGCACAGATTTTCACAGATTTACTTTTAAACACAATCACTCCCAACTCAATCACTCAAACCCTCAAACACTCCCACGCTCAAACTCCCACTGCAACCTTGCAAAAAAAAAATTCCGTGGTTTACCGATATACCTTTGTATTAGAAATTAAAGTTTAACCCAAATATTTATCACCATGGAAAAAGACCTTATTCACAACCTCATTATTTTGGATGAAAGTGGCTCGATGTCATCGGCTTACGATGCAACCATTAATGCTTTCAATCATTTTTTAGGAAATCTGAAATCTACTGCGAAGGAATTTAAAGATCAGGATCATTTCGTTACGTTTTTAAGTTTCAATACGGAAGGAAGAAATTACCTTTCAAAAGCCCAAAATCCTGAAAAAGTGCAGGAACTCCACCGAAGAAATTACAGACCGGATGGTGGAACTCCACTTTTTGATGCTATTGGTTTCAGCGTGAACCAACTTCGTGAAAAATTGGAAAATCAGCCCAATGCGAGAGTTTTGGTATCTATTTTTACCGATGGTTACGAGAATGCTTCAAAAGAATTTACCGGAACCCAAATCCGACATCTGGTGGAAACTTTGGAAGAAAAAGGATGGACATTCACTTACATTGGAACAGAACACGATGTAAAAACTGCTGCATTTAGCATTAACATCAAAAATTCCATCAGTTTTGATAAATCGGCGAAAGGTATGGAAGAAATGTTTGTAAAAGAACACAACAGCCGAAGAAATTATCATTCGAAAATTTTAGGTAGTAACATCAACGACTTAACCACAAAATATTTTGATGAAGTAGAATAATTGTAAGCCGATTTTTGTTTTAAAGCGGCTTTTTTATTATTTTACTTAGATAAATCAAATGAAGAATTCTGTCAGAAACAGAGATTGAAAGAGAAATTAAAAAATATTGAATGACTACCGATTTAGGACGTTTTCTGGAAGCACAGGAAACGATGTATGAAACCGCTTTATCCGAAATAAAATCGGGTAAAAAACAAAGTCACTGGATGTGGTATATTTTCCCTCAAATTGCCGGTCTTGGTTTCAGTGAAACCGCCCAATTTTATGCGATTCAAAACTTGAAAGAAGCAACAGAATATTTAGATCATGCGGTTTTAGGAAATCGTCTTCGGGAAATTTCAGCCGAAGTTTTACGGCTTGAAGGAAGAGATGCGAATGAAATTTTTGGATTTCCGGATGATTTGAAACTTCATTCAAGCATGACGCTTTTCGCTTTTGCAGATCAATCTGAAGACAATGTTTTTCAAGAAGTTCTTAAAAAATATTTTGATAGAAAAATGGATGAGCAAACGGTGCTTATTGTTGGTGAATAGATTTTTGGGTGTAAAATTTTCAACAATTATTTTTTCACAAAATTTTTAAACATGAAAACCCTCAATCTCGCCCTAAAACGAATCCATTTCCTGGAAATTCTCAGCGGAGAAAAGAAGGAAGAATTTCGTGCATTTACCGATTATTATGTGGACAGATTAACTGTTAAAAATGAAAAGACGGTTCTTTTGCGGGTTTCAGAAATTTAGAAGCAGTCCACTTTTTCTCTGGAAGGTATGATAAAGCTCCGGAAATGATTGTTGAAGTGAAGGCAATTTACTTAGATCTAGAAATAAAATGGGAAAAACGAACCGAAGCAAATACCGATTTTGTGATTGTTCTGGGAAAAATCCTGGAAAAGAAAAACTGCTGATTTTTGCAAACTAAGATGGAATTAAGGGGAAGATTTTAACTGTATTTTTGAAATCTAAGAGATTGAAATCTGCTTTCGATTAGTTCCTGCAAAATTATCCTTTTTTGTGATATGATTCTTTTTTTGATTGTAGTAAATGGTACTCAAACAATTCTAATAACTATCAATAATACCGTTATTACTATATCAAATTTAGGACTGTTGTTATATTCTGTTTCCAAAAATCATTTTTTCACAAATATGTACTGTTTTTGTGAGAGAATTAACCATCAAAAAAAATCTATATCAAAAAACGTTCGTTATTCCAATCATTTTATCTATTTTTGTATGAAATAACAATCATTTTAAATGAAGAAGCAAATCCTTTTACCCAAATACACTGGTCTTTTAGTGCAAATGGGCGAGAACATAAAATTAGCTCGAAAGCGTAGAAAACTAACAGCAATGCAGGTTGCTGAGCGTGCAGGTATTGCACGTTCTACGCTGTATTTAGTAGAAAAAGGCGACAGTAGCGTGTCAATGGGTGCTTATTTTAATGTATTGCGTGTATTGGGCTTGCAAAATGATTTTTTGAAATTGGCAGCGGATGATGAAATGGGTAGAAAACTGCAAGATTTAGATCTATTATAAAATGCCAACAAACAAAACCGACATCTATGTTTATGCTCACTGGCTTGGATTAGCTGAACCTATGTTATTAGGTATTTTGTCTGCACATCAAGCAAAAGGACGAAAGGCATTTAGTTTTGAATATGACAAAAATTGGTTAAAATCCAATGCGCAAAGACTGATTGATCCTGATATTCAATTTTACTCTGGGCAACAATTTCCAAATAATAAAGAAAATTTTGGAATTTTCTTAGACAGTATGCCCGATACTTGGGGACGAACATTAATGAAACGCCGTGAAATTCAGTTAGCCAAAGCGAAAGGCGAAAATCCTAAAATACTGTATGATATTGATTATTTATTGGGAGTTTTTGACGAAACAAGAATGGGCGCATTTCGGTTTAAGTTAGATCCCCACGGAAATTTTTTAGATAATGATTCCGAAAAATCAACTCCGCCTTGGTCAACGGTCCGGGAATTGCAACAAGCCGTTGTTCATTACGAAAATGATACGGATAACGAAGCCATCAATAAATGGCTAAAAATACTAATTGCACCAGGATCATCTTTAGGTGGAGCACGTCCCAAAGCCAATATTTTAGATGAGAAGAATCAACTTTGGATTGCGAAATTTCCTTCTAAAAACGATACAATTGATAAAGCAGCGTGGGAATATTTAACCTACCACTTGGCAATTAAAGCCGGAATCGAAATGGCTGAATGTAAAATTGAAAAAGTAAATGGAACTTATCACACTTTTTTCACTAAACGTTTCGATCGAGTGAATGAGGAAAGAATTCATTTTTCTTCGGCAATGACGATGACTGGAAATAATGAAGACACGATTAAAAATCAACCAGCGAGTTATTTGGATATAGTAGAATTTATACAGAATTATGGTTGTAAAGTCAATGAAAATCTTCAGCAGTTGTGGCGAAGAATTGTTTTTAATATCGCTGTTTCCAATACGGACGACCATCTTCGCAATCACGGATTTATTTTGCATGATGAAGGTTGGATGCTATCTCCGGCTTATGACCTAAACCCTTCCATTGACAAAGACGGTCTGGCTTTAAATATTGATATGGATAACAATGCGTTAGATTTTGAATTAGCCAAAAGCGTAGGTGATTTTTTTAGATTAAATCAAGCTGAAATGCAAAAAATATTGAACGAAGTTTTCACTTCCGTAAAACAATGGAAAGAAATCGCTCAAAAAATTGGAATTTCAAGATCAGAACAAGAATTAATGCAAGCGGCATTTAGATTTATTTAAATAGATCGAACAGATTTGCACTGTTTTCCTAATTGCTCAATCAAGAATTGATATATAAGAAAAAATAAAAAAAAGAAAGCAAAGTTCCGTAGTCAGGAAAATATGCTGCAACATCAAGCCATAAAGGTTTTTCAGAAAAAGTTTTGTGGCGTTAAAATTTAGCCCCAAAATTTTTCTGAAAAAATATTGCATCGCATTTTCCTTCCACGAGGGTAGAGCACTTTCTTTTTTTTGTTTTTTTTTGAAAAATTTTTGACAGATTTTTGAAGTTAACTCATATAATCTGAAGAAAATCAAAATTTTTACAACCTGCGAAAATGAAGTATCAGTTCAGAATTAACCTGCGTAATTTAACCAGAGGGTTTTGCTCAACCTGGGTAAAATTGTTACACCCAGTCCCAGAACCTGGGTAAAAAAGATACAACCGAAACTCATCTCTATTCCTGATTTTTTTTCTTAAAAAAGCAAATCCGTCCTAATAATGTGTAAAAGCGCTAAAACGCCCATCCACATTACGTTTTCAGACCTCTAAAAAAATCCGACCTTATTACAAAATTTTTGCTGCAAGATGTGTCTTTGTACCCACAATTTTTCAAATTGGGCTTCAAAGAATTCTTGCCATTCCTATCGGAAGGGAGTAGAAAAAACTCGGAACTCGTTTTTTTTTTGAAAGGGTGATTTTTCAAAAATAAATTTCTGAAAAAAGGATTTAAGAAAAAGGAACTACCCACCACAGAAAATTGGAATATAAAATGAGATAAAGACATTAATTTTAAGTGCATTTAATTCAAAATATATTCTTAATTTTACATTCTAAGATTTAAGAAAAAAATTGTTGTATTTCACATGGTGGAATATTCGGTTACCTTAAGAATCTCCCTTTCTAGAAAATTACCTATTAATCGGTGTTTGGAAAGATATAAATATTCCTGGAGAAACCACTTACAACCAACCACTTACAATCATTTGTAGGTGGTTTTTTATTTTTTACCGCTTTTCTAACCATTGTAGGGTTAAGGCATCTTCTGCCTGGGCAAACCAATTTCATGCTCCTGCGGATACGGCGCGCGCCACGTCATGCTCACATCTTCGTTGATTTTCCGGTGAACTTCATAACGTTTTTCTTTGTCGAGAGCGTAATGTGGATCAGGAATGAAGGGCATTTTGGCCATTTTTAAAATCGTGATGGTCGGGAAATGAAAATCCACTTCTACCTGGCCTAAAAGCAAATAACAGCCGCCGCCCTGAAACGGATATTCCCTTAAATTATCAGGGAAATGCGCGGTATCAAAATATTCGCCTTCGGCATCGATCCACGTCCCGAAATACATCGTGCCTTTTTTGGTAGGAACGTGCTTCCGGGAAATAAGATACGCCAACATTTTTACCTGCTTTTTATGATATTTAAGCAGATCTTTCGCCATCACAGAACCGCGGTATTTCGTTTCCAACAAATCGAACGGACTGCACGAAACCGGGAATCCAAGGATTTCAATTTCATCAAAAGCATCCTCAAAAGGGTTTCTTTTTAATTCAGGTAACCGGTATTCTTTTTTCGGTTCTTCCTCAAAAATCGAATGGAAACGGTGTACTGGTTTGAAATTGACCATAATCAACCGCGCCTCAATCAAAAGTTCATTTTTCTGTTTCCCGGTAAAGCGAAAGGCACCTGCAAAAATTAGAATCTGCAAGGTTTCAATACCAATTGGAACGCGCTTGATGAAATTTTCCAGCGACGTAAAATCACCGTTCCTTTCCCTTTCTTCAGGAATGAACTGCGCCAGCCTGCCTTCCAGTTTTTCAATATGCATTAAACCTAAAAAAACATCTTTGCCGTACACGGTTGTTTCAAACATACTTTTGTTGACACAAGGATTATGGATGATTCCGCCGCTCATTCTGCATTCGTGAACATAAACTTCCGTGCGGTAAAATCCGCCGCCATTATTGATGGCCGCAACCATAAATTCAATCGGGAAATAAGCCTTCAAATACAAACTTTGATAACTTTCCACCGCATAACTCGCGGAATGAGCCTTGCAGAACGAATAGCCCGCAAAACTCTCTATTTGCCGGTAAACCTCTTTGCTCAAAGCGTCCGGATGGCCCTGTTTCCTGCAGCTTTCAAAAAACTCATCACGAACTTCCTGAAGTTTCTGTACAGAACGTGATTTCCCGCTCATCGCACGCCGCAAGATGTCGCCGCTTTCCGGTGAAACACCGCCAAAACCCTGCGCAATCTTGATCACATCTTCCTGATAAACCATAATTCCGTAGGTTTCACCCAACTGCTTCTCAAAAACCGGATGGAAATATTCGAATTTATCGGGATTGTTGTGCCGGAAAATATACTCCCGCATCATGCCGCTTTGTGCAACACCGGGACGGATGATCGACGAAGCCGCCACCAGAGTCTTATAATTATCGCATTTCAAGCGCCTTAAAAGTCCGCGCATCGCCGGAGATTCGATATAAAAACAACCCAGAGTTTTTCCGCGGCTGAGCATTTCATTGCATTTGGCTTCATTTTTTGAAATCTTCGTATCGCGAATATCAACTTTAATACCCTGATTTTTCTCAATAAGATGAACAGCATCATTGATCGTTCCCAAGCCTCTTTGAGACAGAATGTCAAATTTTTCCAGACCGATTTCTTCTGCGGTGTGCATATCAAACTGTACGATTGGGAAGCCCTTTGGCGGCATTTCCAAAGCGGTGTAATTTGTGATGGGTTCTTCAGAAATCAAAATTCCGCAGGAGTGCATACTGCGCTGGTTCGGGAATTTTTCGAGCAATTTTCCGTATTTGTGTACGAGTTTCACGATTTTATTGTCATCGTGCTTCTCCACCGGATTGGTGGCCAAAACATCGAGTTCTTCTTTCGGCAAACCGAAAGCCTTTCCAACTTCCCGGAAAATCGATCGGTATTTGAATTCCACATTCGTTCCGCAAAACGCTACATGATCTTTGCCGTATTTTTCAAAAATATATTTTAAAATTTCGTCGCGCTCACGCCAACTCCAATCAATATCGAAATCCGGCGGTGATTGGCGGTTCAGGTTTAAAAACCTTTCAAAATAAAGATCAAGTTCGATCGGGCAAATGTCGGTAATGCCCAAACAATAACTCACAATTGAATTTGCACCGCTACCTCTCCCAACATGCATAAAACCGCGATGATTGCTATACTGTACCACATCCCAGGTGATTAAAAAATAACCTGAAAAATTCAGTTTGCTGATAACTTTTAATTCTTTTTCTATACGTTGTTTGGCCTGAACATTATCATCGGAATAACGTTTTTTAAAGCCTTCATACGCAAGACTTCTCAATAAATCTTCATCAGATTCCTTGCTTTCGGTGAAATATTTTTTGGTTCTCGGAACTTTAAATTCGTAAGTAAAAGAACAGGCATCCGCAACAGCATTGGTGTTTTCGATAATTTGGGGATAATTCCGAAAAGGCCTCAGAACCTCCGGAACGGGTTTCATGAAATCGTTTTTTGAACATATTTCCTCTTCTGTAAGCTTGGAAACCAAAGTATTGCCGTCGATCGCACGCAGAATCCTGTGGAGATTATAATCTTCCTTTGTCTGAAAAACGACGGGTTGCAACACAACCATTTTGCTGATCTGGTGTTTTCGCTCGCGTTGCACAAGAAAATTTGTTTCGTCCGGACGTATGCCAATAAATTCACTTTCTGAAAGGTTTTCAGGAGCATTTTTTAAAGGGTAAATAACAGTGACGTCCGTAAAGAGAGGATTTTGTTTTGGAATTTCCACGCCTTCGCAATTGTAAGCCGTCATCATCCGGTTGATTTCTTCTACACCTTTCGGATTTTTGGCGAGACAGATGTAGTACAGTTCGTTGGCCACACGAACTTCCATTCCCACAATGGGTTTTATCTGATGAAGCAGGCACTCTCTGTAAAAATCATAAATTCCCGTAACCGTGTTGATATCCGTCAAAGCCAAAGTTCTCACGCCATTTTTCGCGGCGGTTTTCACCAAATCTTCTACAGAGATGGTGCCGTAGCGCAGGCTGTGGAAAGAGTGACAGTTGAGGAACATTGAATATTTTTTTGAATTAAATCAAACCGAAGCAAATCCTACCCCCCGCTGCACCGCGCCGTTTCCAAACCTGCGTTTCATCCTGTCCATCGCCTGGTAAAGGTTCATCAGTTCTTCTGTATCTTCAAAAAGATTCATCTGATGCTGCCCATGGACGAGGCCGGAAAATTTCACACCTATCAACCGCAAACGCATTCTTCGGGTGTACAGTTTTTTGAAAAGTTCGAGCGCATATTTCAGCAGCGTATGGTCAACCGCACTATACGGAATGCGGCACTGTTTGGTCTCCGTATCGAAATTGGTATAGCGGATTTTTACCGTAACAACCGAGGTTAAGAGTTTCTGTTCGCGCAGTTGAAACGCCAGGTTTTCCACCATTCGGGAAATCAGGCTGTGCATATTTTCTATATCGATGGTGTCTTCATTAAAGGTATGTTCCTTGGAAATGGATTTCTGTTCAGAGTAAGGCACTACGGGCGAATCATCGATGCCGTTGGCTTTTTTCCAGAGTTCCTGTCCGTTTTTGCCCATCATCTGCTGCAGCACATCCATGGGCATTTCGGCCAAAGTCTGTATTTTTCGGACACCGATTCTTGATAAAAGCTGAAACGTCACACTTCCCACCATCGGGATTTTCCGGACGGATAAAGGATTTAAAAAAGATTGAACCAGGTCACTTTTAATTTCCAGACGACCTAAAGGCTTTGCTTCGCCGGTTCCGATTTTTGAAACGGTTTTGTTTGTGGAAAGCGCAAAAGAAATGGGCAGCCCGGTTTCTTTGGTGATGGTTTGCGTGATTTCATTGGTCCATTTGTAGCAGCCGAAAAACTTATCCATCCCGGAGAGATCGAGGTAAAACTCGTCGATGCTGGATTTCTCCATCAGCGGCACATTATTCCGGATAATTTCCGTGACTTCATTTGACTTTTGGGAGAAAAATTCATAGTCGCCCTTCACTACTTTTGCATCGGGACAAAGCCTCAAAGCCATCTTCATCGGCATTGCGGAATGCACACCGAATTTTCGTGCTTCATACGAGCAGCTGGCCACCACACCACGCTCGCCACCGCCCACAATTACAGGCACACCGTTTAACCTGCTGTCTAAAAGCCGGGTGCAGGAAACAAAAAAAGTATCCAAATCCATATGTACGATTGAGCGTTGCATACGGCAAAATTATGACAAAAAATATCACACTTTTTAATTTTTAATGGTATAAAATGTAACATTCTTATTTATTCCTGTTTTAAAAGCAAAAATAAAAAAATCAGAGCGCTTGCCCTGATTTTGTCTTTTTCTGTTCCAACTTATTTATTGTTCCTGGTGCAAATAAATCTTTGAAACAATATTTCCCATAATCATTTCAGCATGAATCCTTGAGTTTTCAATGAACCACAGATGCGTGTCCATCCCCCCGCAAACCACTCCGGCAAGGTAGAGATTTTGAATATTGGTTTCCATAGTTTCCGGATTATAAACAGGCTTCAGAGTATCGCCTTCGAGTTGGATCCCACAGTTCTGTAAGAATTCAAAATCAGGAAGATATCCCGTCATTGCCAGAACAAAGTCGTTTTGCAATTCATTGATATGGCCCCCGGAGTCTTTGAAAATCACACGGTCTTCTTTAATTTCAATTATTTCTGCCCCAAAATAAGCCTTAATGCTTCCCTCGGCCATCCGGTTTTCAATATCAGGTTTCACCCAATATTTTACACTGTCAGAAATTCTATCACCTTTTATAATCATCGTCACTTCGGCACCTTTCCTGTAAGTTTCGAGCGCAGCGTCAACGGCCGAATTACTGGCGCCCACCACAACAATTTTCTGTTTTGCATAAGGGTAAGGCTCAGTATAATAATGCTTTACCTTATCCAGATTTTCGCCGGGAACCTTCATCAGCTTCGGAATGTCGTAGAAGCCGGTAGCGATCACTACATTTTTAGCAGAATAAACAGTTTTTGAAGTCTCTACTTCAAAAATTGCTTCAGACTTCAAAATTTTAAGAACCCTTTCGTAAAGATTGATGTTAATCCCCAGAGTCCTTGTTATACCCTGATAATACTCCAAAGCTTCCTGGCGCCCGGGTTTGGGAGCAGTAGAAATAAAAGGGATATTGCCAATTTCCAGCTTTTCGGCAGTAGAAAAAAAGCGCATATAAAGCGGATAATTGTAAAGCGAATTCACGACTGTTCCCTTTTCGATGATTAAATATTTCAGTTTGTGCTTTTGTGCTTCCCGTGCGCAGTTCAGTCCTATTGGGCCGCCACCCACAATCACAACATCATATATTTCCATAGTACAAATTTAAGTTGAATACTGCTAATAAGGTCTGAAATTTGATTTTATTTCTTATAAACTTCCACTATGAAAACAGCAGCTTACATTTTAATCCTTTCCCTGGCTGCCTGCAATAAAAGCGCGCCAAAAGTAGAACCCCGCATTGATTCGGCCACGGTTGAGGTAACGAAAGAAACCGAAAAACGTGCTGAAATTCCTGCAGATGAAGCAGCCGCTTCGATAAATCAACGCTTATTAAGTATTTTAAAATCGAAGGATTACCATGCGTTCTCGCAATACATCCATCCACAAAAGGGTGTCAGGTTTTCAATGTACGCTTATCTGCATCCCGAAAATAAGATTTTCAGCAAGGAAGATTTTGACAGATACATTAATTCAAATATCAAATTCACCTGGGGAAGCAGAGACGGCAGCGGTGAGCCTCTTGTTCTTTCTCTTAAAGATTACTTCGAAAAATGGATTTTCAAACGGGATTTCAGCAATGCCGAATATCATTTTAATGAATTCCGCGGGCAGGGAAATTCACTAAACAATATCAAAGAAATTTATCCCACACAAAATTTCACTGAAAATTATATCCCCGGGACTGAAAAATATGGGGGAATGGACTGGAACTCGCTACGGTTTGTTTTCGAACAATACAACGGGATTTACTACTTGGTTGCTGTGATCAATGATGAGTGGACCGTTTAGTTTAACCTTATAAATCCTGGGTTTCCTCCCATTCAGCTGAACTTATGTAAGCACGCTGCATAAGCCTGCGGTTTTCGTCCTGCAGCGCATTGATTTTGTGCAAAAGATTATTGATCACCTCCAGGCCGGGCATATTCACTTCCAGGTCGTAGTGCCAGTTGGCAAATTTCTCAAACTGTGGCAATTCTTCGTACAGAAGGTATTTTATATTGTTTTCAGTTTGCGTGGTAACCAGGCCATATTCTTCAAGTTCATCAAAGAATGTAAGTTCGATATTATATATTTTCACGAGTTCTTCCCTCGAAATTCTTTCGCTCATAATCAGAGATTTTTCAGTTTTTCGAAAATTTCTTTTTGTTCAGCACTAAGGTTTGTAGGGAGTTTCACGTCATAAGTAACAAACAGATCTCCGTACTGCCCTTCTTTTTTATAGACCGGAAAACCTTTACCTTTTAATCTCACTGTAGTTCCGTTTTGGGTTTCGGGCTTCACTTTCAGATTTACTGCACCCTGCAGCGTTTCAACCTTTATATCTCCGCCAAGAATTGCTGTGTACAGATCAACGGAGACTTTAGTCCGCAAATCGTCACCAATTCTCTCAAAACGGGAGTCCGGTGCAATATTGAATGTAATGTAAAGGTCACCGTTCGGCCCTCCGTTAAACCCTGGATTTCCATGGCCGCGAAGTTTAATTTGCTGCCCGTCGTAAACACCTGCGGGAATTGTAATCCTGACTTTTTTGCCGTTTATTTCAAAAGTCTGCTGGTGTGTGGTGGCGGCATCTTGAATGTTAAGATTCAGTTCAGCATAAACGTCCTGCCCCTTAAACTTGCCCGAGGCACTACCCCTGGTATTTCTGCCAAAACCCTGGCCCCCAAACATACTCTGGAAAAAATCCGAAAAGTCCTCCCCTTCAAAATCCCCACCGGAAAAACCGCTGTAGCTCTGGCTTTGCTGCCTGTATTGCTGCTGCGCCTTTTCATATTCTTCGCCATGTTTCCAGTTTTCTCCGTATTTGTCGTACTTGGCGCGGTTATCGGGATTGCTCAGAACTTCATTGGCTTCGTTTATTTCTTTAAATTTTTTTTCAGCTTCCTTATCACCAGGATTTACATCGGGATGGTATTTTCTCGCGAGTTTGCGGTATGCTTTTTTTATGGCATCAGCACTTGCGGTTTTATCAACTCCCAGAATTTTATAATAATCAATAAATGCCATTGATAAACATTAAAAATATGTCTAAAGATATAAAAAATAGAAACACATCTTTGCAATTTTTCAGAATAAAACTGCAGTTTAAAATCAAAAAAAATGGAGACAGCAAAACCTAATGATTTGCATTTATACTGTTTACACATTTTTATAAAATGCAGCCCTTCTCAACATATTGAGATTTTATGATAAAAAAATAAATTACCTTTGATTAAATTAAAATGAATGAACACTTTCCTTAGGAATTACTCCAATATCATTCTGCTTCTTGCCGGAATTCTGATTGGCAGCCTGATCGGGATTTTTTTCCCGCAAACTGTAGATTATCTGAAGCCTGTGGGCGATATTTTTCTTAATCTTCTGTTCGTGTGTGTGGTTCCGCTGGTGTTCTTTGCTGTGGCCAACTCAATTTCCGGGGTGGAGCAACAGCATAAATTTGGCAGGATCATATTCTCTATGATCATCACCTTCCTATTTTTTATCATTACTGCGGCGATTTTTACGGTGATTGCGGTGTACCTCTTCCCCACAGAAGCCGTCGGAATGCAGAATACTGGAGACCTTCCTCAAAATACCGATGAAGAAAACTGGGGAACCCGAATTGTAAAATTCTTCACCGTAAGCGAATTCACAAACCTTTTTTCAAGGCAAAATATGCTTGCCCTGCTGATTTTTGCCTTTCTTACCGGCACAGCAATCAAGAAAGCCGGAGCAGGAGGTTTGGCATTCAGGAATTTCATTTCATCAGGCTATGAAGTGATGAAGGAATTGCTCTTAACAGTAATGAAAGCCGCGCCGTTTGGCTTAGGCGCTTATTTCGCTTATCAGGTGGCAACCATTGGCCCGCAGCTTTTTGGCTTTTATGCAAAACCGCTTGGACTTTATTATGTTGCCGGCGTTATATATTTCTTCACATTTTTCTCGCTTTACGCTTTTATTGCCAAAGGCACCGACGGAATAAAAAAATTCTGGAAGAACAACATATACCCCTCTCTTACCGCGATCAGTACATGCAGCAGTTTTGCAACAATGCCTGTAAATCTTCTCGCCGCACGCAGAATAGGGATCCCGGACTCTGTAGCAAATATTGTAATACCCATCGGAAGCACCTTGCATAAAAACGGCTCCTCGATGTCGAGCATCATTAAAATTTATGTAGCTTTCCTGATCATTGGAAAAGATTTTTTCGACCCAATGAATTTGGCTTTAGCACTCGGAATTACGGTTTTCGTAAGTATAGTAGCAGGCGGAATTCCGAACGGAGGCTATATCGGAGAACTTCTGATGATTTCAGTGTATCAGCTTCCACAGGAAGCAATCCCGGCCGTAATGATCATCGGAACCTTGGTTGATCCTTTGGCAACCGTGCTTAATGCTACAGGCGATACAGTCGCCGCAATGGTTGTAACAAGGCTTTCCGGCGAAAACTTTGTCGAACCCGCGGCCGATAAGTTTTAAAAAAAGTCAATAAAAAAGCCCAAAACAAATATAGCCATTCTAAAATCAGAGCAAGGGAAATCCGGCTTTAACAAACTGCGCAGCATCAGTTTCAAATAAAGATTATGCAAAAAGTAGAGAGTATAAATAAGGAGGAATTGGTCAATGTTATAAAATCAAAAATACAAGACAAAATTAAAAGCCTCGAAAAGCTGATTGCCGAAACCCGCGCCTCAAACAACGAAACGAAAAGTTCGATGGGCGACAAATACGAAACCGGCCGTGAAATGCTTCAGCAGGAAATCAATAATCTTCAGGTGCAGTTGAATGAAGTTATAAAACAGCAAAGTATTCTCCAAAAGCTTCAAATAAAAAATTCCCAAAAAGTGGAAAGCGGTGCAGTGGTACAAACGGTAAAAGGATTATTTTTCATTTCGGTTTCTGCGGGAGAACTTATAACTGAAAATCAAAAAGTTATGTCAGTTTCGCTAGATTCTCCGCTGGCGAAAGCGATGTCCGGAAAAGGAAAAGGCGAAAATTTTATTTTAAATAACTTATCCCAAAACATCATCGAAATTTGGTAAAATTTGCCGTATTTTGTAATTTACAATGCCGCTCTCAGCTTAACGATGAGTGCTAATTTTATTAAAAAAAATGCAAAATTATCTTGACCTCCTGCAACATATTTTAGACAACGGAACCGACAAAACCGACCGTACAGGCACAGGAACCCGAAGTGTTTTCGGCTACCAGCTGCGTTATGATTTGTCTAAAGGCTTTCCGCTGGTTACAACCAAAAAAGTTCACCTAAAATCCATCATTTACGAACTTTTGTGGTTTCTGAAAGGCGATACCAATGTGAAATATCTTAATGATCACGAGGTCACCATCTGGGACGAATGGAAAGATGAAAACGGCGATCTGGGACCGGTTTACGGCGCGCAGTGGCGCAGCTGGAGAGGGGCAGACGGCAAGGTCATCGACCAGATTTCAGAAGTCATTGACCAAATCAAAAAAAATCCGGATTCCCGCAGATTAATCGTTTCCGCATGGAATGTTGCGGAAATTCCAAATATGGCTTTGGCGCCGTGTCATGCGATGTTTCAGTTTTATGTAGCAGATGGGAAACTCTCGCTTCAATTGTATCAAAGAAGTGCTGATGTATTTCTTGGCGTGCCGTTCAATATTGCGAGTTATGCCCTTTTGCAGATGATGGTGGCGCAGGTTTGCGGTTTGGAACTGGGCGATTTCGTGCACACTTTTGGCGATGTGCATATTTACAATAACCATTTCGACCAGGTAAAAAAGCAACTTTCGCGTGAGCCAAGGCCTTTACCAACGATGAAGCTCAATCCGGAAATCAAGGATATTTTTGATTTTGATTTTGAAGATTTCACGCTGGAAAATTACGATCCCCACCCGGGGATTAAAGCGCCTGTAGCTGTTTAAAATAATAATGTTGCCAAAGTTCTGAACTTCGGAAATGTTTTTTTTAGAATAATTAATTAAAAAAATTTCATTCCAAGTTTTATAACTTTTCCGGAAATCCAGAAACATATTTTAAAAATGACCCATCTTAAAATAAACCTCGATGACCATGCGAACGCAGAAAAAATCGTGGAATTGCTCACATTGATTCACGGAATAAAATCGGTGGAAATCATCAATGAGAATGCTACAGAAAGTGAACTGAAAAAGGCATTGAAGAAAAGCCGCGAACAGCTTAAAAAAGACGATTATGAAAGCATTGTGAATGATGTTTTTGATATTTTCCTCAATTCAAAACCGAAATAATTTATGAAAAAACTACTGATACCTGTTCTTTTTTTAGGAGCATTTTTTAACCCCGATTTCACATTCGCTCAAACCGAAACTTCCGGCCGTGAGGGCGTGTACCGCGCCACCCATACCAAAATGACGGAACTGAAACACACCAAACTGAAGGTGAATTTCGATTATCAGAAAGAGCAGATGAACGGCGAAGAATGGCTGACCGCAAGCCCATACTTCTACTCGACCGATTCTTTGGTTTTAAATGCGAAAGCGATGTTAATCAACGAAGTGGCTCTCGATAAAAACGGTGCGAAAACGCCTTTGAAATACGATTACAAAAACGACATCCTGAAAATAAACCTCGATAAAACCTACAACCGCAACGAAAATTATACGGTATACATCAAATATGTGGCGCGGCCAAACGAGGTGAAAGCGCAGGGAAGCGCTGCGATAACGGATGCGAAGGGACTTTATTTCATCAATCCACAGGGAAAAGAAGCGGATAAACCCACCCAAATCTGGACGCAGGGCGAAACGGAGTCTTCGTCCGTTTGGTTTCCAACCATCGACAAACCAAACCAAAAAACCACCCAGGAAATTTATATGACCGTGCCGGACAAATATGTGACTCTGTCCAACGGTATTTTGAAGGAGCAGAAAAAAGAAGCCAACGGCCTGCGTACCGACCATTGGGTAATGGACAAAAAACACGCGCCCTACCTTTTCTTCATGGGCGTTGGCGATTACGCTATTGTAAAAGACAAATGGAAAAATATTCCCGTTGATTATTATGTGGAAAAAGAATACGAACCGGACGCCAAACAGATTTTTGGCAATACGCCCGAAATGATCGAGTTTTTCTCTAAAAAACTGAATTACGATTACCCGTGGGCGAAATATGCACAAATCGTTGGCCGCGACTATGTTTCTGGAGCTATGGAAAATACCACAGCGACGCTTCACGGCGAATCTGCACAGCAAAAACCTGGCGATTTGATCGATGAGAACCGTTGGGAAGATGTAATTGCGCACGAACTTTTCCACCATTGGTTTGGCGATTTGGTAACGGCAGAAAGCTGGAGCAATCTGACTGTGAATGAATCGTTTGCAGATTATTCCGAATATCTTTGGAACGAACATAAGTACGGGAAGGACGAGGCAGATTATAAACTGATGAAGTCGCTTTTAACCTACAAAATGGATCCTTCGAATTTCAATAAACATTTGGTACGCTTCGATTATGACAGCAGAGAAGATGCTTTTGATGGGGTAAGCTATAATAAAGGCGGCGCGATTCTGCATATGCTGAGAAATTATCTTGGCGATGAGGCGTTCTTTGGCGGGTTGAACGATTATCTTAAAACCAATGAATACGGAACGGGCGAAGCGCAGCAACTGCGTTTGTCTCTGGAAAAAATCTCCGGAAAAGACCTCAACTGGTTCTTCAATCAATGGTATTACGGCAGCGGAAATCCAAAACTCAGCTATACGTCCAGCTACGAACCGGTGAAAAAACAGGTGACATTAACCTTAAATCAAACCCAAACACCGCTGTTCCAGTTCCCACTGACCGTGGATGTTTATGAAGGTGGAAAAGTTTCCAGGCAAAAAGTGTGGGCCAACGCAAAAGCGTCCAATTCATTCACTTTTCCGGCAAATTCAAATCCAACGTTTTTTAATATCAATGCTGATGGCGTTTTGCTTGCAGACATCAACGACAGCACAACGGCAGCCCAGTATCTTTTGCAGTATCAAAATTCTAAAGATTTCCTGAGCAGATATAAGGCAGTGGAATTTGCATCGAAGAACAATACCGATGATAATTCCCTGAAAATCCTTTCTGCAGCGTTAAAAGATCCGTCATTCAGAATCAGAATAAAAGCTTTGGAAGGCATCGATCTCTCAAAACCGAATGCTCAAAAAATGATGGCTGCTGAAGTAGAGAAAATGGCGCAAAATGACCCAAAAACTTTAGTGCAGGGTGCGGCGATTGCAGCTTTGGCCAAAACAAAAGACCGGAAGTATCTGCCGATTTTCGAGAAAGGACTGAATGCCGTTTCTACTTCAGTAAAAGGAAATTCGTTGGGCGCAATTTCACAGATTGACCCGTCAAGAGTTCCGGCGTTGGCAGACAAAATTGATTTGGACGGCGCCAGCGATGAACTGATTGCGCAGCTTCTACCAACCATCGTAAAAAATAAAATTGAAAAGCAGATGCCGGCCGTTGCGACCACTGCAGCATTTTATCCGTTCCTGAAATTCCAGGATCCGCAACTGGGAACTGCAGCAGAGGAAGCTTATAACTGGATCATGAGCAGCGACAACCTGAAAGCAACAGAGAATTTAACCAAAATTCTGAATCAGGCAAAAGGTCAGGTGGCACAAAATCCGCAGGCGAAAATGATGATTGTGCAGATGTTGAGAGAAGGCCTCGCAAAGAAAACGCAGGTCCTGAAAGCCAATCCGCAAAGCAAAACTATAAACCAGCAAATTGATCTGATTAATAAAACGATCGAAGCTTATAAATAACAGGTTTTCCAATAAACAAAAAACTTTGACATCCGTTGATGCCAAAGTTTTTTTTATAATATCATTTTTATTTACTTCTCAAAAACCGCAAAACCAGAAACCGGAAGGCTGAAAGCTTTATCCTGACCGAAATCTCTTTTGGCACCCGTGAAAAGGTCTTTGAATGTTCCTTCTAAATTATCATCATTTATCGTGAACTGAACCGGATTTTTCGACATATTTAAAACGGTTAACACTTCATCTTTTCCGTTTTTGCGCACGTAGGCGAAAACTTTATCATCGGCAGAAGTTTTTAACCAATATGTTGTAACTGCAGGATCACCGCCGCGCAAAGCCGGGTTTGATGATTTTAAATTCAACAGGGTTTTGTAAAAATTCTGCAGCTCTGGTTGCTGTGCGCCCCAAGGAATTGGGTCCTTTTCAAAAAACTCAAGACGTTTGGTCTTCAGAGGAAGCTCCTGCCCGTTGTAGATCAGTGGAACGCCATTCCAGGTGATTGAAAATACGGCTAAAGGCTTTGCGAACACGCCATATTTTTCATATTCGGTGCCGTTCCAGGTATTTTCGTCGTGATTGGAGGTAAACCAGGCTCTCATCGAACCGTCGCCAATGTCGGAATATCTTTGAAGCAGCGTTCTTAAATCAGAAAGCGGAAGATTTTTTTCA
The DNA here is from genome assembly GCF_900187185.1 of Chryseobacterium taklimakanense. Classification (NCBI taxonomy): domain Bacteria; kingdom Pseudomonadati; phylum Bacteroidota; class Flavobacteriia; order Flavobacteriales; family Weeksellaceae; genus Chryseobacterium; species Chryseobacterium taklimakanense. The sequence goes on from NZ_LT906465.1 coordinate 1,012,747, forward strand.
TTAAACTCGCGGGTTTTATGCATCCAGCTCCAAATGTAGCTGGCATCAAATACTTTTCCGTAATCAGGATTTTCAAGTTCATCAAATTCACCTAACCAAAACAGCGGCTTCACAGCATCGACCTGCGGACGGGCCTCCTGCCAGAAATCTACTTCAACCCAAGAAGCAAGATCACAACGGAAGCCGTCAATATTGGCTTCGCGAACCCAGAACTTCATCGCATCAATCATCGCTTTCCTCATCGCCGGATTTTTATAATCCAGTTCGATGATGTCGTCCATCCCCGATGCAATCTGGAAATCGTTTGTTTTAGGATCTTTCAAATAAAAGTCCGGATTTGTTTTGGTCCACTTGTGATCCCAGCCCGTATGATTGGCAACCCAGTCGATGATGACCTTGAAACCCAGCCTGTGTGCTTCATTTACAACATGTTTGAAATCTTCCATCGTTCCGAACTCCGGATTGATCGCGGTGTAATCTGCAGCAGCATACTGGCTGCCTAAAGTTCCTTTTTTACCTTTCTGTGCGATTGGCGTAATCGGCATAAACCACAGAGTTTTAACGCCCATTTCCTTTAGTCTTGGCAAATGTTTTTCAAAAGCGCGGAAAGTGCCTTCCGGTGTGTACTGCCTTACATTGACTTCATAAATGTTTGTGGTATGCTTCCATTCAGTTGGTAACTCCATAGTTTTAGTTGATTTTTGTGTGGTGCAGGAGAGAATTCCCAATCCCAATATTGCTAAAAGAATTATCTTTTTCATAATTAATATTTTAGAAACTTTTCAAAATAAAGCCTGCCTTTTTTGTATTAAATTTCGATTCGGTACCCCTTGCACGGGTTAAGATCTTCTTTAAAGGCCTGCACTTTATTTTCACAAATTTAATAAATTGAATTTTAAAAGTGAAAAATAAAAAAGCCCTGAAAATCAGGGCTTCGCATATTGTGAAAACTGTTTTTTAACCTTCACCATCCTCTTCATAAGCATCATCGGCATAGTCAGTAGGCTCATCATCATCGAAAGTTTCGTCCTCATCTGAAAAATCTCCACTTTCGAAATCATCATCAAACCCAAAATTATCCTCATCCTCATCCATCAAAGGCATCACTGACCTTTTGTTTTTTGCGCTGCCACCTTTTCCCGGAGCTTTCAAAGGTACATTTCCGAACCGGTAAACGGTAATCGGATAATTAACGGACGGTTTTTCATCGATCACTTCAATAATTTCGCAGAAAAACTCCCATAAATCGAGTAATCCGTACTGGAACTGTGCTTTGTCACCAACAGATTCGAAAGCTTCGTTGATGTAAACATCCGACATAATTTCCCCGTCTCCTTCATCACTCATATCTTCCAAAGGCACGCTTTTGATGATGGTACCGTCATCCTCCAGAAGGTTAAAAGCGGAAAGCTCATCACCCTGCAGGCTGAATGCACTTTTGATTCCGAGATGCAGGTTCCAGAGTGTCTGTTTCTCCTTAATCTCGATATCCCGGAAGATGTCTTCTTTCGTGTCTAAGATTACACGTATCTTATAAACCATACCTATTATTACTGACTTTATTTTTTAATCAAAAATGTTCTACATTCGGGTACAAATATAAAACAATTGCAAAGTGACCAAAAAAATTTTAAAGTTTTTATTTAAAAAAGATTTTGCTAAATTTTTCGCCCCTGAAACTACCCTTTTTCGAGCATGAAACTGAAGTTGGTACCCTCCAGATACACGCTTTCTACGGAGATATTTTCGTTGTGAGCTTCCAGAATGTGCTTTACAATCGCGAGGCCCAGACCTGAACCGCCTTCTCTCCGGCTCCGGCTGCTTTCTACACGGAAGAACCTTTCGAAGATCCGTGGCAATGCTTCCGGTTTTATACCCATCCCGTTGTCTGAAACTTCGATAAGGACTTTATTTTTAAGAACAGTGGTTTTCACGATAATCTGCGCCTGCTGGCGATTAGCATAATGTATTGCGTTGGAGATTAAATTAATAAGGACCTGGGAAATTTTCTGCTTATCGGCATTTACGAAAACTTGCGGTGCAGACGTATTCAAACTTAAAATGGCGTTACGGCTCTGCGCTTCGAGGTCAAGCATATCGAAGGTTTCTTTCACCAGAAGGTTGATGTCGAATTTTGAAATATTGAGTTTGATCTCACCGCTCTCAAAACGGTTAATCATATCCAGATCATTCACGATATTGATCAGTCGCTCTACGGAAATCCCGATTCTTTCAAGGTATTTGTCGCGGATGTTGAGGTTTTCAACGCCGCCATCGCGCAGGGTTTCGATATAACCCTGAATTGAAAAAAGCGGTGTTTTCAGCTCGTGGGATACGTTGCCAATATATTCTTTCCGGTAGGCCTCCATCTCCTTGATCATATCGATCTCGGAAACATTCTGGGTAAGTTTTTCGGAAAGTTCTTTAAAACCCACATTCTCGGAATCTTCAAAAAAATCCTTTGGCAGGTCCACCGCTATCTTTTTGATCTGGCGCCGGCCGTACGTCCTGAACAGGAACCCAACCCCGAAATAATTAATAAGGAAGATCAAAAGAATGCTGATAATGAAGAGCAGGTCTGCATTGACCTTATCTACGTCAAAAGTCTTTGAATAATCGAACGCAATTACGATCACCGTAATCGCTAAGGTCATAAATAAGGCTGCGAAAAACGAAAGCCGGTTAAACTTCATTCCGTAAAGTTACACAACTAATTTGTAACCGATGCCCTTAAGGGTCTGGATTGAGGAATCGCCTAATTTTTCCCTGAGCCTGCGGATATGCACATCGATGGTTCTCTCTCCCACGATCACATCATTTCCCCAAACTTTTTCCAGAATTTCTTCGCGTTTGAAAACTTTCTGTGTGTTCGACGCTAAAAGATATAACAGGTCAAATTCTTTTTTAGGAAGCAGAAAAACCTGTCCGTTTTTGGTTACTCTGAAATTATCTTTGTCTATAACCAGATCACCAATTTCAAGAATTTTGACACTGTCTTCCACCTGGTTTGTTAACTGAAGAAGGGCATTAATTTTAGAAATAAGAATTTTTGGTTTGATGACCTTCACCACGTAATCGTTGGCACCGGCCTGATAACCGGCTAACTGAGAGAACTCTTCGCCGCGCGCAGAAAGGAAAACGATAAGTGTTTTTTGCAGTTCCTTAACCTTACGTAAATCCTGGCAAGTCTCAATACCGTCCTTTTCCGGCATCATGACATCCAACAATATAAGATCGGGGAGGATCTCCTTGGCTTTTTCTATACCATCGTTACCGTTGTCTGCTGTAAAAACCTGGTAACCTTCTTTCTCCAGATTATAGGATAAAATCTCGAGAATGTCCTGTTCGTCATCAATTAAAAGAATCTTTTTGGGGTTCATTTTTACCTTTTTAAACCTTCAAAATTACTCAATTATACTTATGTACTGCGTTGCGGAATTTTTTGTTTACACAAAATTAACATAGTATGGTTTTCTGTTAATCTTTTTTTAAAGAATATTTAAAGATTACTAAACCCCAACTCCAGAAAATGATGAGTTCCTTTGCAGCGATATATTTAGTAATTAAGATTAAGATGAATCTAAGAAAAGTAAGTATTGCCGCGTTATTTTTAACCGCATCATTTACAACAGTTTACGCACAACAGGACACTGTGAAAACCGAGAAAAAACTGGAAGGCGTAACCATTAAAGGAACTACCAAAAAAGGCGCTGAGAGTAACCTGATAAACATGCAGAAGAAATCAGTCGAAGTAGTAGAAACCGTAGGTACAGAACAATTATCCAAGCAAGGTATCGGTGATGTAGCTACAGCGGTAACTAAAGCGACCGGTACTGTAAAACAGGAAGGTTCCGGAACTATTTCAGTAAGAGGCCTTTTAGACAGGTACAACACAACTACACTGAACAACCTGCCGATTCCATCAGAGAATCCAGAGAACAAAAACATCGATCTTTCCATCCTTAAAACGGATATGATCGAATATATAGCAATCGAGAAGGTGTTTGCACCTAGGCTTTTAGGAGATTTCGGCGGTGCAAACATCAACGTGCTATCTAAAGAATACAGAGGGAAACCTTATGCAAAAATCGGCATCGAAAGTTCTGTCAATACGCAGGCGTTTGATGCTGATCCTTTTTATTTACAGTCTGGACCAAATTTCTGGGGATTTAAAACTTCTAAAACTCCTGGCAACTCAAGAAATGTATATCCTGTAAATACTTCCTGGAACTTTAAGGATACTTTTGCTGGTTCAAACTTTACGCCAATAAATTCAGGCTTCAGCCTGGAAGGAGGAAAGAACTTCAAACTGGGTGAAACTACATTAAGCGCATTTTTCTACGGTGGCTGGAATAACGATTATTTCTACGCTCACGGTAAAGAAGCTAACTACAACAGCACAGGTAACCGACTTAATGATTATAATGTAGATAAATACAACTACGGAACCAATACTACCGGTGTTGTGAACTTATTTTACAGGCTAAATGCCAACAACAGACTTAAGTTGATCTCCAACTATATCCACTCGACTACTCAGGAAACAAGAATTTTCCAGGGCTATAACTACGACTGGGCTACTTTGGACAACGCTTATATCCGTAGAGCAGAATATAAAGTAACAGACTTATTCGTAAACCAATTGGGTGGTGAGCACAAGCTGAGCGACAAGCTAGACCTTGACTGGATCGTAGGATACAACATGCTTGACAGCAAAAGGCCAGACCGTATTTCCAACACTCTAATCCGTCAGCCAAACGGAATCTACAGAGTGAGACGTGATGGTGGATCTTCAAACAGATATTTTGATAATCTGAATGATGATGAGCTTTCAGGAAACATCTCTGCAAACTATAAAATCACTGATAATTTTAAATTAAACCTTGGTTATCAGGGAAGATTTAAAGATAGAAAATTTGACGCGAGACAGTTTGACTTCCGTTACAGCCCGGCTTATTCAGGCCTTGGCGAAGTAGTAGATCCGAACAATATTGATCAGGTTTTCAACCAGCAGAGATTTGATGCAGGTTATTTCACAATCGAATCCAACAAGCAAAATCCTGACAACTATTTCGAAATTGCACCGATTATCTTCAACGGAAAACAATATGTAAATTCCGGTTTTGCAAACCTTGATTATGTTTGGGATAAATTGACAGCGCAAATTGGTGTACGTTTCGACAACATCAATCAGGATATGAACTGGGATACAAACTACACTTTACCTGACGGTTCTAAGTCCAGAAAATTTGATTATCAAAAATTCCTTCCGGCATTAAACCTGAAATATAGCCTTACAGATAACCAAAACTTAAGACTTTCGGCTTCCAGAACGTACACTCTTCCGCAAATGAAGGAGCTGGCGCCTTATATGTACAACGAGGTAAGCGAAACTACTGTTGGTAACCCGGATGTAAAACCTTCTGACAACAATAACCTGGACCTGAAATGGGAATATTTCCCTGGCAAAGGCGAACTTTTCTCCTTAACTGGTTACGGAAAATATATTCAGAATCCAATTTCTAAAGCTTTAGTAGGTGAAGGGCTTTATTCATACTTAAACGTTGGTGACTGGGCTTATGTTTGGGGACTTGAAGCTGAAGTAAGAAAAGACCTTTATAAGACTGACAATGGCAAGTTTTACACCTTCTTGAATGCTTCTTACTTAAATTCACAAAGTGAGCTCGATACAGAGAAAATCAAAAAAGAATCAACTTTCTATGTAGCATTTGATCAAGGCGTTACAAAAGATAAACTGGAAGGAGCAGCAGATTTTATAGGAAATGCAAACCTTGGATACAGCTATACCTCGCCGAACAAAACTATTATGGATTTTGTAGCATCGTATTCATATATAGGCCAATATGTTTATGCCTTGAGTACTATGGAAATTGGAAATGTCGTTCAGAAGCCGATCAACCTCTTCGATGCAACTTTCAAGGTAGCTTTTCCAAACAAGATAGAACTTAGCCTCAAAGGTAAAAACCTGATTAACCCAAGCGTCAAAAGAATTCAGGAAACCGGCCAGGAATCTGTGACTTATGATTACAAAAGAGGCCGCGAATTTGGGGTAAGCTTAGGTTACACATTTTAATAAAAAAGGAAAGAAAAATAAATATTAACAAATTTAAATTTAAAGTAAATGAAAAAGTTTTTTGCCAGTGCAGCTATGCTTTGCACGCTAGGCCTTACAACAGTTGCTCTTAACTCTTGTGACAATGGTGACGATCCGGTAACACCAGTAGATCCAAGCACAGTAAAAGTTGACCCAAATAACTTTGCTATCAACCTTAAATCTGGTGATGTTCTTGAACTAAACGCTGGTACTACTTATTATATGAAAGGTGCTGTTATCGTAGGAGACGGTGCTAAACTTACAATCCCAGCTGGTACTAAAATCGTTTGTTCAGGTGGTACAAACACTTACCTTGCGGTAGCTCAGGGTGGACAGATTTTCGCTAACGGTACTTCTACAAGCCCTATCGTTTTCGAATCACCAACAAAACAAAAAGGTGACTGGGGTGGTATCGTAATTTGCGGTAGAGCTTCTATCAACACAGGTGCGACCGGAAGATCAGAAGTTGCGGATCTACCGTACGGTGGTACTAACGATGCTGATAACTCAGGTGTTCTTAAATATGTAGTAATCAACAACTCAGGAGCTCGTTTTTCTGATACTAAAGAATACAACGGTATTTCTTTCTTCGGTGTTGGTAACGGTACTACAGTTGAAGGTATCGCAGCTATCAACGGTGCTGATGACGGTATCGAATTCTTCGGTGGAACTGTGAACGTGAAAAACATGGTAAGCTACAACAACGATGACGATGCATTCGACTGGACCGACGGATGGAGAGGTACTGCAGAAAACGTTTACGGTAAGAGAATCGCTGCAAACGTGGGTAACATGGGTATCGAAGCTGATAACCAAAAATCTAACAACGATGCAAACCCAAGATCTAACCCAACCTTGAAAAACATCACCCTTATCGGTTACACAACTACTGATAACGAAGGTGACGGTACAAACGTATTCAGGGTAGGTACTTATGCAACTATCGACAACATGGTAGTTTCTGGATGGAAAACTGGTCTTACTTTCAAAGATGCTTCTACAATCGCTTATTTCAACCAGGCAGGTAAAATCAAAAACGTAAAATTTGATAACGTAGGTGCCAAAGTTGCAGGTATCGACGCTGCTCTTGTTGCAGGTATGGAAAATTCAAACGCTACTGGCGCAGGTGACGGTGTAAACCTTCCATCTTGGGCTAAAGGATGGTCAGGAATTAACTAATTACTAAATTCATATCAGGCAAAGGCTACCGATTTTTCGGTGGCTTTTGTTATTTAAAGCCGTTTTGTAATATTTAATTTAACATCGAATGAAGTATTTCAGTATAAATTCTTCAGCTATAAAATAATTCATATCGCCCTTTAACACGCAATTTTTAGAATTTTCATAGTATGTATTTTTCATAATTCCAAATTTCTAATATTAAATTAATATTAAATATTTGTGAATTTAGTTTTAATTTGTTTAATTTGTATTAGCAAGTAAGCAACTAAAACGATTTTTTAACATTTTTAAATAAATACATCATGAAAAAGAAATTAATCTACATACTTGGAACATTAGGAATTTTAGCAGTTTCAGGAGCAGTAACCACAGCGAAAGCGCAAACTTCAAACGTATTACAGGAAGTAAAACTTAATCCGAACGACGGATTCAATGATCTTAGAAAACTTGTAATTCAGAATTTTGATTTTACCAATCCAGACTTATCAGAAGGTGAAATCGACAGCCTGGTAAAATTCGACATTGCACAAAATGGCAAAATAAGCAACGTTAACGTTAACGGTGAATGCAAATATGTGAGCAAAGAACTGGAAAATGTTTTGACCAGTTTACAGTACAAATTCAATCCTGCCGATAACAGAACGATGGCAGCAAACACTTACAGCTTTCCGGTGAAAGTAATCATCGATAAATAGATTAACAAAAAGCAGAAAAAAACACCGGAGAAATTTCGGTGTTTTTTTTTATTCCTCATCCTCGTACTGTTCGAGGTAATAGGCAAATGTAAACTCATCCAGCTCATCATCGGCATCCTCCAGCGTTGTAAGGAGATCTTCAAAAGTTTCCAGCTGATCTACGCTCATATTTACAAATTCGAGGTGCAGCGGCAATTCCACATGGCCGGTAATGCTGTCGTAAAGCGCATCCAGGTTATCGCCAAAATACTCCGGCAAATCGACCTTTGATTTAAGTTGAGCATAGAAATCTTCGTAGTCCCCTATTTCAGTAAAATCGATGTATATTTCTTTCATAATTTAGCAGGTTTAAATAGATTAATTTTGTTCAAATGGCTCAAAACGGAACTATATTTAAAACCTTTTTGAACAAAACTGAACGTTATTACTGTTTATCAAATGATTTATAGTGATCGTGAGTCAGCCACACATCGCCTTTTTTGGTAAAGACAATCCGGTCAGCATTCCTCTTGCCACAGTTGTAATTAACGTCGGCTTCGTAATACTGTTCCCCCTTCGGCAATGTTTTTTCGCGGTTGCTGAATTTATCACCACCTATTGCTCTTCCAGGCAGAACATCACAAAGATTTCCCTTTGAAGGAACCCAACCCTGGTTTCGCGCCTCCGTTTTGGTGATATAATAATCCGGAAGTCTGCCGTTTTTCTTTACATAATCAATCACTACTTCCTCATTTGTCAACCGATCTATTTCAGACGAATTTACACCGGAATTTGCCGTTTTACTGCCTTGAAAATCTGTTGAAGTGTCATTTTTTTGAGATTCGGCCGGCGAAACATAAGCTGTTTCCGGCTGCTTCTTTTCAATTTTATAATTGACCAGAAAATACGTGATGAGCATTCCTGCGATTGCACCGGCGATAAAAAAGAGAAAAATCTTGGTTTTGTTTGGATTCATAATTTTTGTTTCAGGTTCAACTCAGAATGGGTTCATCGCCACTCCTCCGGGATATCACAAATTGGAATCGGATTTATTTTATGCTGCGCCGCCCGGTTCATTCTCTGGAAAATTTTAAATACCTCCAGATCGCGCCCGCTGTAATCGGCTTCAGTCTTTGTACCCCATTCTTTCTGGATTTTTTCGAGCTCGGGATAAGTCGCGCCAATTTGCTGCTCATCAGTCCTTTCCACGTCCCATAGGCCATCGGTCGGAATGGCATTTTTAATGGATTCCACCAAATCCAGGGCTCTCGCCAGTTCATAAACCTCGGTTTTGTAAAGGTCAGCAATGGGTGAAACATCTACTCCACCGTCGCCGTATTTGGTGTAAAAACCAATTCCAAAATCCTCAACTTTATTTCCTGTACCACAAACAAGGAGGCTATTGATCTGGCCGTAATAATAAAGCGTCAACATACGCAAACGACTTCTTGTATTGGCGAATGCGAGTTTTTCCGCTGGAAACCGATCGTCTTTTACATCGAAAGTTTTGTAGAGTTCTTCAAAAGCGGGAGTTAAATTCACGCTCATCGCTTTTGCGTTTGGAAACCTTTTCGTGATGTCGTTCATGTGTTCCCACGCGCGGTTTACCTGTTCCTCTTTTTGGCGAATCGGCATCTCGAGCATCAGCAGGTCCAGGCCGGTCATGGCACAAAGCGTAGAAACAACGCCACTGTCTACGCCACCGGAAACTCCGATGACATAACCTTTTACGCCGGCTTTATGAGCATAGTCTTTCAGCCAGTTTACGATATGATGGATTACTTTTTCAGTTTGCATTTTATTTTTTCGTTTAAAGTTTAAAGTTCAAGGTGTCAGGTTGTTGAAATCTTCTTTATTTAAAACATACCAATAACAAAGTCCGTCGTGATCGAAAAATTCTTCAGTCTTGATAAATCCCAATTTCTCCAGAGTATGAATGGAGCTTTGGTTTTCAGAATGCGAAACTGCATAAACAAAAGGAATTTTCATATTATTAAAACCATAGTCGAGCCACGCTTTCCCGGCCTCAGTCGCATATCCTTTCCCCCAGAATTCTGGTAGAAAACGATATCCGATTTCATAAACGTTTTTATACCCATTAATTTCTTCAGTCAAAAACTTCAGGCCACTCCAACCAATTAAAAGCCCGGACTTCTTTTCAATTACTGCCCATCTGCCGATACCGTTTTCTCGATATTGTGATCTTACTTTTTTAATTACTTCTTCTGACTGCTGATGGGCTGTAAATGGCGCTACACCAATATACTTCATTACATCAGCATTGCTATCCAGCAAAAACATCCTGCCTACATCTTCAGGCACAATTTCGCGCAACAGCAACCTCGGCGTTTCGATATATTTTTCCATATTTTTGCTACTTTTGTAAACCTTTTAGACAGATGTAAAAATAATGAAGTTTTTTAGATATTACCTGATTTTTTTAATGGCTTTCCTTACCGTCAATTCATGCCAAAAAGAGCCTAAAGACCTTTGGAAAACTGAAATCGAAGGACAAAAGGAAAATATTACAATCACAGATATTTCAAAGGAATATTTTGATTCCAGTACATCTACCGAAGCGTTTAAGCAGAAATATCCGTGGTTTCAGGGAACGGTGAGCGATGCAGATTTTGATTTGAGAAGAAAAGATGCCGAAGAAATTAAAATCTACAAGGAAGCCATCTCCAAAATTGACCGGAACAAACTTAAAAATGAACTTTCTGAACTTTTTGCAAGGGTAAAACATTACTTCCCGCAATTTAATTCGCCAAAGGTTTATCTTTTTTCTTCGTCACTTCAAATGGCAAAGGACCCGATTTTCCTTCAGCCGTATGAGAATTTTCTCTTCATTGATGTAACAGGGTTTATGGGAGAAAACAATTCCCATTACGAAGGGATGGAACACTATTACCAAACCTCGATGAATCCGCAGAACATCGTTCCGAAAGTTTCGCAAATTATTGCTGAAAACTTGGTGCCAGCCGATGCCGAGCACAGAAAATTCATAGACATGCTGATTTATAACGGAAAAATCATGCTTCTGCAGGATGCTTTTCTGCCAAATTTTCCAGATTATTTAAAGATCAATTACACACCAAAACAATATGAATGGGCAACGGCTAATGAAGCCAACGTGTGGAATTTTTTCGTGGAAAACAATCTTATTTTCAGTGACGAAGCCCGTTTGGAAGGGCGTTTTATAGCGCCGGCACCATTTTCAAAATTTTATACCGCAATAGATAATGAATCTTCGCCGCAGATTGGAATTTTTACAGGATGGCAAATCTGCAGGAATTTTTTTGAAAAGAATCCGGACACCAGGATGGCGGACTTCCTGAATATGAATGCTTCGGAAATATTCAACCAGTCTGAATACAAACCTAAAAATTAACAGCAATCCGTTCATAAAATGTAAGTTAGAACAGATTTTAAAAAAAGAATATGAGAAAAACCCAGATAACAATTGATGTAGAACTTGATGATAACCACGTTCCGGAAAAAATGACATGGAATGCGCAGGATGGCGGCATTGAATCTCAGCCAACCAAAGCCACAATGATTTCCGTTTGGGATGATAAAACCATGGAAGCCCTGCGCATCGACCTTTGGACGAAAGATATGCCGCTGGACCAGATGAAAATGTTCATCCACCAGATCCTTATTTCGCTGGGCAGCACCTATCAGAGAGCCTCCGGAGAAGAGGACGTGGCAGCGTGGATGGAGGAAATGGCGGAGGAATTTGCGGTGAAATCGGCTATTAAAATGTAACAGTCTAAAAAATGCAGCAATGTAACAATCCGTAAAATTGATACATTGGTACACTGGTAAATTTTTAAATAAATACAATGAACTTCAACACAAAAGTAATACACGGCGGACAGCATCACGAACCGGCAACTGGTTCCGTGAACGTTCCGGTTTTTTTAACATCCACTTTTGCTCAGAAATCTCCGGGAATTCATTCTGGTTACGAATATTCCAGAGCGGCAAATCCTACAAGACAAGCTTTGGAAAATAGTTTGGCTTCCATCGAAAACGGTGCAAAAGGATTGGCTTTTGGCTCAGGCTTAGCTGCAATTGACTGTGTCCTAAAATTATTGAATCCAGGAGACGAAGTAATTGCAGTGGACGATTTATACGGCGGCACTTACAGGATGTTCACGCGCCTTTTCGAGAAATATCAGCTTAAATTCACCTTCGTGAACTTCGATGATGTTTCTAAAATTTCAGATTTAATCACAGAAAAAACCAAACTGATCTGGCTCGAAACACCCACCAATCCACTGATGAAGCTGGTGGACATCAAAGCGGTTTGCGATTTGGTGAAGGATCAAGATATTTTGGTGGCAGTTGACAATACGTTTGCGTCACCTTATCTGCAAAGGCCTCTGGATCTGGGTGCTGACATCGTGATGCATTCGGCTACGAAGTATCTCGGCGGACATTCGGATGTTATTGCCGGTGCATTGGTTGCAAAGGACCGTGAGCTTGGGGAAAAACTTCATTTCATACAGTTTGCAAGTGGCGGAATTCTTGGTCCGCACGATTCCTATTTGGTTTTAAGAGGGATTAAAACTTTAGCTTTAAGAATGCAGAGACATTCAGAAAACGGGCAAAAGATAGCAGAATTCCTTCAAAATCACCCGAAAGTAAAAGATGTAGTTTACCCGGGACTGGCCAGTCACCCACAGCATGATTTGGCTAAAAGACAAATGCCAAACGGTTTTGGGGGAATGGTTTCTTTTAATTTTAAATCAGGCGAAAAGGCGGATGCCGTTAAATTTTTAGAGAATGTGAAAGTTTTCACTTTGGCTGAAAGTTTGGGCGGCGTGGAATCTTTGGCCAATCATCCGGCGCTGATGACTCATGCCTCAATACCAGCCGACAAACGTGCAGAAATCGGAATTACAGACGATTTGGTTCGGCTAAGTGTCGGGATTGAAGACAGTGATGATTTGATTGCTGATTTGGAGAGCGCTTTTAACGCATAAAACGGAACGGACAATTTTTTGTCCGTTTCTTTATAAATATTTGAATATGACAGAATTTCAAAAATACATTCATAATTATCTCGGTTTGATTCCCTCATCAGACTGGATACAGGAGATGAAAAATGCCGGAGACGAAACTTTAGAGCTTTACGGAAACCTTTCAGAAGAACAGTCTTATTTTGCTTATGCCGAAGGAAAATGGTCATTAAAAATTTTGCTTCAACATCTCATTGACGCAGAGAAAATCTTCAATTATCGGGCGCTTAGTTTTTCCAGAAACGACCAAACCGAACTTCCGGCCTGGGATGAAGTTCAATACGGAGCAAATAACAACGTGGCAGATTATACTCTGGTTGAACTGATTGAAGAATTTAAACTCATCAGAAAAATTTCGTTTTTATTTTTCAAGAATTTGAATTCTGAAATACTGCAAAAAACAGGCGTTGCCAACAAAAACGAAATATCGGTCGAATTGCTGGGAAAATTAATTGTTGGTCACAATATCCATCATTTGAACATCATCAAAGAACGATACCTGAAAAATTTAAGATAATTCGTCTCTAACCAATAGGAAGTTATGGAAAAAGCCCTTCAAACATTAAAATCCGGCGGGACCATCCTCTACCCCACTGACACGATCTGGGGAATCGGCTGCGATGCTACGAATATAGACGCCATCAACAGAATTTTTGAAATCAAAAAACGGGAAAACACCAAATCGATGATAATTCTGGTGGAAAGCGAAAAACGTTTGCAGGATTTGGTCGACGTTCCGGAAATGGCCTGGGAAATCATCGACCTTTCTGAAAAACCGGTGACGATTGTTTATGACAATCCGCGAGGTTTGCCCAAGGAAATTCTGGCCGAAGACGGGAGCATCGGCATCCGTTTGGTTAAAGACGATCTCTGTAAAAAACTCATTTCAAAAATCAATAAGCCATTGGTTTCTACCTCAGCCAATTTTAGTGGTGATAAATCTCCGATGAAGTTTTCAGACATCAATCCGGAAATCATCAGTCTTGTGGATTATGCCGTAGAGGAAAACCGTGAAAAAATTTCAGAATATTCCGGTTCATCAGTTATACGCGTCTGGAATGACGGCAGAATAAAAGTTTTGAGAGAGTAATAATTCGTCAACGTTGAATGTAAGGCTACTGAAGCCAAATAAAACGTCATTTCAAATTCTTATCTTTGCAAAAATATTTCTCGCAGATTAAGTAGATTGCGCAGATCTTTTATCTGCTGAATTTACACAATCTGCGAAAGTTTTTAATACAATGCAGATCAGCCTCAACCAAAATAAAAATCTCAAGCTTTTCAAACTCATTTCTGATGTCGCAGAAAAGAATAACCAAACCGTTTACATCGTTGGCGGCTACGTTCGCGACCTTCTGATGAAAAGGCAAATGCCAACCGATATAGATTTCGTAACAGAAAGTTCCGGTATTGATTTGGCAAAAAAAATCGCCGTAGAAATCAACCCTAAACTAAAAGTTTCGGTGTTTAAAACATACGGAACAGCGATGTTTAAACACAATGGTTTGGATCTTGAGTTCGTTGGTGCCAGAAAAGAAAGCTACTCTGAAGATTCACGCAAGCCTGCCGTAGAGACGGGAACTTTGGAGGACGACCAGAAACGTCGCGACTTTACCATCAATGCCATGGCGATTTCGTTAAACAAAGAAAACTTTGGAGAACTCATTGATCCATTTCGCGGTCAGGAAGATTTACAGAATAAAATTCTGCGAACGCCATTGGAGCCACTACAAACCTATTCTGACGATCCTCTAAGAATGATGCGTGCCGTTCGTTTCGCTTCAACTTTAAATTTTAAAATAGAAGAAAATTCTCTGCAAGCCATCAGACAGGAAGCTGAAAGGATCAGGATTGTGTCGATGGAAAGAATTATGGTCGAATTCAACAAAATCATGCTTTCTGAAAAACCCAGTATTGGTTTAAAACTTCTCGAAGAAACCGGCTTGCTTCAATACATTTTGCCGGAACTGATCGCGCTGAAAGGCATTGAGGAAATAGAAGGACAAACGCACAAAGACAATTTCTACCACACGCTTGAAGTGGTTGACAATATTTCAAAAAACACGGAAAACCTATGGTTACGCTGGTCGGCGCTGCTTCACGACATTGGGAAAGCTCCAACTAAAAAGTTCGTTGAAGGCACAGGCTGGACTTTCCACGGTCATGAATTTTTAGGATCGAAAATGGCTAAAACCTTGTTTCAAAGACTAAAACTCCCACTCGGGAATGATTTGAAATATGTCCAGAAAATGGTGAAGCTGTCTTCGCGACCCATCGCTCTGGTTACCGATGACGCATCAGATTCTGCATTGAGAAGGCTTTTGTTTGATGCCGGAGATGATCTGGAAGACCTGTTTACACTTTGTAAAGCCGACATCACCACAAAAAATGCTAAAAAACAGGAAAGATTCACCAAAAATTTTGAATATGTCGCACAAAAAATAAAGGAAGTTGAAGAAAAAGACCACATCAGAAATTTCCAACCGCCCATTTCCGGTGAAGAAATTATGGAGATGTTCAACCTGCAACCCGGACGGGAAATCGGGATTTTAAAGGAAAAAGTAAAAGAAGCGATTCTGGAAGGCGACATTGCCAACGATAAAATCGAAGCCCGAAATTTCGTAATCACCGAAGCTGAAAAACTGGGGTTGAAATCTAATTCTTTAATAATTTTCAAAAAATAATAATCCGCTGCGATAATTACACAGCGGATTTTTTTAACATTAAAATAAATTATAAATCCTAAAATTTATAGTTCACACCTACCATGAAATTTCTGGGTTTTGTGGTAAACCCTGCGACATCTACATAAGATTCGTTGAACAGGTTACCGATATTCAGATAAGTTTCAAGATTATATGGCAGTTTTTGATTGACGTTCAGGTTGAAGAGATGGTAGCTGTCCAACTCAACATTTTTTACCGTAAAGGTTGAATTGTCCCAATACGCATCGCTTCTTTTGCTTGTAAACTGGTGCGAAAGCGCAATCCTGGTTGTTTTGAAAGGCAAATATTCTACATAAGAATTCATGCGCTGTTTTGGTTGCCGAAGCATTGTTGCTGCATTTTCCTTTTCCACAAAACTGAAATTTCCACCGAATCTCAACTGTTCATTCATCGCATAATCCAGCCCTAGTTCAAAACCTTTTACTTTATTATTCTCAATGTTAATGAACTGTCCCGTAAAATCCGGATTGGTTTTATAAGCAAAAACATCTGCTTCTTTTCTTTGGAACAAACTTGCATTGAAAACGATGCTTCTGTCTTTTTTTCCAATACTAAAATCGATTTCGTGGGTTTGATTGGTTTCCGGTTTCAGGTCGGGATTCCCCAAAGTGTACGGTAAAGTTCCGTAGCTCTGGTAAAGTGTAGGTGCAATGAAAGCCGTGGCATAGGAATATCCAACTTTATAAAACATCGTTTCAATTTCCCACAAATAATATGGATTTACGCTGTAAACAAAGTGGTTTCCAAATTTGGAATTGTCTGTAAATCTTGCTCCGGCGTCCAAATTAAAACCTTTGTAATTGGCATTGAAATTCGCAAAAGCATCAAGATTTGACATTTCGGTGTCATCCATTTTCAAACCGTCTTCCATTTGCGTTCCGCCCCAAGGCAAAGCTTTCGAAGCCATTCTTTGGTTTTCGTGCTGCAAACCAACAGTGAAGTTGAAATTCTCAGAAACTTTATAATTATTGAAGATTTCAGCAAAGAAATTTTTCCCTTCGTACTGGTATTCATCACGGTAAGAGTTCTCATCTAATCCCTGCAAAAGCCTTTCGTTACCGGAATATCTTGTATTGAAAGTTACCTGCCCTTTATTATATTTAAAGTTGGCATTTCCACCAATATAACTCTGCTTATCATTTCCTCTGTCCTTTCCGTCGGTGAATGCGCCAGCATCATAATGATAGAAATTGTGGTTCCAGCCGCCATTGATATTAAAATCGAAATTTTCTACGCCGTAACCGATGGTTGCTGCCAAATTTTGCTTTTCAAAACCGTCTTTTTCGAAATCTTTCCCTTCTGCAGCAGAAATTCCGTCTGATTTTTCATTAAAACCGGAAAGCTGATATTTAAAACCATTGATATTTCCTCTCACACCTGTATTTTGTGCGAAAGTTCCAAATGAACCGCCTTTCAATCCAACTTCTCCCTGGATTTTTTTGGTCGCATTTTTTTTGGTTTTAATATTAATTACTGAAACCGTCGCGTTGGAACCGTAAAGTACGGAAGAAGCACCGTTCAGAACCTCGATACTTTCTACATTTTCGATTGCGAAAAGCCTCAAATCCATTGCTGTGTAATCGTTACCGGTGACATCTTTCATTGGAACGCCATCGATTAGCACAAGGATATTGGCCATTTTTCCCCCTCGGATCTTTGGAGATTTCGGTTCAGCATCATTGTTGAAATTTCCCGTAATCTGAAATCCGGATACCTGCTGCAGCACTTCATTCAGATTTTGTCCCTGAAATTTTTCAAGATCTTTCGAAGTGATGAGTTTCACATTTTTTCCGGTTTTGTAAAGCTGTTGCGGGATTTTCGAAGCGATAGTTACCTCTTCGATGGTGGTTTCATTTTCCTGTTGGGCAAAAATGTTTGAACTTACGACAAGCATTGCTCCAACAAAAATCAGTCTTTTCTTCATTTTTGAATAATTTAAGTTAAAGTTTGCTTACCGGAAAAATACAGTCTAATCAGTGAACCGGAACGTTCAGTAAATCAGGCTTTTCCTCCGAAAGCGTTGTTGGTTTTGAGCTTTCAGCAAGGTCTCCTGACTTTCACTTATTCTGCGCCTTCTCACCGAAGCAATGGCTTTCACAATCAATAATCTGATAAGTAATAATTAATGATTGGTTGCAGAAAGTTTGTTAGAAGAAAAATTATCAATTGTTAATTATTCATTCTACCGTGTGATTTACAGTTGCGGGGACAGTTCACGGATTGCACGCGATTCCCTTTTCTGAAAGTGCTGCGAAGATACGCAAACAAAGAGATTTTGGAAAGTATTTTTCGAAAATTATGCCGCTTATCTACCCAAAAGTCTTGTACTTCTGCAGTGACTTTAATTATAAATACGATGCATCAAAAGAAAAAGGAAGCAAATCCCTTACTGAATGGGTCTTGTAAACCTCTCCGCTCATGGAAGCAAAATAAATTTCGATATCGCTTCTTTGCTTCACTTCATATTCTGAAATGCTTTGTCTGCAGGCTCCGCACGGTGGAATTGCGGTAGACTTTTCGGTAAAATCTTTTAAACCGCCGATAACGAAGATTTTTAGAATTTTTTCTTTCGGAAAGTTTGCTGCAGTCCAGAAAATGGTAGCCCGTTCCGCACAAAGGCCGCTTGGAAATGCCGCATTTTCCTGGTTATTTCCTGATATGATTTCACCGTTATCAAGAAGTAACGCACATCCGACAAGAAAATTTGAATAAGGTGCGTAAGCCTTTTCACGGGCAGATTTTGCCGTTTCAAAAAGTTTTTTCTCGATATCGTTCAGCTCATCCACATTTTGGAAAAACTCGTAACCGATTTTTATTTCCTGTTGCATCAAAAAATTTTATGAAAGTAAATTTACGGTATTTAAAACTAATTAGAGAAACCTTATATGATTTGTGAGCAATTTTAAATCACTAAATTTACAAATCCAAATATAAAACCATGCTTTACTCCCCTATAAAATTTCGCAATCTCGAACTGAAAAACCGTTGGGTGATGTCGCCGATGTGTATGTATTCAGCAACTGAAGGTGTGCCGAATGATTTTCATTTTGTTCACTACGGCAGCCGCGCGCAAGGCGGAACAGGATTAATTATGGTTGAAGCAACGGGCGTAGTTCCTGAAGGCCGCATCACGAGTAAATGCGCAGGTATCTGGAATGATGAACAGGCGGCCGCTTTCAAAAAAATCGTGGATTTCGTGCATCAAAATTCTGAAACACAAATCGGGATTCAGCTGGCACACGCCGGCAGAAAAGCCTCAACGTGGAATGGCGTACAAACCGATGATGAAACCAGTTGGGAAACAGTAGCGCCTTCGCCAATCCCTTATAAACCGGGAGAAAGAACGCCGCATGAACTTACAGTAGAGGAAATCAAGAATTTAATTGCTGATTTTAAAAATGCTGCAAAACGCGCCTTAGAAGCCGGTTTTAATTTGATTGAAATTCATGCAGCGCACGGTTATCTGATTCACCAGTTTTTGTCGCCGCTTTCAAATATACGAACTGACGAATATGGCGGAAGTTTTGAGAACAGAATCCGTTTTTTAATTGAAATCGTCGAAGCGGTCAATACTGTTTTGGATGAAAACCATCCGCTTTTTGTAAGGATTTCGGCTGATGAATATGCAGCGAACGGGTGGAATTTAGACCAGTCTGTCGAACTTGCAAAAATTTTAAAAACCAGAAATGTTGATCTGGTTGACGTTTCCAGCGGAGGAAATATTCACGGTGCGAAGATTTCTGTTTTTGACGGTTATCAGGTTCCGTTTTCTTCAAGGATAAAGAAAGAGGCCGAAATACAAACCGGGGCAGTAGGCCTGATTACCAGTTCCAAACAGGCAGAAACGATCCTGGAAAACCACGATGCTGATCTGATTTTTGTGGCGCGCGAAATTTTGAGAAATCCATATCTCGCCGTCCGGGGCGCTTTCGAATCAGGGCAGGAATGCTTTTTTCCACACCAGTATGAGCGTGCAAAAAAATGAGTATAGATGACTTTTTGTGGAAATGTCCTTATAAAAAATATTTGGGCATCGAGTGTTTTGGCTGTGGTGCGCAAACTGCGCTGTTAGAGCTTTTGAAAGGTAATTTTAGCAAAGCTTTTCAAATATATCCGGCAATATATACACTCATTGTGCTGTCTATAGTTGGGCTGCTTTATTTTTTAACCAAAAAAAAGAAGTACCAAAAACTGATACTTCCCCTCATTTTTTTAAACGTTTTAATAATTGTTGTGCAGTACTTTCTGCATTAAGAATATTCAAATTTTCTGATAACTTCCAGAGTTCTGTCGATCTCGTTCTGCTTGATCGCGTCAGAAATAAACCATGTTTCGTAGCCACTCGGCGGAAGGTAAATTCCGTTTGCCAAAAGCTGGTGGAAGAAATTATTGAAGAGTGCATGATTGGCATTTGCCGCTTCATCAAAATTTGAAACCGAAGAAATATGGAAGAAGACACTCATCATCGAACCTTTACGGTTGATTCTGTGCTGGATCCCTTTTTCATTTAAGATTTTCCCAATTTCGAAATCCAGCGTTTCGGTAGTTTTGCTGATGTTTTCAAAGAAATTTAAATTGCCTTTAATCAGCTCCAAAGTTGTTAAACCAGCTCTCATGGCCAGAGGATTTCCGCTTAAGGTTCCGGCCTGGTATACTGCACCTTTCGGAGCAAGGGCATCCATAATTTCGTTTCTTCCGGCAAAAGCCCCAACAGGCATTCCGCCACCGATAACTTTTCCGTAGGTTACCAGATCGGCTTTCACATTAAAAACTTCCTGCGCGCCGCCGAATGCCAGACGGAAACCGGTCATCACCTCATCAAAAATCAGGAGAGTTCCGTATTCGTCGCAGACTGTTCTTAACTTCTGAAGAAAATTATTTTCCGGCAGAACACAGCCCATATTTCCGGCAACCGGCTCAATGATTACAGCGGCAATTTCACCTTCATTATTCCTGAAAATATCCTTTACCTGCTCAAAATCGTTGTATCTCGCCAACAAAGTATCTTTAGCGGTACCAGCCGTAACTCCCGGAGAATTTGGGTTACCAAAAGTCGCAGCGCCGCTTCCCGCTTTTATCAAGAAAGAATCGGAGTGGCCGTGATAGCAGCCTTCAAATTTTATGATTTTGTTGCGCCCCGTATATCCTCTCGCCAGACGAACAGCGCTCATACAAGCTTCCGTTCCCGATGAAACCATTCGGATCTGGTCGATATTCGGAACGTTTTTTACGATAAGTTTCGCAATTTCAGTCTCCAGTTCTGTGGGAGTTCCGAAAGAGAAACCTTTCTCTGCCTGTTTCTGAACCGCTTCCAAAACATCCGGATGTGTATGTCCTAAAATCGCAGGACCCCAGGAATTGATGTAGTCAATGTAAGTTCGGTCATCAGCATCGGTTAAGTATGCGCCCTTCGCGGATTTCATAAAAACCGGCACGCCGCCAACACCTTTAAAGGCTCTCACAGGTGAATTTACGCCGCCCGGAATATATTTGTAAGCTTCATCAAATAACGCGGAACTTCTTTGGTATAACATTTTTAACTTTAAAAATTTAATGAGTAATAATAATGGCTTTTATCGGCTTAAACAGCTCAATTTTTCCTTGTAAATAAAAAAGAGCGCACTAAAAAAGCACACTCACAAAAGTACGAAATATTGCTGTAACTAACTTCTCGGTTTTTTCTGCTGAAGATAGATCAGCTGCCCCACTCTTGGCTGTTCACCATAAGACATTCTGTTTTTTGAATAAAGTTTTGAAAGTTTGATGCCGAATTTCTGTGAAATATCGTGCATCGTTTCGCCAACCTGAGCCTTATAAGTTTTTGTGTTCCCTTCAGAGCTTTTGGTTTCAAGGAAAAGCACATCATTTTTCTGCAGTCTTGTAGCAGAAAGTTCGTTCCACTTCATCAGGCGGCTTTCGCTGATTTTGAATTTGTTGGCAATGAATGACAGGTCCGTATCGGCCGGAACAACGATGAATTTCCTGTTCCCGTTAGGATGGCTTTTAACCAAAATGGTCTGCAAAAGTTCAGCATCAGATTTAATTTTCTCAACGCGCTGCTGCTGTTTGGCGTAGGAGGTCTGTTCGTAAGGCACCCGCACGGTTAACGGCTTGGTTCTCACCTGGCTTTGATCCATCTGTGCCATAAAAACCTTATCATTTCTAAGATCAGGATACAACTTCAAAACCGTGAACAAAGCCTCTTTCGAATTGGTATTGTCAAATTCGTAAAGCCGGTATTTCTCAATTTTATCAATCAGAATATAAGCGTAACGCGGATTAGTAGCATATCCTGCTTTTTTCAGCCCGTGAGCCCATGCTTTGTAATCCTTCATATCCAAAGTAAAAAGATTCTGGTAGTACTTCCTGTATTTCAGAAATTTAGAATGATCTTCGTAGGATTCTTTCGGGTCATCATAAACCCGGAAACATTCGTTTGGTGCATCGTCGGTATGCGACATGGTTTTACCCGTCCAGTCTTCTTTACATTTTATTCCGAAGTGGTTGTTGCCCTGTTGTGCGAGGCGCGACTGCCCGCCACCGGTTTCAAGAAGTCCCTGTGCTAAGGTGATTGAAGCGGGAATCTGGTATTTCTCCATCTCTTCTACGGCGTACGCAGCAAATTTCTGGATGTACTGGTCTTCAGTTTTCCAGGTCTGGGCATTAAATTTAGATAAAATAATTACGGTAAAAGCAAATAATGTCTTTTTCATATTATTTTGTTTTGAAACTCTACTGTGCGTAGAAGTGCAATTTATTAATTTTTACTAAAACCAAAACAGTAGATTCTTACACTGCATAGCTTTGCCAAATTTAGGATGACACACCTTTTTCTATCACTGCTCTGTTCTGTTTCTTCAGCATTTCGTTGGCACCGGCAATTCCCTGCAAACCGCCTGTATGAAAGGCTAAAACTTTACTGTTTTGCGGGAAATAGCCTTCCTCAACAAGCTGAAAAAGCTTCCGCATCATCTTCCCGGTATAAACCGGCTCCAGCTGCAGGCCAAATTCCCGGCTAAACGCATTGATAAAAGCAATGTTTTCATCAGAAATTTTGCCATAACCGCCGAAATGGGCGTCTATAAGCGTAAAATTTTCTTTCCCCGAAAGTTCCGAAACCCTTGAATGCAGCGAATCATCATCCACCACTTTAAAGCCGATAACTTTCTGATGGTTTTCCGCAAATTTGGAAATTCCGGCAACCGTTCCGCCGGTTCCCACAGCCGCACAAAGATAGTCAAAATCTTGAGTATCAGAATTCAGCATATTCCTGATGCCTTCCACCGCGGCCAGGTTCGTGCCACCTTCAGGGATGATTAATGCTTTGGGGAATTCATTTTTGAGTTTTTCTGAAAGAGCATCTTTGTCCCGGTAATCCTCGCGGCTTACAAAACAAAAATGCATACCGTTTTCTGAGGCGAATCTCAAAGTCGGATTTTCCTTCCAGCGGTATTCCAGCTCATTTCCACGGATAATGCCCACCGTTTTGATATTATGGATTTTTCCAAGGGCAGAAAGCGCTGCAATATGGTTGGAATAGGCGCCGCCAAACGTCATCAGCAGTGGATTCTGAGGATTTTCTGCCAGATAATTATTGACGTTATGAAAGAGCTTCCAGTATTTGTTGCCTGAAATTTCAGGATGAATTAAATCTTCTCTTTTGATGAAAAGGCGAATGTTCTTTCGAAAAGGAATTTCAACCACCGGAACTTTTATATCAGGAATCTTAAGCATTGAAGGCCATTAAAAATTAGAATAGAAACCCGTTTTCTTTAAATAAAAAATTTTTAGAGTTTTTCCTCACCGTTCTCCTCAATCTCTCTCAACTGTTCGAGATTTTTTCCCAATCTTCCCATAATGATTCCGTAAACCACACGGTAGTACAGCCAGATGAGGAAAATACTTATCGCTGTAGAAATGCCCAAACCAACGAGGAATCCTATAAATGTAGGATGGTCCATTTGAAGGTTTTGGGACGAAATCGTATTAAGAACAAACATTGTAAGTATCGCCATAAAAAATACCAGTAACAGAATATTGGTCAGGATGAAAAGGCTCACCGTTTTCCTGAATTTCATAATCTGCAGGATGAATTTTTTCAGGTTCTCCTCTACGTGGATCTGCCGGTAGTTGAGGTAGAATTTTACCACAAAAAAGCCAGTAACTAAAAGGCTTACAACCCTCATAATGAAATACAAATGGGCATAATCGGCTTCAAACTTCGTAGTTTTTTCCACGCCGAGTTTTTCCATGATATGCATGAAACTGTCATCACCGCCTTTTTGAAACACATAAAAAATGTTCATCACCAAAAACAGTAAAAATTCTGCAACACTGATCCAGAAAATGTATTTCACGTAGTTCCGTGACTTGCTGTTCAGCATTTTCAGGATTTCGCTGCTGTTGTATTTATCCGGAACGGGCTGCTCCTGCCACTGCTTTTTCAGGTTGTCAATATCAAAATCAGGCATATTTTTCCATCAGTTCTTTTAATGTTTTCTTCAGACGGTTCATTTTCACTCTTGCGTTCACTTCAGAGATACCCAAAGTTTCAGCAATTTCGCGGTATGGCAAATCATCCAGATACATCATTACAATCGCCCGCTCCATTTTCGGGAGCATTTTCACTACTTTGTAAAGTAAGGAGATTTGTTGTTGTTTTTCATCGTCATCTTCCACATAATCACGGTGATGGTAATCCATCAGTTCGTCGGTTTGTGGAGATTTGGTTTTTTTTCGGAATAAGGTAATCGCTGTGTTCAGTGCCACACGGTACATCCAGGTCGAAATCTTGCTCTGCCCTCTGAATGTGTCGTAGCTGCGCCACAACTGTAACACTATTTCCTGAAAAAGGTCCTGCTCATCTTCAGTAGAGTTGGTGTACAGGCGCGAAACCTTGATAATCAAACCCTGATTATCTTTTACCAGCTGCGAAAACTCTCTCTCTCTGTCCGTCAAAACCTTGTAAAATTATGCGAACGAAGATATTAAAAAAAGTTTTTATTAAAGCTATTTACGGATTTACGAATGCCGGAATAAGGACATAAAAAAACCGGAAAAAACTCCGGTTCACTGTTTTTATAATTCTTTCCTAAGCCGTGCCACCGGAATATTGAGCTGCTCGCGGTATTTGGCGATGGTTCTCCTTGCGATGTTGTAGCCTTTTTCCTTTAGAATTCCAACCAGGGCATCATCGGTGTAAGGTTTTCTCTTGTTTTCTTTGTCTATAGCTTCCTGAAGATGCATCTTGATTTCTTTGGTAGATACTTCTTCACCATCATCATTGGTGAGTGAATCAGAGAATAAATCTTTAAGATAAACGATTCCGTTCGGTGTGTCGGCATATTTGCTCTTTACCACACGCGAAATCGTAGAAATATCAAATCCTGTAATGTCGGCAACATCTTTTAAAATCATTGGTTTCAAAGACTTGTCGTCGCCTGTCAAAAAATATTCTTTCTGAAGTTTTACAATCGCGGTAATGGTTTGCAACAAGGTATTCTGGCGCTGGTTAATCGCGTCGATATACCATTTGGCGGCATCAAGTTTCTGTTTGATGAAAAGCGCGGCCTGTTTGTGCTCGGCAGAAGTCTTATCATGAGAGTATGTGGAGAGAATATCCTTGTACTCATCTGAAACTCTTAAAGTCGGTGCATTTTTGCTGTTCAGCAAAGGGATGACGTCGTATTTGCCTTTTGAAAGTTCCTTCACCTGAATTACAAAATCGGGAATGATTTCCTGATTGATGGTGATGGTCTGCGTATCGAAATTGCCGCCAACTTTCGGGGAAAGCCTCGAAATTTCGTCCAGTGCATCTTTCAGGTCTTCCTCGTCCACATCATACTTCTGCATGATCTTGTTATAATGCTTGTTAGTCAAGGCATCAAACTGATTCCTTAGAATATTGGCAGCCAAAGAAACGGCTTTATCCGCACTGACTTTCTTCTCGATCTGAAGTAAAAGACACTCCTGCAAATCCCGGGCTGCAACTCCCGGCGGATCAAGTTTCTGAACATAATTTTCAAGAATGTCTTCAACCTTTTCCTTAGTGGTGTAAACGCCCTGTGAGAACGCCAAATCATCCACAATAGATTTGATTTCACGTCTCAGATAGCCGTCTGTATCCAGGTTTCCGATGACGTATTCTGCAATTTTCAGATCGTCGCCACTGATATTGATAAGGCGGATCTGCTCGATCAGATAATCGTAAAGCGTCTGTCCTTCCGTGAGTAAACTTTCATTGTCGAATTCCTCATCATCAGCAGAATAGTTGCTGGACGCGGTTTTATACGAAGGTTCGTCATCAAAAAGGTATTCATCTACATCAAAATCGGTATCGATGCTCTCGGAACCCTCATCTTCATATTCGCTGCCGATATCGTCGTAAGATTCCTCTTCCTGGTTTTCGTCTTCGCTGGCTCTTTCCAGGGCCGGATTTTCCTCCAACTCGCGCTCCAGTTCCTCTTCAAACTCCAAAGTGTGAAGCTGTATCAACTTCATCAGCTGAATCTGCTGCGGCGCCAGTTTTTGACCAAGTTTGAGCTGTAGGTTTTGTTTTAACATAGTTCTATTGTGTGCAAAAATATCCTATTGCCAAAGTAGAGGCTTACAATATTATTGCGAAATTTTTTATAATTAGTTTAAAATTCTGCACTTTTCGGTGTTCTTGGGAACGGAATAACATCGCGGATGTTGGTCATTCCCGTCACGAAAAGCACCAGCCTTTCCAGGCCAAGGCCAAAGCCAGCGTGCGGTACCGAACCGAACTTGCGGGTATCGATATACCACCAAAGTTCATCCTCATCCACATGCATCTCCTTCATTTTTTGTTTCAGAACATCAATTCTCTCCTCCCTTTGCGAGCCACCAATGATTTCACCGATTCCCGGGAACAGAACGTCCATCGCGGCTACCGTTTTACCGTCCTCGTTCAGGCGCATATAAAATGCTTTGATCTCTTTCGGATAATCGAAAAGTACAACCGGTGACTCAAAATGCTTTTCAACCAAAAATCTTTCATGTTCCGACTGCAGATCAGTTCCCCAGTGCTCCACCGGAAACTGGAATTTTCCTTTTTTGTTTTCCTTTGAGTTCATTAGGATTTCTATGGCTTCCGTATAAGAAACACGCTTGAAGCGTTTTTCAGCTACTTTTTCGAGTTTCTCGATCAGACCTTCTTTTGCCCTTTCTTTTTCGGGTTTTTGTTTCTGTTCTTCCGCGAAACGCTTATCTAAAAACTCAAGATCATCTTTACAGTTTTCCAGTACATATTTAATGACGTACTTCAGGAAGTTTTCTGCCAGGTCGATATTATCTTCAAGGTTATTGAAAGCCACTTCAGGCTCTACCATCCAGAATTCCGCAAGGTGGCGCGTGGTATTTGAATTTTCTGCACGAAACGTGGGGCCAAAAGTATAAACCCTTCCCAAGCCCATCGCTGCAGTCTCAGCTTCAAGTTGCCCGGAAACGGTAAGGCTGGTTTTTCTGGCAAAGAAATCCTGTTCGAAATCGATATCGCCGTTTTCGTCTCTTGGTATGTTATTCAGGTCAAAGTTCGTCACACCAAACATCTCGCCGGCACCTTCAGCATCCGCTCCGGTAATAATCGGCGTATGGATGTAGAAAAACTGATTTTTATTAAAGAACTCATGAATGGCAAAACTCACCGCACTTCTCACTCTGAAGATCGCTCCGAAAAGATTGGTTCTGAAACGCAAATGCGCCTCTTCACGAAGTTTTTCAAGAGAGTGTTTTTTAGGCTGAAGAATGGTTTTCTGCAGTTCTTCACTGAAGTTATCACCAAGGATTACGATTTTCTTCGCTAAAATTTCAACCGTTTGGCCGGCACCCTGGCTTTCTACAACTTCCCCGGTGATTTTGAGGGAAGAGGCGGTATTGATCTGTTTAATGATCGCTTCATCAAAGTTTTCAAAATCTACTACGATTTGTAGATTGTTGATCGTGGAACCGTCATTCAGAGCAATAAATCTGTTGGAACGGAATGCACGCACCCAACCCTGAACCGTGATATCGTGATGAAGGACTTTTTTGTAACCTTCTAAAATGTCTTTTACTGTTCTCTTTTCCATGGTAAACATCTGTAGTGTGCAAATGTAAGGAAAATTGGAATAATTTTTGATGAAGGCGGCTTTTTCGGCTATGGTTTTATTCTTAAGCCCCCATCGATTAATAGAATTTTGTGAGGCTGAATAAATAGGTACATTTTGCTTGACAGAGGAACACAAAAAAGTTTTTAAAAAACTTACAATAAGTGTTGTTTTTAAAAATACAATATTATGGAATATCCAACTGTAAGCTGAGCTCTAATTTATTTTGAAAAATATTTGGTGAAACTCCACAGCTTGCGGCTTTTGAGGTAATTTAAGTCGTCTTCTTTGGCGTAAGCTTCCCGTTCAAACGAAATGTATTTATAGGCGAGAAAACTGTTTCTGAGTTTGAAATACCAATAGTAATATTCAACCACGTACCAGATGTAAAAAAATATGATTAAAAGCTCAAGTTGCTGGCGCAGGTGAATTTTTTCGTGGTTGACCAAAACCTCATTATTGCGGTCTTCCTTCTTGCGCAGCAGGATAAACGGAAACAGGGTGATGCCGTTTATTTTCGTATTTTTGAGCAGTCTGTGCGCTACGATAATCATCAAACAAAAATAATATAAAAAAAATATTCCACTAAGGATTTAACTTATGCCAAAACCTGACATCAAAGAAAATGAGGACTATTATTATAATGAGCAGGGCTACAGGGTTTTTACCGAAAAATACCATCTGAAGCGCGGCTACTGCTGCAAAAACGGCTGCAAGCACTGCCCCTACGGTTATGATAAGAAGACCGACACTTTTATAAAAAAACAGAATAAAAAATAACTATATACATTTTAAAAAAATGAAAAAATATTTTTTCCTTCTTTTGGCTTCTGCAACTCTGGGAATAACTTCCTGCTCACCGTTCCAGGTGCGTTCAGATTATGCGGAGACTGCAAACTTCAACAATTATAAAACTTATAAATTAAGAATTGATGATTTGAAGCTTAATGATATCGATAAGGACCGCGTTCTGAATGAGGTTTCAAAACAGCTTCAGACAAAAGGCCTTTCCGTTGGCGAAAACCCGGATCTTATCGTAAATGTGAAAGCCCAGCATAAGAAAATAACCGATATCCAGAGAGACAGACCTTACGGAATGTACGGATGGGGCGGTCCTTGGGGCTGGGGTGTCGGGATGAGCAGAACGTGGAGCAGTAACTACAACCAGGGTGCTTTAGTACTTGATCTGATCGATGCAAGAACCCAAAAATTAGTATGGCAAGGAATTGGTGAAGGGATTTCTGTAGATTCGCCAAAAGCGAAACAAAAACAAATCCCGGAGATCGTTGCTGAAATCATGGCAAACTATCCGCCAAAAAAATAACAAAAATTCTTGTAAGAGCAGAAAGCCGTCCCAGTTATGAGGCGGCTTTCTGTGTTGTATATGTGTCTAAAATTTCTTATATTTGAGTGGCATCCGGTCAGATATATGAATCTCGGCCATTACAATCAGAACCAGTTGGTTTTGTAGAAACTCCCTCCCATATCGAATTGGCTAACATGATTGCAGATCTACTGGAAACTTTTTGAAGACCTGCTTACTGCACTGGAGGATGCCGAGGATGAACTGGAGCGTCATACCTTTACCTCTATCTTGAGCAATATGAGGATGACCAAGATTCAGAATAATTATTATCTTAACCTGAAACTTTCAGGACTGGTTTTTGCATTGAAAACTACAAATTTTAAATATTATGGAAATACTTATCAATTCAGACAACGAAGTAAAAATGGACCAGGCGGGAAAAGACTATTTCAGAGCTGAACTTCAGGATTCCTTAAAGAGATTTGAAGATTATGTAACCCGCTTTGAGGTATATTTTTCCGACGAAACCAGCAACAAAGACACTCCAGGCGACCAGAAGTGCGTGATTGAAGCCAGGATTAAAGGAAGAAACCCGGAAATTGTAACCAGCCACGCCTCTGCACAGAAAGCCGCATTCGACGCTTCCATTGATAAAATTCGCACAGTTCTTGACCGTGTTATCGACCAGCAGCGCGGCCATTAAAGCTCACTTTCTTCACAAAAAAAGCGCCTCAGAAAGGCGCTTTTCAATTTATTTTTCAAGGAGTTCAACAATCGGCTGGCCGATGTTTCCGCTTGGATTTTCAATTTTAAGAATTTGTGCAAGGGTTGGCGCAATATCGGTCATGTGATATGGTTTCGCACTTTCCCCTTTTCTGATGCCTTTACCCATAAAAATTAACGGTATATGAGCATCGTAAGAATTCCAGACGCTGTGGGTGGTTCCTTTTTTTGCATAAGTCGGCAACATACTGTCGTGTGAAATAATCTGGATATCGCCGCTTCTCTGCCAGTTGTACCCGTTGATTACCCTCGTCTTGATCGGCTCAGGAATCGGAGCTTCAGCAAGTTCCTTCAAATCTACGGCGTAAAGCACTCTTTTATCTTTATTAAGTTTTTCCAGCAGGTATTCTTTGATGTCATTCTCTTTTAGATTTTTCTCTGCAAGCAGTTTTTGGTTCAGATAAATTTGGTAATTATCAATGGCCCAAATCATTTTATCATAGCCAAATTTGGTTTTAAGGTCTTCCTGAAGGGATTTTTCCAAATCTTCATCGAAGAAGCCGGTCACCATTTTATTTTCTTTCATATAGCCTTCAGCGTGAGCTGCCCCGTGATCAGCGGTAAGGAAAACCAGATAATTTCCTTTCCCCACCTGTGCATCCAGCTTTTTAAAAAAAGTTTCGAGATCTCTATCCAATCTAATGTAAGTGTCCTGAATTTCTATGGAGTTTGGTCCAAATGCGTGTCCCACATAGTCAGTTGAAGCTAAATTCACGACAAGGAAATCTGTATCCGTATTTCTGCCCAAGTTGTAACCGTCGATGGCAGCTTCGGCAGCTCTCAAAGTCAAAGAATTACCAAAAGGCGTCGTTCTGATTACTCCTTTTTTCTTATCGTAATCTGATGCGAGATTTTTATACGGGAAAGTCGGCGTCGCTGCACTTCCCAAAAGCTGTTCCCAGGCTACATTGTCTGCGGAACTTTCGATATATTCGCGGATTGGTTTTGCGGTGTCCCAACCTCCCGAAACAAGCTGCTTACCAACTTCCTGATCATTGAAACGCTTCAGCCAATCCGGAAGATCATTCATATAATAAGTACTGGTCACGAAATTTCCTGTGCCTTCATCAAACCAAAATGCTCCTGTAGGATTATGTCCTGCCGGCAGGATAGAGGCACGGTCCTTCAAAGAAACGCCAACCACTTTTGAACGGAAATTGGTCGCCATTCGCAACTGGTCTGTTATGGTGGTGCTCCAAAGATTTTTTGGTGAATGTGCGCCAATTTTCTCTGAAGAAGAACCCACACCTTTAACAGAATTATCTGTGGTACAATATACATTTTCGCCGGTTTCGCGGTCGGTCCAGTCGTTTCCCGCTATACCGTTAATAGAGGGGACAGAGCCGGTATAAACTGAAGTATGGCCAAGAGCGGTAACCGTCGGCACATAATCGATCATTACATTATTAAAGTTATACCCTTCATTCAAAAGCCTTTTGAAGCCACCGTTACCGTAATGGTTTTCATATTTGTAAAGAAAATCCCACCGCATTTGGTCTACCACCAAACCTACGACCAGCGCCGGGCGTTCGGGGTGAATATTTTTTTTGCTTTGTGCCGTAATTGTTCCTATAGTAAGAAACGTAAGAACTAAAATCTGAAATTGTCTGAACATTTTAAACGTTGTTTGGGTGCAAATTTAAATGAAATTATTGCTGCATTTAAAAAAAAGGGAATTCATCTTCTGTTAATATAGCTTTCTGTACTTTTGAAAAAAAATGAAATATGAAAAGAAGAGATTTTCTGAAAGGCGGTTCTCTGGCCACAATTGGCACATTACTACTGAATCCGTTCGGTGCAAAAGCAAACACTATAACTGAAGAATTTAAAGGGAAAAAAGCGAAAAACATCATCTTTATGGTAAGCGATGGGATGAGTTCAGGAACTTTGAATATGGCGGATTTATACTGCAAAAGGAAGCTTGGGCGACACTCGCACTGGCTTTCGCTTTATGAAGATTCTCTGGTTAACAGGGGGCTGATGGATATGGCTTCGGCAAGCTCCATTGTTACAGATTCTGCTGCAGCAAGCTCTTCGTGGGGCGGCGGCGTTCGTGTAAACAACGGAAGTCTGAACGTAAGCCCGAACGGACAGGAAAATATGCCGATTCTTCAAAAATTCAAAAAAGCAGGTAAGAAAGTAGGCTGTGTAACTACAGTTCCTATTACCCATGCAACACCGGCCGGTTTTTCGGTATTTACCAAAAGCAGAAACTCACAGGAAGAAATTGCAGATATCTATGCTGAGCTTGGTTTCGATGTGATGATGGGTGGCGGGCATAAGTATTTTGATGCAGCACAGAGAAAGGATAAAAAGGATATGTATTCTGTTTTCAGAAACAAAGGATATACGGTGGCAAGAAACAAATCAGAAATGAATGCTGCACCGAAAGGCAAACCGCTTCTGGCAACCTTTGATGAAGACGGACTTCCCTATACGGCTGACCACATGAGCAGCAATTTTATGA
This sequence comes from Chryseobacterium taklimakanense, assembly GCF_900187185.1. NCBI lineage: Bacteria > Pseudomonadati > Bacteroidota > Flavobacteriia > Flavobacteriales > Weeksellaceae > Chryseobacterium > Chryseobacterium taklimakanense. The sequence goes on from NZ_LT906465.1 coordinate 1,045,134, forward strand.
AAAACAACATCCCAACAATTGCTGAAATGACAGCAAAGGCCATAGACCAGATGAAAAACCATTCAAACGGTTTTGTAATGCAGGTAGAAGGCGGAAAGGTAGACTGGGCTGCGCATGCCAACGATATTGCAGGCTTGCTTTACGACCAGCTGGCTTTTGATGATGCCGTAAAAGTGGCTGTGGATTTCGCTAAAAGGGACGGCAATACACTGGTTGTAATCACCACCGACCATGGAAACGCCAATCCCGGGCTGATTTATGGTAAATTTGTGAATGAAAACTTCGACAGCCTCCAGAAATTTAAAAATACCAACGAATGGATTCTGCAGGGCATCAAACCAACCGACAGCATTGCTGCGGTAAAAGAGCGCATCGAAAAAGCGAACGGCAGCGTAAAAATAACTGATGATCAGGCGAAGGACATCCTTTCTTACTACCAGAAAGCTGAAAAAGAAGACGGCGTATACAATCCGAAACATTTACCGTTCCGCACGCTGGCCGAAATTCAGAAATCCTATACTTCTGTGGGATGGATCAGCATGGACCATTCTGCAGATTATACCGAACTGGCAATGTACGGTCCGGGAAGCCAGTATATGAAACCGTTTATGAAAAATACGGACATTCACGCATTCTTACTGAAGGCTGCACAGGTGGAAAATAAATTTTAAGAATACTATAAAGCCGCAAAAAGCCCGAAAAAATTCGGGCTTTGTTGTTTATATTAAAAGAAATTAAAATTTCAAATCACCGTTTACTTCTCTTACAGCGTTTGCAGCTTCCTCGAATTTTGCTTTTTCAGCATCATTCAACGGCACGTCAACGATTTTTTCAACACCGTTCCTGCCGATGATGGCCGGTACGCCAAGGCAAATATCGGTCTGTCCGTACTCACCTTCAAGCATCAGTGAACAAGGAATCATTTTTTTCTGGTCGCAAGCAATTGCCTGTACCATTACTGAAACTGCTGCACCCGGTGCATACCAGGCTGAAGTTCCTAAAAGTTTGGTTAAAGTAGCTCCGCCAACTTTAGTTTCTTCGATCACGTAGTTTTGTTTAGCTTCATCCAGGAATTCAGTTACCGGAACACCGTTTCTCGTGGCTTTGCTCATCAGCGGAAGCATTCCCGTATCGGAGTGTGCTGCGATCACCATACCGTCCACATCAGAGATTGGAGCTTCAAGGGCTTCAGCCAGTCTGTACTTGAAACGTGCACTGTCTAATGCACCGCCCATACCGATAATTTTGTTTTTCGGCAATCCTGAAGTTTTGTGAACCAGATAAGCCATCGTATCCATAGGATTGGAAACCACGATGATGATTACGTTGGGTGAATGTTTTACCAAATTGGCAGTTACATCTTTTACGATACCTGCATTGATGCCGATGAGTTCCTCACGGGTCATTCCCGGTTTTCTCGGGATTCCGGAAGTGATAACGGCAACATCAGAGCCAGCTGTTTTGCTGTAATCTCCGGTTGTCCCGGTAATTTTGGTATCGAATCCGTTCAGGGATGCGGTTTGCATCAAATCCATCGCTTTACCTTCGGCAAAACCTTCCTTGATGTCGACTAACACAACTTCTGAACAGAAATTTTTCATTGCAATGTACTCAGCACAACTGGCACCTACTGCTCCTGCTCCTACTACGGTAACTTTCATAATACTTATTTATTTTTAAATTAAATTATCCGGTTTTAAGTCTAATTTTCACCTTTAAAAGATGCTGAAATTAATGACCTTCAAATTTACGAATTATTGAAAGTTTGGCAAAAGAAAACCACAACGCTTTTCACTTTGAGGCTCTTGATTACTATTTCTTCCCCGAATTAAATACGGTTATAAAATTATACCTTCGAAAAGTTTTGATTTCCCTTTTAAATTCTAGATCAAAAAAAATTCTAAAATAATGGCTGAAACCGTTAAGAAGGTAAAAAAAAACTTAAGATTTCAAAAAAATTCAGTTTCGCGGAATTATTCTTGCTGCCTAATTGCGGTAAAACAATAAAATTTTAAAAAAATGAAATTTGAAATGTTAGCAAACACGAAAAGAGTATTAATGGCTGCAGCGTTCTTCGGAACGGTTTCTTTGGCATCTGCACAAACAGACAAAAAAGAAACAGCAGCAAAAGCAGAAACGGCGGTAACAACACAAGTTGCAGTGCAAACAACCCCTGAAATTGAGGGTTTGAAAAAGCAGGTTGCAGCAAATCCTAAAGATGCAGAAGCTTTGTCTAAACTGGCGGTAGCTTACCAAAATGCATCCGATTGGAATAATTCATTACAAACTTGGTTACAAATCTCAACACTGTTGCCAGAATGGGCTCCAGCTTATTACAGCCAGGGAATTGCCTACCAAAATCTGAAAAATAACGAAAGTGCCAAAGCGGCTTACGAAAAGTATGTTACCATGGTAAAACCTGAAGAAGTGGAAGCAAACAAAAAGAATTTGGCTTATGCACATTTCTTTATTGCGTACGCTTTGTTTGAAACTGATAAAAATGCTGCAAAAACGCACATTGCAAAATCTTTACAGTATGATCCAGGTAACACAGACGCTCAAAATCTGAGCCAATCATTGAACGGATAAAACATCGTGTAATAATAAGTGAAAGGCTGCTTTAGAAAAGGCAGTCTTTATTATTTTACGATGAATTAAATTACTAAAATCAATGTAATTTTGAGCCAGGAAAATATTTATTTTAAGAATTTTGTACCCATAAAATATTACTTTTTCTAAAAGAAGCAAATGAAACTCTCCATACTCGACCAGGGACCCATTTCACAGGGGCAAACTCCGCAGAAAGCTTTAGAAAACATGCGCGTAGCCGTAAAATTTGCGGATAAACTGGGTTACCACCGTTTCTGGTTTGCCGAACACCACAATACAGAAGGTTTCGCCAGTTCGGCGCCTGAAATTTCGATTGCGCATCTTGCCGGGCAAACCGAAAGAATCCGGTTGGGTTCCGGTGGCACGATGATGATGCATTATTCTCCTTACAAAATGGCGGAGACTTTCAAAACTTTATCCGCCTATTCCCCGGGCAGAATTGATTTTGGTGCAGGACGCGCTCCGGGCGGCGACGGAAAATCCATTTTGGCTTTATCTGAAGGCAAAGACACACGTTTTCAGGATCTTTATAAAAAACTTTCGGAAACTTTACATTTAATGAACGATGAAAACGGTGAGGATTATTTCAACCAGAATGTGGTCGCCAATCCTACAGAAATTATCCTGCCCGAGGTTTTTCTGCTGGGTTCCACGGGAAACAGTGCTTTGGAAGCCGGAAAAATGGGTTTGAGTTACGCTTATGTCCAGTTTTTTACCGGAACTATCGACCGGGATATTTTTGAGGTTTACCGCGAAAATTTTGAACCTTCAGCTTTTCAAAAAGAATCGAATGTATTAGCGTGCTATATGGTAACCGTTCCTGAAACGCATGAAGAAGCCGAATTTCAGGCGCTTTCTTCCGATATTGCCCGTATGCAGCTCCACACCGGACAGCGCATCCGCAGAATGTCACCCGAAGATGCACAGACTTATCCTCTAAGTGATGCAGAACGGCTTTTTATTGAGCAGAATAAAAAATGGCACATCCGCGGAGAAATCAATGAGGTGGTTGATTATCTTAAAAATGAACAGCAAATGCACCGGTTTGACGAACTGATGATCTGCACCATTCCATTTGCGCAGGATTTCAAACTGAAAGAATATGAAATGCTGGCGAAAGGATTCGGACTGATTTAAAAACAATTATGACACTGGATAAAACCGGCAACGTTGGAATCTGATTTTCCGTAACTTACAATTCTTACATCCAAAGGAACATTTCTGAACTTTTCCACTGAAATCCTGATGGCATCCAGAATCCAAGATACTTCATTGCCAAAAACCCCACCGCCCACCAGCGTTAGAAACAGCCTTGGTGAACCGCCTTTTTGAAGGTTTTTAACTGCGGCATAGAACGTTGACTCATAAGAGGCCTCCAGAATTAAGCGGGCAAAATTTTCCCAAATACGCCCCTGAACCATGGAATGATAGCCCACCGGTAAAGCAGAGCAGTAAACCTGGGTAACCGTTTGGCCGGAAGTCGCAGTGGTGACTTCTGTGTTCCACTGAATCCCAACTTTTAAACGGGCTTTAAGGTCTTCCCATTCCCCTTTCGCAAGGCCGGAAAGTTTTTCATTGATATAGCTGAGTCCTTCCTCAGAAAACATGGCATAACCGTTTTTCATTTTCCAAAGGTTAAGTTTTTCATTTTCAAAAAACTGTCCGATACCAGAAAGACAGTCTATTTGGTTGGCTGCCGTTTGGCCGGTTTTGCCGTTTACCTGCGCAAAATAATTTCTAAAAACTGTTCCTGCACCGCAACTCACCGCACATGCAGGCCCTTGCGTCCGGTCATTTTCATAAATATCCACACCGCTTTCAGGGGTAACGCCCGGGTGAACCATTTCCAAAAGGTTAAACTGTGAGGCCGCCTGAAAAACTGCATTGTTGTTTTCTTCATCCTTATGCAGCGACGCCACATCGCCAACCGTTTCAGAAATTTTGATATTTTCCCGGTAGTTTTCAAGGTTAATCCCGCTCCTTAAATCCTTAAGAGCAGGAACTTCAAGAAACCCGCAACGGTATTTTTTACCATTGACGAGGGAAGTCATAAACGCTCCTTCAACAGATATATTTTTCTGTACATTCTCATGGGAAATTTCGTCGAAGCCCATTAACTGCCTAAACCACATGGATGATTATTTCGTTAAAAATACAAAAAATCCCCACCAAAGTGGGGACTTCCAATATTTGATGATTCTTCACAAGAATCTGTCATTCAACCCAGAATTATTTTACTTCTTCAAAAATAACGATATATGAAAATCAATTAGTTACAAAGTCATGGTACAAATATGGAATAGAAAATGAGACCTTGCACATTGTCTTCTGTCGAAATTTTCATTTAAAAATACGCGAATTAATATTCTCTTTTTAGTTGCCGCATTTTTTCGAGTAATATGCTGCGAAGTTCACGGTCATCTTCTTTAAGAAGTAATTTCTGAATTTCAATAAACTTCCCGCTGGCTTCTGTAAATTTTTTGTCGCTTGCAAGTACAGCCAGCCATTCCGAAAAATGGGCAAACTGTTTTTGATTACTGCTATATGAAAAATCATCCAGATATTCTGGAACGTCAATATTTGAGGATTGGTATTTCTCCATAGGAATCACCGGTCGGCCAAAAAATTTATCCAGAATATAGGTATTGGAACAAAATGCCATGAAAATCATTTTCTCCGCTCTTTCTATTTTGTTGGCTTTGAAAAGAATAATCGCCAGCTCAAAAAGAAAATCTGGAAAGCCAGAATCGTCGGGGAAATTTTTATAAAACCAGTTAATGTATTGCAATCCACCCGTCCAATCTTCAAGTTTTATGTAATATTGTGGCGGTAAATATCTGCGTCCGCTACTGTCATCATAAAAACCTCCCCAGCGTCTTTTGTCTGCTGCCAAAGCCGCTTTAATCTTTTTGATTTTTAACTGTAGTTTCTCTGCCTGTTTTTCTGTCATCTGAAATCCTCTTATGAAAGTAAAACTACAAATTACAACGATAAAAAATTCAAAACAACATTATCGGCAAAAGTTGATTTTTAAGTAAGAAATTATCGTATTTTTGCCGATAACGGCATTGTAAATATGAAATACATTTCAGTAAGCGAGTTTGCGAAAAAGTGGAATATCCCTGAGAGAACGGTGCGGAATTATTGCGCTACCGGAAAAATTACTGGTGCTTTTATAACAGGTAAAACTTGGAATATTCCTGAAGATTATGTTTTTACTGAAAAAGAAAGTTCTAAAAAATTCAGTAAAAATGTTCTTCTAAACTACCTTAAGGAACAGAAAGATATGAAGCTGAAAGGTGGAATTTACCACCGAACGCAGATTGACCTCACCTATAATTCCAACCGGATCGAAGGCAGCAAACTGACCGAAGACCAGACCCGCTTCATTTTTGAAACCAATACTATTGGCATTACTAAGGAAACTGTGAATGTGGACGATATTATTGAGACCACCAATCACTTCCGTTGTATAGATTTAATCATTGATAAAGCCAACCGAAAACTTACGGAGACCCTCATTAAAGAACTTCACTTTTTGTTGAAATCCGGTACTTCTGACAGCCGTAAGGATTGGTTCAATACCGGAGAATATAAAAAGCTTCCCAACGAAGTAGGCGGAAACGAAACTTGTGCGCCCGAAAATGTGGCTTCGGAAATGAAGAAACTTCTCCAAAATTATAACTCAATCGAAAATAAAACTTTTGAAGACATTATAGATTTCCATTATCAGTTTGAAATTATTCATCCATTTCAGGACGGCAACGGCCGTGTTGGGCGCTTGATTATGTTCAAAGAATGCCTTGCCAATAACATTGTTCCGTTTATCATTGAAGACGATCTGAAACAGTTCTATTACAGAGGTTTGCAGCAATGGCCGAACGTGAAAGAATATTTACTTGATACCTGTCTAACCGCACAGGATCACTATAAAAGTATTTTGGATTATTTTAGGATTGTGTATTGAGAATATATATCAAAATATCCTTTTGCGTCTAGATTTTTAGTGAAATTGAACATGCAAAATAAGCAGCTAGATAACGGAAGAGTACAGGTAAAACTGAACAAATCTGTAAGCCACAAGTTCTGTCGTCAAATAAATTAGATTCAACAAGATTTTTTTCTGAGAACAATCTTACCGGACGAATATCAGTTCCAACTTAAAATCCTTTCAGTTTTTGGGTCGTGGCGAGGGTTTTGATGTAATTATTGAAACAAGAAATTCAATATCAAGATTATCGTCAACGTAATCAAAGAATATAATCCTCTTACAAAATAAAAATGTGATTTAAGGAGAATGTTTGCTTTCTCATTGTTGACCTTGTTATTATTCTCTATACTATTTTTTAGATCTGAAATATATTCTGAATTAAACTCTTCAATTGTATCAAAATTTTGAGTAACAGAAGCTGTATCGCAATCCATATACCTAAATTTTTTAACATTAAAAATTTTAGACGCGGTATAGATTGAAAAACCCAATAATGTTACAGTTAATATAAAAAGCAAACTAAAACCTACCTTTATTAAACAATTTGAGGTAATTAATCTTTCATATAGAAAAGGGACTAGAAAAGCTATTAGCGAGATAACAACTCCTGATTGTGAAATTAACTGGGTAATCTTAGATTCAATAACAACTAATCTTTTTTCTTCATTGTCAAATAATCGAGTTAAATATTGAATGGCAACAAGTTGGTTTCCAGAATTACTAAACATTTTGATTTATTAATAAGTTAATGATTGCATTCGAGATTTCCAAGCCTGTATCCGATTCAATCCAAACCCATTGACCATTAGGGTTTATTTCAAGAAAAATATATTCGCCATTTTGTTGTTTAATCAAATCAATAGCCCCGAACTGTAATCCAAGGATTTTTACAATTTCTATACATTGATTTTCCAAATATAGTGGTATCTCAACTTTTTCGAACTTTAATCGATCCTTTCGCCAATCTATTTTTGTGGTCTCCAGATTTTGTGACTGTACTTTTGCAGGAAAAACTTGATCCCCAACAACAGTGATTCTCAATTCGTATTCTTTTCCAATATTATTCTGAAAAAAAATAGGAAAAGCAATTTCATCGTCTGTTAACAAATGACGATTAAAAAGATTAGTAAATACCAACTTTTCTTCATTATCAACCGAAATCCTACTTGTAAAAAAAGGCTTTATAACGACTTCATCAAAGTCGAGTGAAAACCTACTGATTTCTTCATTTTGATTTGAAATTATCGTATCAGGAATTTTGAAACCTATTTCGCTTGCTAACTTTAATTGGAAAAGTTTATTTTCAGCTATCTGTATTTTTTCAGGATTGCTAATCCAATTTTTCGTATCTAATATTTTCCAAAAACATTTCAAAAATTCTGAATAATCTTTTTGGAAGGCATTTCCATCAATTTCAGTATCAAATTCTAGTAGTGGACTTTTTGTCCTGCGGAACCAAACAGTATCAAATTTATCGCAGTTATCAATACATGACTTTAAAATTCCATTCTGGAATTTAACCGATATACGGTGTTTTTCCAATATATCATCTGTATTAAATCGTAAATATTCAATTCCTTTTTTATTAAGTTTATTTACAATATAATCTGTTGTAAAATCTTGTTTGTGAGATACAATTAATATCATTAGTCTTTATCTGTACTTTCTACTTCAAACTTTGTTGTTGTCATAGTTATTAGCGCATCCCTGATTGCATTTCTGTCATCATCATCATTTTCCTGACTAACCAATGTAATGGTTTTGGTCAAAAAAAGCAATGACGCTTCAGAATCTTTATTAAAAGTCTTTGTAAAAGATTCTGTTGACAAATTATCCAAATAATCAACTGCACATTTCCCAGTTTTATACAATTTATTTAAATTACTTTTATGACAGTAATAATAATCAGGAAAATCAATTGAGTTGATTGGAGATTCAGTATAGTCTAAAATTAAATACCTCATACAGCTAAATTTTAGAATTAGCACTAACCGTTTGTAAATGGATCGCTTGTATAATTCTTTCCATATCTGCTTCAAAATATCGTGGTTTTCGCAAATCTTCCAAAATGACCGACCTTTTCATCTCACTAGGATTTTCTTCGTGATAAACAAGAAGATTCACTTCCGGAATATCTGGTAAACTATCGATAGATTTACCTATCATATCATAGATTCGTTCTAATGATTTTTCTTTTGCATTCTTGCTTTTCGCAGTATTACTATCATAAAATACGTTTAAAAACTCGCTGTAAAAAGTACGAAGTCTGTTATGAAGTTCTTCCCATTCTTTTGTTTCCATTATTTAATTTTTTGAATTTACTTCCCACACTTTATTTATATATCTCCACCCACACCTTTGAATTTCTCAACAAACGCTACTATTTTCTGAAATATACTTTGCTTTTTCGTAAGATAGTTAGGGTTTAGCGGACTCATCTTTGGTAGAATATCATTGAGTTCCGTACCATTGTCTGTAGCATATTCTCTTTGGAGTGAGCGCTTCAGATAGCGTTTCGCGGCTTCTTCATTTAATCTTTCCTCCTCGATAATTTCGGTGGCCTCAATTTTTTGTTTTTCCTGTGCGTAGGTGAAAAAGGCATCAATTATGTATGCCTTGTCTTTTATCTGGTCTAAATCGGTTTCATTAATAAAATCCACCACCAAACCTTCCTTGGCACGATTGCCGATGCTTCCTCGGATCACTCTGCGAATTTCTTCTACCAAAGAAGCTTTATCCTTCGTTTTCTTATGTTTTTCGAAAATGAGTTCCAAAATATAATCCAGGTTGATTTCCTGAGATTTTAAAAGGTCTATTTCAAAAACCACATCATCCCAGTCAATCTGCGATTGATTTTCACCTTCACCTTCTTTATGTCGGCGCAGCCAATCCCGAATGTCATTGTAAGTAGAACGGTAATCCTGGACCGTTCTTTCAGGCAAAATTTCAATTTTTTGCATGATGGCAATATCTTCATCAGTAACATAGTGTGTTTGCTTGAATTTTTCCACCGCTTCTTCATCACCCAAATTCAAAGACTGCAAATCTTTAAGATTCGTAAATTCATCATAATTCTGAAGGATATTCTCCACACGCAGATATTCCCCAAATAATTTAACAAAGTCTTTTTTGTCTTTTTCGGTTTCTATCTCATCCGGATTTGGAAATTTTTCGTTCAGGTCATTCACAATTTCCACAAAGCCTCTTCGCGCTTCACCTGTCACCAAATCTGTGAATCCTTGTAGGTATTCTTCGTAACTTTTCTCCAATACCACATTTTTGGTATTCTTGTCTCCAAAAAGCGTGATAGCATCCACCGTTGCCTGCTCCAAATCCCGGAAGGTAACAATGTTTCCAAAAGTTTTGGTAGCATCATAAATCCTGTTAGTTCTGGAAAATGCCTGCATTAAACCATGATAACGTAAGTTTTTATCTACAAACAACGTATTGAGGGTTGGTGCATCAAATCCGGTAAGGAACATCCCTACCACAATAACGAGGTCGATTTCCTTACTTTTCACGCGTTTGGCAAGATCGCGATAATAGTTTTGAAATTCTTTGCTATCAACACCATAACTGCTTCCAAACATCGCATTATAATCATTGATGGCCTTCACTAAAAATTCTTTAGCGCTACTCTCCATTGCCGAAGGCTCAAAGGTTTCATCCGTAATTTCACCGATAGCATTTTGCTCTTCATTCGCGGCAAAAGAATAGATGGTAGCAATTTTTAAAGGTTTTTCACTGTCTTTTTGCAAACGGTTCAGCTCCTCATAATAACATTTTGCTGCATCTACACTGCTTACAGCAAACATGGCATTGAACCCTTGGTTTCCGCCCATGTTTCTGTGGGTCTTTATCCTGAAATTGTTTAAGATATATTGCGAAATTTCCTTTATTCTGTTAGGATGAAGGAACGCTTTTTTATTTTCTGCAGCATTCAGTTTTTTCTCGTCCTGTTCCGTTTCTATGTCTTTAAATTTTGGACGGACATTATTGTAGTCCACTTTAAATTTCAAAACTTTTTCATCACGAATAGCATCGGTAATCACATAGGAATGCAACTCCCTGCCGAAAACACTTGCCGTAGTTTCAGAACCTAAAGCATTTTCAGGAAAAATAGGCGTTCCTGTAAAGCCGAATTGATAGAATTTTTTAAATTTTTTCTTTAAATTTTTCTGCGCTTCCCCAAACTGCGAGCGGTGCGCCTCATCAAAAATAAAAACCACCTGTTTCTGATAAATTTCCAGATCGCTCTCACTCTTCATGAGGTTGTTGAGCTTCTGGATGGTGGTGACGATAATTTTATTGTCGGTTTTTTCAATATTCCTTTTTAGTCCGGCTGTGCTGTCAGAACCATTCACGCTGTCCGGAGAAAAGCGCTGGTATTCTTTCATGGTTTGGAAGTCCAGATCTTTTCTGTCCACCACAAAAAATACTTTATCTATAAAATCTAATTTTGTGGCCAGTCGCGCCGTTTTAAAACTGGTCAAAGTTTTTCCCGAGCCTGTGGTATGCCAGATAAATCCACCACTTTCATTTTTTGACCAGTTTTTTGCCTGGTAAGAACTCTGTATTTTCCATAAAATTCTTTCGGTAGCTGCAATCTGGTAGGGCCGCATGATGAGCAATGTATTACTTACATCAAATACAGCGTACTTTAAAATAACATCCAGCAAGGTTTTTTTCTGAAAAAAGGTGGCGGTAAAATCTTTTAAATCTTTAATCAGGGAATTGTCTGCCCGGGCCCAGTTCATGGTAAAATCAAAACTGTTTTTGTCGCGCTGCACCGTGTTGGCAAAATACCGCGTATCTGTTCCGTTGGAAATCACGAAAATCTGCACATATCTGAACAGAGAATTTTCTGTATTAAAACTTTCCTTGGTGTAACGGTGTACCTGATTAAAGGCTTCACGAATGGCTACACCACGCTTTTTGAGTTCTACCTGTACCAGTGGCAAACCGTTCACTAAAACGGTAACGTCGTAGCGGTTTTGGTGCTTTCCTTTTTGTTCAAATTGTGAGAGCACCTGCACTTTGTTGCGTGCTATGTTGTTTTTATCTACCAAATAAATGTTCTGGATATGCCCGTCATCAAAAACAAAATCATAAACATGGTTGTCCTGAATTTTTCGTGTTTTCTCTATCAGGTTTTCGCCGGGTTTGTCCAGATATTCTTCTACAAAGCGCACCCATTCACTATCCGTAAAAACCATATTGTTGAGCACCTGAAGTTGCGTGCGTACATTTTCGAGCATGGCACCTGCACTTTTGATATGGGAAGCATCTTCATAACCTTGCTGTATTAAGTCTTTTATAAACTCCTTTTCCAGGTCTGCTTCGGTTTGGTAAACTGCAGGCGCTTCATGTACGGAAGATATTTTAACGTATTTATCTAGGACGATGAAGTTGTTGGTTTCGGCGATGGTATTATACTGTGACATTTTCTTCTTCTGTTGTATTATTTTTATGGTCTTTAAAACGATAATTCGTTTTGATTTGTTTTACCAAGTAAATTAAGACTCTTTTATCGTTGTCGTTTATTACGGTCGTTTCTTCCCCTGAAAATTTGCTGTGACTTGAAAGATTGATGATTCGATTATAATAAGCTTCTTGCGATTCGGCAGGTAGAAGTTCCTTCCACTTATTATAGCCTAAAAATGTAGACATTTTTTCCAAAATATTTCTTAAAAAATTAAAGTGATATTTCTGAATATTTTCCGGTGTAGTTATAAGTTTTTCCAATTCTGATAAAAGGAATAAGTGATAAGAAAATGGCGAATCATTATTTTGGTTTTTTAAATAATAAGTTCCATCCTCCAACTTTTCTAATATATATTTTGAAGAGTGTTTTGGTTTGTAGTTATATTTCGGTTCTGCGTTATTAAACTCATTAAATAAGACATTATAAAATAACGGGTTGTGAGTTGTAATTATAAATTTAATTTCAGATTGGCTCCATTTAATTAATTCCGCAATATTAACTGCCAACTCAATTAAATGGGTTTCATCTAATGAACTTACAGGATCATCAATAAACACGTATTTCAAATCATTAAAAACATCGGTCGCTCTATCTGATTTTTCAGGAATGTTTAACACATCAATAGTTTCTTCTAATAAACTATAAAAAACACTCCAAATAAAGCAGCTTTCCTCCCCCTTAGAAATTTTTATATTTTCTGGCGCTTCATCATTACCTCGTTCAAAAGAAAAATGGACTTCAGAAAATGCCGGGATAATTATGTCTTTTTCTGCAGCATCTTTTATACTGTATGCTTCATTAAATTTCGGTGTCAACTTAGCACTGGTATAGCGTTGAAAATGTGTTGTTATGCTCGCTTCTTTCCCTTGGTCTACCAAAACCCAATTGGTGTAATTATTTGGCTGTATCTTCAGTTTTCTATCAGAATCATACTGCAAGTCATTATCCCAATAAAATAAATCCTCAGTGAATGCATTATAATACAATACTTTTACTTTTTCATCTTCGGTTTCACTGGATTTTGGAGAAATCAATTCTTTAAACTCGCGGGAAAGTCTTGTTTTTCCGGTTCCGTTAAAGGCATAGATTAACTGCACCTTTTTATTGGCGTCTTTTAAATCTTGAGCTATTTCCCGTAAAGTTTTTCCCATTATGCGCTAACTTTTTGATCATGAAAATCCAACAAAAGATCCCTGTAATACTCGTACTCTGTTTTTCTTAATTTTATTTCCTTGGTCAGTTCTTCTATGATGGTTTTATTCGCCAAATCATATTCGTCTAAAAGTTTTACAATGCGGGTTTGTTTTGCTAATTCAGGAACAAAAATTAATATCTTCTCCATATCCTTAGCAGAAACATCGATAACCTTAATTCCTTTAGCATATCTTTTCTTTTCATTATAAAAATGAATAGTTTGAGTGTAATAAACAAAGTACTTTCCCAATATCAATTCAGAGGGTTTGAAAATTGACGCATGTCCTCCTGTAACTGCTTGTTCCTCTCCCAAATATAAAAGTGATTTTCCCACGTCATCTAAATTTTCACTTGTATTGGTAATTATTACATCACCATAATTTACTTTTTGTAGTTTTTCTGCCGTCTCTGCCGACACAAATGATTTTGTTGAATATGCGACAGTATTATAATAAGTATAAATCTGACCGTAATGAATAGCAGGAATTCCAGTTTCTGCAAAATCTGATTTGGGTAAGCCATTCCCTCTTATAATTTTTCCTAAGTCGCTCATTTTGAACCATTTACCCCCCCCCTATTTCATTGAAATCCAACAACTTATCGCGGTAATGCTCGTATTGCTTTTTTCTTAACTCAATTTCTTTGGAAAGTTCGCTGATGATGGCGGTATTTTTTTCCGTGAGCTCATCCAAAATGCGCACAATCTCTCTCTGAATTTCCAAAGACTTTTCAGGATTTTCAGGGCAGGGAATTGGCATTTTCTTTAATGAAAAATTACTAATCCATTGTCGTTTATGGTCTCCATCAGAAGAATCTATTGGTAATGAATTGAGCCAATAATAAAAATATTTTAATGAAATAATAGAGTCATCAATTGGTAATAAAATTTTCATTGCAGATGATTTTGCTTTAAAATCGAAATCTACCCATTTATTTGCTGTTGTAAAGTCATCGAAAATTATTACTGGTGACTTTGACGCTTCATATATACCCGTATCTTCGCTAGTATAGCCCAAAATAAATGTTTTACCAGCAGTTAACACAGGTGTACTAAAAGTTGGATGATAATTTTTAGTTCTCACCAAATAATTTGTTGGTTGCAAATAGTCAATATACTCACCAACTGTCCTCATTTGAACATCAACTCCCTCCAATAATTTTTCTAAAATACTCATTTTTTACGGCTTGCTTTTTTTGCAGTTTTTTCCAGATCTGCTATGGTTTCCAAATAATTTTTTTCTACCGCACTGAGGGTTTTGGCTTTGTATTTCCGGTATTCCCGCTCCGCCTTTTCCTTGGCTTGTGCGTGGGAAATGCTTCCGGCGTTATCCAGGACTTTTCTTCCTGCAGATTGCAGGATATTATCCAACTCGGTTACAAAATCTGCCATACGCATTTCACGTTCTTCAATGGCGCTGAGTTCTGCCAAATCAAAATACGCTGCCACCAAATTGTTCAGCACTCTAAGTTCTTTTTCTTCCAGGAAATTTTTAGCAATCATGGCTTCGGCTTTGGTTGGTTCCTCCGCTTTAAAATTAGTAAGTCCGGCAAAAGGTTTGTTGCTGTCTACCCGCATATAAATTACTTCACTCGCAGTATTGCCATGTGCCGCATAATGCAGTTTGTTCTGCACCATTTTAAAAAATGCCAAACTTTCATCGCTCTTAGGGTCGTAGTCCGTAGCCGTAGCATACAAATCCAGGACTTGCCGGTACATCACTTTCTCGCTGGAGCGGATATCCCGAATCCGGTTTAATAATTCTTTCCAGTAATTCCCGCCTCCAAGATTTTTCAGCCGATCATCGTCCATCGCAAAGCCTTTCACAATGTACTCTTTTAATCTTTGGGTTGCCCACTGGCGAAAACGGGTCGCTATTTTGGAATTGATACGGTACCCCAATGCAATAACCATATCCAGATTATAATAGTCCAATTCACGGGAAACCTCTCTACCACCTTCCTGCTGAACTGTTCGGATTTTCCGAACAGTTGCTTCCTGGTTCAATTCTTCATCTCCAAAAATATTTTTAATGTGTTCACTCACTGTCGATTTTGAAGTTTGATACAACTCTACCAACTGTTTTTGAGTCATCCAAACGGTTTCATCTTCAAGCTGGACATTAATTTTGGTAAGGCCATCGTCTGTTATATATAATATAATTTCGCTCATCCTCCAATTTCTTTTATGATTAGATCAATCTCGGCACGAAGCGTATTGATTTTGGCTACGGTTTCTGCAACCTCGGCCTTTAACTCATCAATATTTATTTTCTCTCGCGTGTCCTTGGCTTCTACATAAGAACTCACGGAAAGGTTGTAGTCGTTTTCCGCAATCTTCGCATTGTCTATCGTCGTTGCTACATTCGCCACTTCTTCCTTGGTATCAAAAATTTCTATAATTCGGGCGACATGGTGGTCTTCCAAAATATTATTATTCGTAATTTTTTTAAAGAAGTCTTCGCCACTGGCGTCAATAAACTGGGTTCTGGTATCGGTTTTATGTTTGGAAAGCACCAAAATAGTCACGGAAATAGAGGTGCCGTAAAACAGATTGGAAGGCAACGCAATAATGGTTTCCACAAAATTATTGTCCACCAGGTATTTTCTGATTTTCTGTTCTGCACCACCACGGTAAAATATTCCCGGAAAGCAGACGATGGCTGCTCTTCCTTTTGCCGAAAGATAATTGAGCGCGTGGAGCACAAAAGCAAAATCTGCCTTGGATTTTGGAGCAAGGACTCCGGCAGGCGCAAAACGGTCGTCATTAATTAAGGTTGGATCGTCGTTACCCACCCAGTTAACAGAATACGGCGGGTTAGAAACGATGGCGTCAAATGGTTTATCATTCAAAAAGTGGGGTTCCGTTAAGGTATTTCCCAGCGCAATATCAAATTTATCGTAATTGATGTTGTGCAAGAACATATTCATACGGGCCAGGTTATAAGTGGTATGGTTGATTTCCTGCCCGAAAAACCCTTCTTCTATAATATGGTCGTCAAACTGTTTCTTGGCCTGCAAAAGCAAGGATCCGGAACCAACTGCGGGATCGTAGATTTTGTTCACTTTATCCTGCCTGTGCATGGCGAGTTGGGCAATTAGCCGCGAAACATTCTGCGGCGTGAAAAATTCGCCACCTGATTTACCTGCATTTGCGGCATAGTTGTTAATAAGGTATTCGTAAGCGTCGCCAAATAAATCGATATGGTTGTCTTCAAAATTACCGAAAGGAAGTTCGCTTACGCCATTCAGAACCGATGCAAGACGCTTGTTTTTCTCATCTACCGTGTTGCCCAATCTTGTGCTGGTGGTATCAAAATCAGCAAATAAACCCTTAATATCCTGTTCTGAAGCATAGCCAGATGCAGAATTTTCTATAGATTCAAAAATTGATTTTAATTCAGTATTGAGATTTTCATTGTCTTTCGCTTTCGCCACTACATTGGCGAATAACTGACTGGGATAGATGAAGTAGCCTTTGGTTTTTACGGCATCTTCTTTTATATCTACCGTGATAATATCGTCTGAAAGTTCAGCATAATTGATCTCATCATCTCCGCCTTCCATATAATTAGCAAAATTTTCGCTAATAAAACGGTAGAACAAAGTTCCGAGAACAAATTGCTTAAAATCCCAACCATCCACGGAACCTCGCACCTCGTTGGCAATTTTCCATATTTGGTTTCGCAGCTGGGTCTTTTGTATAGTGCTTGTCATTTAGTTTTTAGTCGTATTTTTTTGTGCATTCCGGTTGTACCGTTAACGCAAATTTTCCGTAATTTTCAAAATTAAGGAAATTAAATTTCTTAGGTAGCATTTAGTATCCTCGCAGTGAAGAAAACAAAATGTCCAGTTTTTTAATTAAAAAACTGGACAAACAACACTTGATTTACCTACTCTCATACCCCTCCTTAAACTTCAAGAACTTTTCTGCGTCTTTGGGATTTTTCTGCATCCATTTGTTCATCAGCGTGGTATTGTGTTCCAGCTGTTTTACTTGCTCTGTTTCATAGATCGCCTTGTTTTCATTCTTGATCTCCTTGAGGATTTCCTCTCGAACCTCGGTCTTGGTGCGGATGCTTTCGCGGTACCAGTTTTTTCCGAGATAAACAGTTGCTGTTAAAATAAAAAATGCAACCAGCAATAGAGCCAGGATTCCGAAAAACCAATATTTAACAGTATCTGATTTCTGATGGAATCTAAGGCTCAGCAGGATAGGCCTCAAAGCAAAAATTTAATATTGCCCATCGCAAATTTATCCGTATACAAGGCTGTTAGCCTTATCCAACCATTTTTTTATCCAAATAAAAAAACCGCCAGCCATAGCGGCAGGCGGCGATATAGTCATAAAAAATTTCAATGCGAAAGCATCTCAGCCGGGATATTCTGCTCAGGGATCCCGATGCTGGAGATGCCCACATCCAGCACCTGCCCCATATAGTCCTCGAAGTATAGCACCTCTATTTTGTGGTAACCTTTCTCCAGCGCCACTATGCCCTCTTTGCGCTGAGCGCTGTGTCCGCCATCGTTATCTACAATGGTTTGGCCATCTATTTTAATAACGGAGCCGTCGTCAGAGTAGCTGTAAAATTTATAAAAAGCAGTCTCGGGAATGCGGATATACCCGCTAAAGGACAGGGCAAAGTGGTCTTCTGCGGCGGCATTCTCAAGGTCTATTTTAGTTGCAGTACCGCTTTTCAGTTCTTTCAGGTTCCCAATTTCCTTTACCGATTTTATTTTTCCTTCGTAATAACTGTAATGCAGGCCTTCATTACTTGGTTTCACATTCTGCGCTTTCAGAACTTTGGTTTTTTCGCTAATTTCCGAAAGCCCGGACGGGAAACTGTAAGGAAATTTCCTGCCGGAAGGCAGCGACAGATAGGATGAAAAAGCAAACTGATCTTCTTTTAAAGTTATCACTCTGCCGCCCTGCTCCAGCCTGCCGTAGCCATCGTTGCCGGTCTTCGCACCGTAGCCAAGCGCAACCCCGCGGTAGCTTCCGATATAATTGTTATCGTGGTCGTGCCCGCAGAAAACGCCAATTACATCCTTGCGCTCCAGTATAGCGGCCATCAAGCCACTGTTTACCGCCGCCGAAGATACATCTTCATTTGCCTCTCCCACTTTTGCCGGGTCCTTCGCCACCACCGCGAATTCCGGCAACGGGATATGGAAGAACATCAGCGCGGGCAAAGTTTTCCCCGCAGATTTTTCAATCCGTTCGCTTTCTTCAGCGTACCAGGAAATTTGGTCGCGCTTAATCCACGCATAGTTGCCAAGCTTAGGGTTGCGGGTGTAATCCCCGCTGTCTAAGAAATAAAGCGTAGCGGCCGGTTTGTTGGTTTTTGAAGAATGCACCGGGAGCGAGAAATTTGCAACGCCTGCCACAGAGCCCTTTTCACCAACAAAATGCGGGAAAGTTTTCAGAAAATCAAAAGATTGTGCATTGGTCCAGTCCTGCTCGGCATCGTGGTTTCCGAAGACCAAAGTCCACGGCACGCCTGCCTCCTCTATGATTTTGCCAAGGTTTCTCCAGCCGTCCCTCATCGGGATACAGTTGACATTATCGCCATCCAGCACGATGAAATCAGGCTTTTCAGCCGCTATTATCCTGCGGAGGGTTTCCGTAGTTTTATTGGTATATTTCGGCTCATTGCTCCAGTGTATGTCCGTAAACTGGAGGATTTTAAGCTCACCATCAGAATTAAATTTCAACTGATTTTTCTGCGCGTACGCCATTGCTACGGCAGAAAGCAACAATGCAAAAAAGAATTTTTTCATGGTTTAATATTTAGCGCGTTCAAGATTTTATAAAAAACTGCGGTATTTTCATAAAAACCGACAAACCGCTCTGCCCCGGAGCCATAGGCGAAAACGGATACCGGCAGCGCGGTGTGGTCGTTGGTGCTCTGCTGAGCAAATATGCGCCCAGTTTTCAGATCTCCATCCAGCAGCGTGACGCCGCCGGTTTCGTGGTCGCTTATTACGATTACGAGGGTTTCCCTGTTCTCGTCAGCGAATCGCATCGCCCTGCCCACTGCCTCGTCAAAATCGAGCAGCTCATCCACCATTTTGCCGAATTCATTGGAATGCAGATTGATATCCGTGCGGGAAGCTTCTGCCATTATAAAAAAACCCTTTTTATTCCGGCTTAAAACTTTTAGAGTTTTTTCAAAAGTATTAATAAGCCAGTTGCCGCGCTCGGCGAAATTTTTTGAAGCCAAGGGATCCATTATCAATGCTCTTTCCCCTTGAAAATCCGCAATTTCGGAATTACTGAAGATGTTAATTTTTTGAGATTTAAATTTTTCCCTCTCCGCCTCGGAAAGTTCCACTGCCGGTGCGCCGGCGAGGATTTTCACTCCGGAATCCGCGAACTGCTGAAGGATCGCACGGCTGTCGTCCCGGTTGTCCGTATGCGCGTAGAAGTCTGCAGGCGTGGCATCTGTAACATCGCCCGTGGAGATGAGCCCGCTCACGATTCCTTTTTCTTTCAAAATTTCCGGCAAAAGGCGCAGCGGCTTGCCCTGAGGATCTACCCCTACGAAATTATTATTGGTCTTTACCCCGGAGGAAAACGCCGTGGACCCGGGCGCAGAATCCGTGACAAAAGCATTGGCAGAGTTGGTTTTGGAGATCCCGGTGTAAGGCATTCTAAAAATATTCAGGCTGCCGCGGTTGGCTGTGTATGCCGCGTAAAGCTGAGGGAGCGCCACGCCGTCGGCAATCATTAAAACGACATTCTTAGCCCGTGTTTTAAATTTGGGAAACTTCGGGTGGTAAGCCTCAAAGGAAGTATGGCTGCGGTACTCATTCTTTGGAATTTGGTTGAGGAAGGCTGCCAGCTCGGGGATTTTGTCGGTATTGATGAAATCCGCGCCTGCATCCATAAGGTTTACCCAGGCATTCGCAAAATCCGGCGCACCCCAGAAGCGGATGGCCTTGCCCTGCAGATGCGCCTGCCGAACAGCTTCCCGCACTTTCGCCGATTCCTCATCCCGCATAATGCCCTTACCATTCCATTTGGTATAATCCCTGAGCGGCGCACTGAACATGCCCACCCTTCTCAGCTGATCGGGCGAGTATTCTTTCGTTAAATCTCCGTCAAAAAAAAGATATTCAGGGTAATTTTTGAACTCTGAAGGCTGCGGCACATTGCCCGTAATGATGAGTTTCACAGTTTTATTCTGTATAATAATCTGATACTTAGAATCCAGCAGGCGCACCAGCGCGGGCAATTCTGATCTGTAATCGCTCTTCATTTCTATGAAAAGTATCAGCTTCTCCATTTTATCTGCGCGGATGCTGCCATTGTTTTCGCGGAGTAAGACGGCGATGGGCTCCAGGTAAAGCTTCTCAAGGGTACGATCTGAAGTGAGCTCGTGCGGGTCGTGGCCAATCAAAAGCTGATTGTTTTGGTAAAACACATCTGCCTCAATGGAGCCAAAACCCGCATAATAGGCCGTCCAGAAAGGTATGGGCTGATGATAATCGTTGTGGGAATGCGCATTCCGCACGGAATAATCGGAAAAATTTTGCGCAGAAAATTCTGCGCAAAATCCTGAAACCAAAAATATAAAGAAAAATAGTTTTTTCATGACCCTACAACCCTTACCAGCCCTCGTTTTGTTTGATGATACCTTTACTGTTTGTGATCACGCGCTGCGGCACCGCCCACACATTATGCACACTCGGGTTGAATGTTCTTGCCGGCCATACTACTTTTCCATCCACCCCGTGGAGTGGTTTGGCGTAGGCCGCCTGAGCATCGCCCCAGCGTACAAGGTCGCGGTGACGGTCTGCCCATTCCCCGGCAAGTTCGCATCTGCGCTCGTGTTTCAGGTCTGCCATTGTGGCATTGATTTTGGGAGATAGCCCTGCTCTGCGACGGATCATATTAATTTCTGCATCCGCATTTTTTCCTTGTTTAAGTAGTGCCTCGGCCTTTATGAGGATTACTTCTGCATATCTCATGATGGGTACGGCGAGGTCTGTATTGGGATAGTTTCCATCGGGGCTTACATGGCCGGATTTCAGATCATATTTGAAGGCATCCATGTACTTATTAAACTGATAGCCACTCAGTGAGTTCGTGGAAGAATATGTGCGTTCTTTGCCGTTGAACATAAATTTGTCTCCTGGCTTCAGTATGGTGACTTCTCTTCTCTCATCTCCCGGCTCAAATTCATCATAAAGTTCCTTGGTGGGCTGAAAATAGCCCCAGCCATTATATTCGCCCCAGCCTTTGTTCTCCAGCATTACCCCGGGCAAGATGCTGCCCCACGCCCCGAACCCAGGAGTGGAAGGTACGGAGTGGATGTACTCGGAGCCATAGTTGTTTTCTGCTTTAAATACATCGGCATATTTTGGGAGAAGGGCTCGCTTGCCATCAGTCATTACCTTTCCGGCCCAATATTCAGCATTTTTCCAGTCTTCCATGAAAAGGTAAGTTTTAGCGAGAAGCGCCATCGCGGCCACTTTATGAGGGCGGCCATAATCGGTAGCCGGCAGAGCCTCCTGCGCCGGGAGCAGGTCTACTGCTCGTTTCAGGTCTCGGACGATCATGTTGTAGTTTTCCATCACATTTGCGGCACGCGGGATGGCTTCCAGCGATGCCTCAGCTGTGGGATCTACTATCGGCACGCCGGCTTTGCTGTTGCCGTAGTTTGATGCAAGTTCAAAATACATCCTGGAGCTCATAAAAAGCGCCTCTCCGAGATATTTGTTTTTAACCTCCTGACTTGTCTGAATCCGGTCGATATTTTTAATAATCTGGTTTGCACGGAATATTATCGTATAGCGCATATCCCATTGCTTTTCCAGATCACCGGCGCCGATGTAGGCGCTGCTGAAGTTTTTAGCATTATCTGCCTCGCCCTTGGAGCGGCCTGTAATCATATCATCAGATGCGTTGATGTACCAAAACAAGCCTCTACCGTAGAATTCAGAATCGTAGATCAGGCGGTACATTGCATTGGCACCGGTAATCAGATCGTATTCGGTATTCCAGAAGGTAGCCTCTGTGGGCGGCCCTTGGGGGGCGATGTCCAGCTCCCTGTCGCAGGATGTAAGAGAAATTGCTAAGAAAGATGCGGCAATTATTTTATTCCAGTTTTTCATATTTAGTTTTATTTTTTAAAGTCCAACATTTAACCCGAAGAGAACGGTGCGCGCCTGTGGATAGCGGCCAATATCAATACCATAGTTATTCATCCCCACTTCAGGATCGAAGCCTTTGTAGTTTGTAAAGGTCACAAGGTTATCTGCCGTGATGTAAATTCTGACTGATTTGATGTCGATCATCTCGGTGTATTTCAGCGGGAGCGTGTAGCCCACGGTAAGGTTTTTCAGGCGGAGATAATCTCCTTTCTCAATGTAGAAATCCGACACGCGGGAGTAGTTCCCGGAAGGGTCGCCAATCGCCAGGCGAGGGATAGAGGCGCCGGTATTGTTTGGCGTCCAGGCGTTGAGGATATCTGTATCCATATTGTAATTCTGTCCTGTACCGCCCGGGTTCAGGGTGATGAATTTCAGCCCGTTGAAAATCTTGCTGCCGTACACCCCCTGGAAGAATGCGTTGATGTCGAAGCCTTTATAGCTAAAATTAGCGCTGAAGCCGTAGTTGAGTTTAGGATAAGGATTCCCGAGGTAAACCATATCATCGTTGTTCAGCCTGCCGGTATTGCCTTCTTTTTTAAGGAATTTAATGTCGCCGGGCTTCGCATTCGGCTGGATCAGGACACCATTGGCATCCTTGTAATTATTGATTTCCTCCTGAGACTGGAAGAGACCCGCAGTTTTATAACCGTAGAATGAGTACAAAGCGTCGCCCACGACTACTCTGGTAGGATATAGCACGCCGCGGACACTGTTGTTCATCGAAATCTGCTGTACCGGCATTTCCTTCACCTTGTTCTGAAGGTGGCTCAGGTTGGCATTAAAGCTGTAAAAAATCTCTCTTCCGCGCGGTCCCTGAAAGTTGAGGCCGATCTCGTATCCTTTATCCTCAAAAAGCCCCGCGTTTATGAAGGTGGTCTTGTAACCCGCCGTGATCGGCAAAGGCACTTCAAAAATCTGGTCTTTGGATTTTTTGATGAAATAATCTGCGGTGAGCGTCAGGCGGCCGTTCAGGAAGCCCATATCGATACCGAAGTTAGTCTGCTCAGATTTACCCCATTTCAAATTAGGGTTGGGGTATACACTTGGGAAGTATGCTACATTCGGCTGAGGGTCCTGGCCAAATATGATGTAATTTTCCCTCCTCATTACTGGATTTACAGCGTCATACGATATGCCCCCGAGATTCCCCAGCACACCATAGCTCGCACGCAATTTAAAATCCCTCATCCAGCTTACATTCTCAAAGAAGCTCTCCCTGCCAAGGCCCCATGCCCCGGAAACAGCGTAGTAGTTTTCATAACGGTTATCTTTAGATACCATAGAGGATCCGTCGCGGCGGCCCAGCAAGCTTATAATGTATCTGCTTCTATAATCGTAATTCACACGGCCAAGCAGCGATGTGAGCGCATCAGAATATTTATAGCTGGATACATTTTTATTATCATTGGCATTTACCAGATATTGGTAGTTTGGATGCTCATTTCTAAAATCCTCCCCCCTTGCTGAGAAGCCATCTGATATGTTTTTCTGGAATGTATAGCCTACCGTAGCATCAATAGTATGACCGCTGAATGTTTTTTTATAGCTTAGAATCTGTTCGGCAAGGCTGCTGGACATGTTGCTGGAATTCTGCTCAAGCCTGTTAAAGTCGAATATCTTTCCAACCTCTAACACACGGTGCGTGAATTCCTTGCTGTCTGCCAGGCGGAAGGTTTGTGAAAAGTTTGAACGGAATTTCAGCCCGTCCAGCAGGGAGATCTCAACATAAGGATTGATAAGAATCTCGTGGGTTGGGTTTTTATAGGTAAGTCTTTTCAGGTAGGCCACGGGGTTGATCATATCGCCGTAGCTCCCTGCCACGCTGATCGGCAGGCCGGAGAAATTTCCGTTCTGATCATAGACAGGAACATTCGACGGGTAATACATTGCTGCGAGAATAGCGCCCGTATAGCCGCTGGCCGTGTTAGCCGAATTGCCGTCAGAAAAATGATAATACATATTTTCGCCGATTTTCAGCCAATCATTTACCGTGTGGTCGGAATTTACCCGGAAGCTATACCTTTTAGCCTGGGTGTTGTCTAAAATTCCCTCCATAGAGCGGTGGTTCATACCAACGAAGAAACGAGAGCTGTCCCCACCGCCCGTCAGGTTTATATTGTACTCCTGAGTAACACCCGTGCGAAATATTTCCTCCACCCAGTCAGTTCTCGTAATAGCGCCATCAGGATATTTAGCAGGATCAAAAGCATCTGGAACCGCCTTGCCTTCATTCTGGTAGGCCTGCGTCATCACGCTCTGGAATTCAGAAGCATTTAGGGAATGCCTAAGTTTCCATGCCTTGGAAATCCCATATTTAGCATCCAGCTCTACATTTAGAGCGCCTCTTTTGCCCTGTTTCGTGCTAATAAGAACCACACCACCGGAAGCCCGCGCTCCATAGATGGCGGCAGAGGCGTCCTTCAGCACAGAGATGGATTCAACATCATTCGGGTTAATGTTCGGCGTACCTTCGAAAACTACGCCATCTACCACATACAGGGGAGCCTCACCATTGATGCCCCCCAAGCCGCGGATATTTACGCGCGGTGAGGAAGTCGGATCACCGCCCTCATTGATCACAGTGACGCCGGGTGCCTTCCCCTGAAGTGCAGAACCTACTCCTGAGAGCGATCTGGAGCCGATTTTATCCAGCTCTACCTGAGATACCGCGTTCGAAACTTTGGATTTCCTCTGGCTGCCATATCCGACTACCACCACCTCTTCGATTGTTTTCGCTCTGAGGCTGTCTGCCGTCTGAGCCGCCAAGGTTCCGATGCACAGCAGCGAAACCGGGATGAATAGTTTGTTCATAAAGATTTGCTCAAGATTTTCATTGCAAAATTATATCGGCAAAAACCTATTTTGAGCGAATATCATATTAATAAATTATTAAATTAATCGGCTGTTTTTTTTACATATTTGTTAAGTTTTGAAAGAAAATGACATTTATCATAAACATTATGATTCCAGTTTAAGAGATTGCAATCCACAAAAAAATCCGTCTCATAACTTGATGAGATGGATTTTTTTTGTAAGAGGACTTTTAATTCTTGAGGTAAAGACATGTTTGAAGGCGGCCTTTTAGGCCACTTTCTTCCTTAGGTTGTGTGCAAGAGCGTGTAATCCGAACTCTATTTCAACTTTTTTGAGGGATTTTAGTGTAAACCTTCTAAACTGGTGGGCGTGTTTCATGTGGGCGAAGACGGCTTCCACGTCATAGCAGCGCCGTTTGCGTTTCCTGATGCCTTCGTCGCTTTTAAGGAGTTCCCGGACTTTTTCCCTGTGCCGCTCCAGATTGTGGTTGCGCTCCAGACTTCGGTTGTTTTTCGAGCCGTGGCACATGCTGCGTATCGG
This sequence comes from Chryseobacterium taklimakanense, assembly GCF_900187185.1. Classification (NCBI taxonomy): domain Bacteria; kingdom Pseudomonadati; phylum Bacteroidota; class Flavobacteriia; order Flavobacteriales; family Weeksellaceae; genus Chryseobacterium; species Chryseobacterium taklimakanense. The sequence goes on from NZ_LT906465.1 coordinate 1,070,924, forward strand.
GCAGCCTTCGCAGTTTTTTTGCCTGGTAGTGCGAAAGTTTTTGCTCAAAGCCGTTCTTGGTTCTCCTGCTGCTTTCGTGGGTTTTCTCCATCCGCTGTCCCATCGGGCAGACATAAAAATCCATTTCTTCGTTGTAGTGAAGGTTTTCCTTGCTGAAGGTTTTATGTTTCTGCTGGTAGTTCTGGTCCTGTTCCTTGTCGAAGGTGTTGTACTTTACATAGGCTTCAATGCCGCCCTGCTCAAGATATTCGTAGTTTTCCTCGCTGCCGTAGCCCGCATCTGTGGTGATGCTTTCAAGCCCGGCGAAAACTTCTTCTCCGTAAGTTTCTTTAAAACCCTCCAAATGATCAGGAAGCGTCGTGCTGTCGGTGGTCTGCTGGTGGATGCTGTAGTGCAGGATAAACTGGTTCTCGGTGGAGATCTGTGGATTGTACCCCGGCTTGAGCTGTCCGTTCCCCATATGGTCGTCCTTCATCCTCATGAAGGTGGCATCGGGATCGGTTTTGCTGTAGGAGCCTCTTTCGCCTAAAATCTCTTCCTGAAGTTTGTACTTCTCCAGGTTCTGTTCAAAATTATTTTTAATATAACGAAGTTTGGCTTTGGCTTTTGCTTTCCCCTTCTTGTCCGGGGTATCGCTGCCGCTGAGCTTTCTGTCGATACTTTCCACGGTTTCACGGATTTTCTCTTTGCTGATTTTGGTAAACTCCGGCGGCTCGGGATCCCTGTCCTCGGATGCGGCAATGTTTTGCGCGTAGGTCCAGAGTTCTTCCAGCTGCCGGAGCATCTTTGCTTTGTTGGTTTCTATAGATTTTTTCCACACAAAAGTATATTTTCCTGCCTGTGCCTCTATCTTGGTGCCATCCGTATACATTTCTTTCAGAGTAACGAGTCCTTCGTCTGCCAAAAGCAGGACGACCTGCCGAAAAATATCCTTGAAGGCATCCTGAAGGCGCTGGCTTCTGAAACGTGCAATGGTGTTATGGTCTACCATCTTCATTCCCGAAAGCCACATGAAGTTGACATTCTCGCGGACCAGCTTTTCAATCCTGCGGCTGGAATAGGTGTTTTCCATATAGGCGAAAACCATAATCTTGAGCATCATCTTCGGGTGGTAGCTCGGATTGCCTTCTTTTTTATAGGCTTTTAATAACGGTTCGATCTTTATCTTCTCAATGATATCGTTAACCACCCGAACCGGATGAGATTCCGGGATCAGGTCCTCAAAAGTTGGGGGAAACAAAAACAGCTGTGATTGATTATAGTCTTTGAAATTCATACATCGTATTGATTACCAGTACAATATACGAATTAATCTGAAAATAAACAACACTCTCTTGAAAAAAACCAAAAAAAAATCTGCCTCAGTTGTGAGACAGATTCAAATAATTTTTAGTCTACCTACTCTCATACCCCTCCTTAAACTTCAAGAACTTTTCTGCGTCTTTAGGATTTTTCTTCATCCATTTTTTCATCAGCGTGGTGTTATGTTCCAGCTGCTTTACCTGCTCGGTTTCATAAATCGCCTTGTTTTCATTCTTAATTTCGGAAAGTATTTCCTCCCGAACCTCGGTCTTGGTGCGGATGCTCTCTCGGTACCAGTTTTTTCCGAGATAAACAGTTGCTGTTAAAATAAAAAATGCAACCAGCAATATAGCCAGGATTCCGAAAAACCAATATTTAACAGTATCTGATTTCTGATGGAATTTTTCCAGATGCTTTATAACGTCCGGAGATAATTCTGCGATAATATTGTTGGGGATGGATTTGAGCAATTCCTGCCGTTTTAGATTTTCTTGATGTGCCAGTGCTTGGATTTTCTTTACATCCTCCTTGATGTCGCAGTACATGTGGAAAATCGCCTTCCCCGAAATTTCTACCGCCTTATTACTTTCTATGACGCGGTGCAAAAGTTCGATGCCTGCATCTTGTGAAGAATAATTTTCTGTATTCTCTTGGTTGTTAAATTCGTTGTTGTTCATTTTGTTTTTTTTTGATGTTTTTTTTAAAGACCTATCGCCTCCTTTTTCTCTTCCTCAGCAATTCGTCGTCAGCCGCCGGTGTGTAGCTCGGTTTGAGCAGTTCCTTCACGGCATTCTCAATCTCCTTGAGGGATGATTTTTCCGGATTTTTTATTTCGTTCGTTTGTGGATTACTCTGACTGAAAATTGCCGACTGGTGGCTTTCCGCATTCCAGTTTAGAATTTCTTTGATGTCCTTAATCTTCAGTTTACTGGTGATCTCCGACAGTTTGTAACCGGGATGATACTGCCTCTGGGTTTGGTCGTTTATGTCCTTTAATCTAACAATCCGCATCCCCGAAATACCGTCCTTCACATTCTGCGAGAGCGTCACTCTGTAACCGCATCTCCGCATATAATCCACCAAGTCGTCAAAATTTCTTGAGACCTTCAGACAGTTTTGCAGAACTTTCAGCATCTGCTGCTTTTTCTCTTTCCCTATTTCCACATCTGTTTTAAGGTTCATCTCTTTGCAGACATTTCTCACTGATTCACCGAAGCGCTTTCCGATATTGGCAGATTTTACCGTGCATTTACCATAAATATCTATGCGGTTCACGATGAAGTGGATATGTTTCTGCTTCGTGGAATTGTGGACATCCAGGACGACCTGGTTATTTTCCGTAAGTCCCACATCCTTCAATGATTTTAAAGCCAGTTCCTTCAACTCTTCGTTCGTCAGACTGTCGCCGACTTCCTTTGTTGGAGATATGTAACCCGTCAAAGCCCATTTCTTTACATTCGGATTTCTCTCGGCAATAAACTTCATTTCCGCAAACTGTTCCTCCGGTGTTGTTGAAAGCAGGTTGTTGGAATAAACACATTCCGCCGTGCCTTTGTCATTGCCGTTGTATTCAATCGCTATCTTACTGATCCTCCTCGTCGTTGCCGAATTGTTCATGCTTGATGATTTGTTGGTAGAGGTATTCCCGGATCAACCTCGTTGTGGTTTGAATTTCCTCAAGGATCTCTTTCTTGTTTTCAAACTCATTCCATTCTCTGTTCCGGAGCAGATTGGATATCCTTATAAAATTGTTGCCGTAATTCAACAGAACCGCGTCGGTTTGAAACTCGTTTATTTTGAGTTCTTTTTCGGTTGAAACCAGTCTTAAATATTTTGATATTTTGAGTTTGTAGAAGTCAGCCTCCTTTTGAATTTTCTCAAACTCTTTTTCGGTAAAACGAACTGAGACTACCTTCGAAAATTGGTTCGCCGTCTTCTTTTTCAAACCTCCCTTTCGACCAATTTCTCGGAACCGTTTCTTTCTTTTTTCTTCTGCAACCTTTGCAATTTGCTGCTCGGAAACCTGTCTGACAAACTGTTTTAAAAAGTCATTTTTCATCTTGTGTTTATTTTGTGTTTAATTTTTTTATGATTATAAATTACTGGCTTGAATTCCATTTCCAAACAAGTGTTTCCGACGACAGGAGGAAGCCAAAAAGCCCGATTTTTACGACAAGCCCCACGCTTGTTGTAAACATTGGGTACTTTTTGCACTAGACACATGGCAAGTTTTTACCCAGCCTTTTTAGAGCATTCCACCTGTGCTTATTTTGCGCAGGCCGGCTTGTATAAATCTTCATCTTTTTCTCCTGTAAATATTCTGGTTTTCCTCGGACTCGTGTATGGCTGTTTGATTTTTTTCAAGCTTATTTTCAAGCGTCTTTTCTTCCTGTGATATCAGGAAATCATTCAGATCTTGATGAGGGAAATATTCATTCGAGCGGTCATCTGCCTCCGGGAATATTTTCAAAATTGAATCCCTGCACTGTTCGCCGGCGCGGTCGTTATCCAGGTACATTTCGACAGATTTATAATTTCCAAAAAGCCCTGATGTCTTGTGAACCATGGCGACAGAATTCAGAATTAGATAGTCGGAAGGTGTCTTTTCCGGTTCTAAAATTTTAAGGGAGAGGTAGTCGGTAAATCCCTCGAAAACCTTGAGGTTTTCAGAATTATTTTTTATCGTGGTGATATCCTTTTTTCCAAGACAGATTTTGGAAAACCTGCTGCGGATCTCGTAGCCTCCCGAATCGTTTTTGAAACCCAGCCCAAAATATCTTTTGTCGTTAATCCGGTAGTGGACTTCGCTCAATGCCGATTTTTGTGACTCGAGTTTTCTTGATTTCAAATAATCTAACAATGCCGGATGACTAACTTCTTTTACTTCAAGAATCTCGTTTTTCTTTTCAGCAGTAATTGCTTCCGTCACACTCGGCTTTTTATAAGGAAAATCGAAACGAGAAAGATATTCCAACGCATCCGATACCGAGCATCGCTTAATGGCTTGGACGATGGAGACATTGTCGTACATCATTCCCGTTCCAAAGTCGAAGGCCGTATTTTTAGTAAAATTTACGACCAAGCTCGGTGTGCGCTCCTCGCGGTCTATCGCATGATAGAATGCGGATTTAGCGTTGTCTTTGCTCGGGAAAAGAGAAAAACTCTCAAGGACTTCCCGGATGCTGATATTTTCGTTAGCTTGTTTGCAGTTCATTTTTTGTGTTTTTTAAAGTTTATTTTTTTTATATCCAGTTATGTTTTTACCGTTTTTCCATACCTGCCTACCTAAATATTGAATATCAGTTAGTTATATCATTTTATAACTTACCTTGTTGTTACCTGTTAATTGGATCCCTTCTTTAACGATGGTAGTTTAGGTAAAAACTTAGCTATTTTATTACCTTGATAAAAATTTGAAAATGAGTTATGTAAGTCCACTTAGGTAAGTAGGTAGGATAAATTGAATGTCAAGGATTTAAACTTTCTTTCAGTCAATCTTTCTTCGGATCAGGTAGCCGTAAACCTGCAGTTTCGGATGCTTGATTCTTTCATACTTGAGCCTGGTGAGCGCCTTTCCGACCTTGATGTTGTTCAATCTTAAATTCAGGGCGTTGTTCATTGCCACAACGATGTCCGTCGCCGTAAGAAAGTCCTTGATGTCCTTCGATTTCTCGAAGTGTGCGGAAACGATTTCCTGCTCAAGTGAAAGCTGGGAAAACTGCTCGTTCCTCAGCTCATTAGCCTCTATGTCCGAGAGCGTCATTTCCGGTTGGTAATTTTTTCTTTCAAAAGCATTGTGGTACGCCTGCGCCCATACCTTGTCTATGTCTATTTCCTTGGAATAATTGAAGTCAATGCTTAAAACTTCGAAAACCAGCCACCTTACGCTTCCTGTCTCGTCGGTAAGGAAATCTGTTCTGTTGGTGGAGGCAACAAAGGAACATATCCTATCCATGTTCTCCGGCCTCCGTCCGTAAGGCACCCTTACTTTTGCGCCGCCCATCGAGATGAAGGATTTCAGCGTGTTGACATCCGATTTGGACAGGACGGCCAATTCGTCGGCATTGAGGATAAAGTTTTTGCAGATAGCGATGATGCCGTCCTTGTCCACTGTGACATTTTCGGAATAATAATCCCTGAGCCCGTCCGGGATGAGGAACCGCAGGAAGGTGGTTTTGCCCGTGTTCTGTTTGGAGCTTGCCAGCACGAGGCACTGCTTGTTGACATAGTCTTTCTTCAATGCGCAAAGCACGGCGCGGGTCAGCCACTTCTCGAGATGGTAGCGGAACGCTTCGCTGTCGTTGGTCCGAACAAATCCCGCCAGCTTCCGGATATGGTCTTCGCCGTCCCAGCCCGCGAGTTTTTTAAAGTATTCCGCTAACGGGTTGTATCTCTTTATCAGGTGGCTCCGTACGAGGATCTCCAACTTCTGCATGGTGATCTGCATCCCGGCCTGTACGAGTTCTATCAGCAGGGAGTTGATGTTTAGCTCTGTCCAGTCGTCCTTTCCCTTGAGCGATATTTCTATCTCCAGGGCGATGGCGTTAAAGCGAAGGTCATACTTGCTTTCAAGATACTTCATCACCATATCGAAAATGGTAGTGGTCTCGGAATCGGTTTGGTAGAGTTTAGGGGATTCGTCCATATTAAAGATGTTTTCTTCTATATGACTTTTCTGCATCTTCCTCGATTTCCAGAATAGTTTTTCTTTTGCCGGAAGAAATCCAAGCCATCAATTCATCTTCAAAAAAATAGAGTTTCTTACCATTTTTATAGCACGGAATTTTGCGCTCGCGAACCAGCGTATAGATTGTTGGCTTTGCCTTTCCGATAATTCTTGAGGCAGCCTCAATATCAATCGGAATTCTTTTTTCGGGTTCCGGAGCGGAATGCTGACTTTTAACAATCTGTTTGATTTCTGCAATTTGATCCGAAAGAAATGCAACTGCTTTCGGCAGGTTTTCAAATGAAATTTCTGTCTGTTCCATAATACTTGTTTTTGATTATTATGGCGCAAAGAAAAAAAGTGATTTCCCTGTGACGGCCGGAAACACCGGATCACAGGGAAATCACTTATAAATCACAAATTAATTGTGATTATTGATCACTATCGGGTTGTGTTAAGTCCTTTTTTATTTTGATTATACCTTTTCGTTCGTCATCTTTCAGGTGTTTTTTTATGCTTTCAACTTCGATATCCTTCAGTGTTTCCGCAAAAACGGTTTTTAAAAACACTGCTGTTTCTCTTTGATCGCGAATTCGGAAATGATTCCATAAGTTCCAGCCGAAATGAAATAAATCAAGACTCGTCAAATCATTAATTGGTACAGATTTTAAATTTTCAAAATCACCATTTTCAGCATACACCGAAACCGATTCGCAAAGGCTATCCAAATTTGCATCTGAAAGATAAAGCGCAAATTCTTCTCGAGTATAACTGAGCGCTATATTTTTCTTTTCTTCAGCAACTTTGGAAAGTGCTTCGGCTTTCACTGTACGAATTTCTTCAATTTTAATTAATGGTTCTTCCGTAGGTAATTCTAAGATTTCTTCTGGTTTCAGAATTTCTTCTGTTTCTAAAATTTCGGTAGAGTCGTCAAATTTTATTTGCTCTGAAATTACAGGTGAGTCTTCTATTTCGTTACTTTCGGTAATTTTTTTAGACCTTTTATTCTTTATTACCGAGTCTGAAACTTCGTTAAGAATAATCATAATTCCAGAATAGACAATAAATAAAACTGATACAACTGCCCACATAATTGCAGTACCTGTATAATCATCACCTCCCGAATCTATATAAATTTTCCTCGCAATAATACCTACAACGACGCAACCCACCAAGACAGATCCGTACTTTAGAACATTTTCAAAAAATTTAATATTCATCAGTCGACTTATTTGGAATTGAGGTTTAACTTTATTGCGTTTGCCGCCTTGTTTTTAGATTCATCCACCACTTTGGCGTAAACCTGCGTCGTTTTTACATTGGTATGACCTAACATTTTGCTGACGGTGTAAATATCAGTTCCATTGGCTAATTGTAAAGTGGCAAAGGTGTGGCGGAAATTATGGAAAGTAATATTTTTGGTAATTCCGGCGCTTTCAATCCATTTTTTCAGAGGTCGGGAAATCCACGCTGAATTTGGCAATCCTTCAAAGACTAAATCATCCGGCAGTTTTCTTTCGCCGCAAAGTTCTACTGCCTGTTCCGAAATGGGCATATATTCCACGCCTTTCGTTTTTTGCTGTGTAAAATGGATTTTTGGCAAGCCACTTTCAACACTGATTTCCTTCCATTTTAGTTTTTGAATATCGGATAAGCGAAGCCCTGTTAGTGCAGAAAATAATGCAGCGCGCCTTAACACATCACTATCGCAATCTGTTGAAGCAAGTTTGTTAAGTTCTTCAATCGTCAAATATTCCCTTCTTGATTCTTCGTCAGCAATACCTTTTATTTTAGCAGAAATTTCCGATAAAAAATATCCATCTACGAACGCTTGCCTTAGCGCTGCTTTAAAAATTGAGAAATAAGTGCCGGCACTGTTTTTAGAAAGTGTGCCTTGTTTATTTCCACCTCGTGGGGCGGTCAAAAGATAGTTTTTAAAATTCTCGCAAAACTTAATGTCAATCTTGTAAAACGGAATAATTTCACCTCCAAACTCAGTCAAAAAGTGAATGACGCGCTCCCAGTTAATTCTGATAGATTCAGAACTGTTTCTGTGGCGTTTTTTAATTAAACCTTCGAAGTACTTAACAAAATTTTCTTCTGACTTTTCTTTCTGTTCCGCCTGAAATTTATCAAGTTCGCTGTAGAGTTCCACAGTATCAAATTCTCTTTGGCGTAGCTTCCGAAGGGAATCTGCATAAATCATGGTTTCTTGGTCGGTTTTGCTTTTGCAAACAATAATTCCATTATCATCCCTTTTGGGTTTATAGGATACCGAATCTTCCTTTGTTCGCGCAGGTCTATTCTTGTCGAAGACCACCGTGGTAACACTGCGGTTCACATATTCCCGGATTCTCTGTAGATTCTTCTTTCCCGGAACACTCACTGGATAACTTTCAAGATAAATATACCATTCCTTGCGAAACTCTGCCTTACGAAGGCGCACAGTGACTTTGGTTTTAAGCAGTTTTTTCATTTGCCAGCAAAAATTTCATCAATTAAAATCTTAGGAACATATACAAAACTTCCAACCTTTTTAGTCGGAACCTTATATCGCTTAATTGCGTTATTAACAGTGACCGGATCCGCATAAAATTTCGCGCAGATTTGCGAAATTGTATAGCATTCGCCAACTTCAAATTTGGGTTTTTCTTTCTTTTGCTCGACGGGGATTTTTACAGCCGTAAATAATGCTTCCAAATCTGACCTTTTTACGCGGGTTAATCTTATTCCAAGATTTTGTCCTGTAATCAGTCCTCTTTTAATCATTCTGTGAATAGTATCTTTTGAAATTCCAAACATTACTGTTGCTTCGGAAACAGAAATAAATTCACGAGTTTGAGTTTCCGCAATCTTGTTAGAATATTTCTGAAGTAAACCTTCGGTTTCTTTTTGAATTTTCTCCTGTCTCTTCCGTTCTTTCCCTGCTTTATTCGCACAAGAAGAAGAACAAAAACGAGTAGTAACTGTCTTAGCTTCAAATGGTTTCGAACATTGTTCGCATACTCTCGGTATCTTTAATTTGCTAAATCCCATTATAATAATTCTCCCTGAATTTTTGTGTTACTTTTCAACTGAAAATATAATAAGGCGCATAAGACGCACATTATATCCAAATAAGGCGCGATACAAATGTGATACAAATATATGATAAAAATCAATTAAAATCGACAATTATTTAAAATGGGCTAAAATTAAAAATCGCCGTAAACAAATAGTTTACAGCGATTTAGTAATTAATAATTATCGTTTGTTACTTTCCCTACTTGACTTCTTCGAAATCAGCATCCTGAACATCATCCGCTCCGGCTGCATTGCCTCCAGGATTACCCTGGCCTGCATCTGCGCCCGGCTGCGCCTGGGCCTGTGCGTTGTACAGTTCTTCAGAAGCTGCCATCCATGCAGCATCCAAGGCTTCGGTTTTGGTTTTTACAGAATCCACATCTTTGGCTTCAAAGGCGGTTTTCAGTTCTGCAACTGCTGTTTCGATGCCTGCTTTTTTGTCTGCAGAAAGTTTATCACCGAATTCTTTAAGCTGCTTTTCAGTCTGGAAGATCAGTCCGTCAGCTTTGTTGAAAGCTTCCACTTCTTCTTTTTTCTTCACGTCGGCAGCTGCATTTTCTTCAGCCTCACGCTTCATTCTTTCGATTTCTTCATCAGAAAGTCCTGAAGATGCCTGGATCTTGATTGACTGTTCCTTACCTGTTCCTTTATCTTTCGCAGAAACACTCAAAATACCGTTCGCATCGATATCGAAGGTTACTTCAATTTGTGGAACTCCTCTTGGTGCCGGTGGAATATCAGTAAGGTCGAATCTACCGATTTCTTTGTTATCGTTGAACATCGGTCTTTCACCCTGCCCTACTCTGATGCTTACTGCCGGCTGGTTGTCGCTTGCAGTAGAGAAAACTTCAGATTTTTTGGTTGGAATAGTCGTGTTAGCTTCAATCAGTTTTGTGAAAACAGAACCCATGGTTTCGATACCCAGTGAAAGTGGCGTTACGTCTAACAATAATACGTCTTTCACATCACCGGTCAGTACACCACCTTGAATTGCAGCACCTACAGCCACCACTTCATCCGGGTTTACACCTTTTGAAGGCTTTTTACCGAAGAATTTCTCAACTTCTTCCTGGATGATTGGGATTCTCGTAGAACCACCCACTAAAATCACCTCATCAATATCTGAAGTGGAAAGACCGGCATCAGCCAATGCTTTTTTACATGGTTCCATCGAGCGTCTTACCAGATCTTCAGAAAGCTGTTCGAATTTTGCTCTTGTTAAAGTTTTCACCAGGTGTTTTGGCCCTGTAGCGGTAGCCGTTATATATGGCAAGTTGATTTCCGTCTGTGTAGATGCAGAAAGTTCAATTTTTGCTTTCTCTGCGGCTTCTTTCAATCGTTGTAACGCGATGGCATCTGTTTTCAAATCCACCCCTTCTTCAGTCTGGAATTCGGAAGCCAGCCAGTTGATAATCACATCATCGAAATCGTCACCACCAAGGTGTGTATCACCGTTTGTTGACAATACTTCGAAAACGCCGTCACCCAAATCAAGGATCGAGATATCGAAAGTACCGCCACCTAAGTCATAAACTGCAATTTTCTGGTCTTTCTGTTTTTTATCCAAACCGTAAGCTAGTGCAGCCGCAGTGGGTTCGTTGATAATTCTTTCCACTTTCAAACCTGCAATTTCTCCCGCTTCTTTCGTGGCCTGTCTCTGCGCATCGTTAAAGTAAGCCGGGACGGTGATTACTGCTCTGTTTACTTCCTGGCCCAAGTAATCTTCAGCTGTTTTCTTCATTTTCTGAAGGATCATCGCCGAAATTTCCTGTGGTGTATATTCTCTGTCGTCGATTTTTACTTTTACGGTATCATTCGGTCCCGAAACCACAGCGTAAGGAACTCTTGCCACTTCCAAAGCATCATCTTTGAAGTGTGTACCGATAAATCTTTTGATTGAATAAACGGTATTGTGAGGATTGGTTACCGCCTGTCTTTTAGCCGGGTCGCCCACAAGTCTTTCTCCGTCTTTTGTAAATGCTACCACCGAAGGTGTTGTTCTCTTACCTTCAGAGTTCGGGATCACAACCGGATCTTTCCCTTCCATTACAGAAACGCAGGAGTTGGTTGTCCCTAAGTCAATTCCAATTATTTTGCTCATAATATTATATGTTTTTATTTCTAAAACTGTTTGCGAAGGTTTTCTCCAATACTATACCACGCAAACTTTTGTGACAAATTGACATATTTTTTTTCAGGAGCCGGGAACCTGCTCTCTGCTACTACTCCTCGCTCTGCCGCTCCACTGCGTTCCGCGGCTTCGCTGTGGGGTAACCGCGACGATCAGGGCTAAGGAAAAGACAATCAATAAAATAAACAAAAGAAAAGGCGCTCCGTGTACCGAAGCGCCTTTCACTATTTTTTAAAGTTTTTATTACTTCAAAGTCAGGATATATTCAACCATTTTCTTAGCATTCTCCTTGCTGAGGCCGGCGTGTGGCGTCATCGGTACCTGTCCCCATACACCTACGCTGCCATCAATGATTTTCTGAGCCAACTGGTCTATATCAGCTTCCGTATATTTCGCAGCTACTTCCTGATATGAAGGGCCGATAAGTTTTGCATCTTCCTTGTGGCAAGTAAGGCAGTCCATCCCGGCGATCAGCGTTTTACCTTCATGCTCGCCTGCCGCAGCCCCCGCCGTTGCAGTAGCCGATTCCTCAAGCATTAAATTGGAATCCGCATTAGGATTTGCTTCTTTTTTAGAACACGAAATCAGGGTAACACCCAAAAAAATTGCAATAGCTATATTTTTCATAGTAGAATATTTATATCTTTCAATGAATACAAATATAGGCAATAATTGGTAACAAAAAACACTTAAAAGGTTTATTATAAACTTTATGAATGTAACACATCAGACCAGTTATCTTTAAAACTTAATTATGAAAAGGTAAAAAAATTCCTGCCTTAAGACGGCATCTGAAGAACCAAGAACTGTAAAATATAAATTAACTGTAAATGAAATTTACGCTTCATACCCCCAATATTCAAAATAAAGTGCTAATTTTAGAAAAAATCTAATTATTCATACCAATTCTTAAAAATTTCAGCTTATGAAAAAATTAATGTCATTAGTCGCAGTTATGCTTTTTACAGTAGGCGTTTTTGCACAGAAAGTGCTGGTAAGTGATCCCGCGCATTCACGAATTCAGTTTTCTGTGATTCACCTTACCATCAACGATATCACCGGAAATTTCGATAAGGCAAACCTTACCATCAATACGGATAATAAGAATTTTGCAAACTCAAAAATCATGTTTGAAGTTGATCCAGCCAGCATCAACACGCATGTGGAGGCCCGAGACAATCACCTGAAAAGTGCTGATTTTTTCGATGTTGCGACGTATCCTAAAATGGTGTTCACCAGCACTTCGATAAAAAGGCTCAAGAAAAATTATTACGAAGCAAACGGCAATTTACTAATGCACGGCGTCACTAAACCGGTAAAAGTAACATTGATCTATCGCGGATCGACGGTCAACCAAATGAATAAAAAAACCACTTACGGCTATCAGGTCTATGCAAGCCTGAAAAGATCCGATTTTGAAATAGGCGGCAAATTTCCCGAAGCGGTGATCAGCAATATGGTTAGAATCAAAGGTGATTTTGAGCTCACTGAACAATAAAAAATCAGAAACCGGCCAAATTAAGGCCGGTTTTACTTTATACTTTTAAAACGCTTTATCGGCGCGGGTGCAAAGAGGTACTTGGCCGTCATCAGTTTCGGTGCGTTGATGTCCAGCTCGTACCACGGTGAAATCCTGCTGTTCACAGGATTTTTCAGAATATGGATATCCTGAGCCGGCATATAGCTTTCTGCCAAAAGAAAAACCCTTTTACCAACAGAATTTCTAGCGCTTCCCACAATAAAGACGGCGTGTCCCGGGCTTCCGGGTTTTATGATTATATCTCCCACCCTGATGTCTGAATTTTTCAGCACAGGAACAGTTTCTCTGTCGAGCGAAATAGTACCCGCATATCGGAAAACCAAATCCATATACTCGCGAAAATTAGCGTAGCTGTCGGAATATTTTGCTGTTTTATGAAACTTTACACAATCGTTATCCTCTGTGGTCCGCACTCCCTTTTTGTAATCATACCACGACATTTTTTGGCCGCTCGTGAATTCAAATTCAATCTCATCATAACGTTGATGCAGCCAGAGATATTCACCGTAAAGCCGCATCCAGGCGTCGGCACACTGTTGCAGATCCTTCTCGCCCACATCAATATCCAAAATTGCTGCGTGCTGATACTGCTTGGCCAGAGGCAGGTTGCGGTAGTCGCGTAACGGGAAAGTTGCAGGCTTCAGTGGGAAGTTTATCAGAAAATCCTCAAAACTTTCCGTCGGAGCGGTTTCCCAGCGATATCCCTGTGGGGCTTTAAATCTGGTTTTTATCGTGCTGCTCTCCGCACTCATTTCGATTTCTCTCGTGGTTTCAATTACCTGCGCGTTGAAAATGCACGGAAAAAAAATCATTAGAAACAGAAATAAACAGAAAAAGTTCTTCAATTTTTTTGCTTTAATCAAATTTATAAAAGATATTATAAAAGGTGAAATAATGGTTTCATATTATGAAAGTTAACCTTATATTTGATGCCATTTGCTGAAAGAATGTTGAAGAGACTGCTCTTTTTTTTGTTTTGTGTGATGAGTTTTGTTGTGGTACATGCGCAGCAGGACAGTATTTTTATAAAGGCAGATGTTTCCACGAATCTGAAGGAAATAACTGTTTCTCAAAATTTCAGATATGCCAACCGGCTGCAAGTCCCTATTACGAAAATAAAGCTGCTGAACTGGATCGCTGCCTATAAAAATGAAGGCACGGCCTTGGCAAAACGTAAAGTTGAAGACCGCAGGAAAGACCTTCATTTTGCAAAAAAAGAAGATTTGGGATCTCTGCAGAATCTCAGCATAAACGGGGTAAAAGCCGATCTCAACTTGGATTCTGAAAATCTTTATTTTGAATTACCGGAACCGCTGAAACCCGGTGAATCCTTGAACCTGAGTTTACAGTACGACTTAAAGTTGCCAAAAATTTCAATTACCGGATTTGGCGTCGGTGAAGGTAAAGCTGAACTAAAATATTTTTTTATCGTTCCTGATACTTTTGAGACCGAAAATCAATACGGCAGGCATTTTCTTGACATTGACGAAACCCAGAACGGTGGAAGCTACTGGGAAATAGAACTTCACGCACCACAAAACTGTTACACAGAAGGAAATCTTCTAAAGAACGGACAAAAATTTGCCGGAACACTGACGGCGGATCCCGAATTCATTATTACGAAAACTGAACCTGTCTCCATAATTGCAGAAAACAAAGCCAAAGAAACCAAAGTTGTTTTTGGCTATCCAATCACCGAAGCTGAGAAAAGCAGCCTGGAGTTCTTCATTCCGCTACATCTTAATTTCATCCAGGAAAAAATGGGGTTTGTACCGGATAAGATTTTTATTTCGGAAAAATTTAAAAACAAGGAGGAATTTTTCGGTAATGATGATATTAAATTCTGGAAATTTAAGTTTCAGATGTTTACGGATGCGCAGAAAACCGATCTGGACTATATCAGCATCATCACCAAAAATGTTTTCAAACAGGCTGGAATTACCGAAAAAAACAAAAATCACTGGTTCAAAAACGGCCTGAAGACCTACATCGAAAAGCAATACCTCGCAAAATATTACGCCGACGAGAACCTCCTGGGCAAGTTGCCGGAAAACGCCCGTATTTTCGGCATTAAACCGCTAAAATACTTCAACATCGGAAAGCTGAAGCTCACAGAAAGATACGGAATTGCCTACCAATACATTATGGCGCAAAATCTTGATCAAAAAATTGGTGAACCGTTCAGTGCGCTGAGCAATTTCAATGATATGGCGATCAGTAATTTCGAGACCGGTAATCTTTTTGACTTTATTGCCCAAAAGATGACCTATGAAAAATTCGATGCCTTCATCCAAAACTTTCTTACTGAAAATAAGGGTAAAATTATCGACACGAAATCGTTCCTCGATCAGCTCGCGATACAGTCCGCATATTCTTCAGACTTCCTGGAAACTTATATCAACAGGGAGATGCGGGTAAATTTCAAAGCTAAAAAATTCAAAAAAATTCCCGAGGGTTATCTGGTTAAGATTTCAAAAAACACAGATTTCAATATTCCTATAAAGATAACTTCCGAAGACCGGCACGGGCACTCAGAATCCTACTGGTACGATACGGCTTCAGGAAAGCATACAGGCGAATTTTTAATCCCAAGAAACGACATCAACAAAATACAGCTGAACGACGGCTACATCTTCCCGGAAGCCAATTACAGAGACAATTATCTTTACACCAAAGGATTTTTTACCAATACAAAAAAAGTAAAACTCAAGTTGGGCAAGGATGTTCCCAATCCTGAATACAACGAAATTTATATGAATCCAAGTGTAAGTTTCAATGCTTATGATAAGGCGCTTTTAGGACTTAATTTCCAGAATAAATCTTTGTTTGACCAGCAGTTTCTCTACAGTTTCACGCCTTTTTACAGTACCGGCACCGGAAAAATGACCGGCTCCGGGCTTTTGGCTTACAATTTCAGGCCGGTGGATTCGTTCTTCAGAAATTGGCAGGTCGGCACTTCCGGCTCATATTTCCACTACGACAAAAATCTTTCTTATAAAAAGTTTTCTGCATTCTCCAGCCTCATCTTTTCAAAGGTTTCCAGAAGTGATATTTCGCGCTCATTGCACCTTTCTTACAACTATTTCGAGAAAGACCTCACTCCGGAAATGGTTGCAGCCAATGAATATGACAAATACGGCATCTGGAGCTTAGGGTACGGATATACGGACAACAAAATCATTCATGAAATTTCCTTTGGCTCAAACCTTCAGGTGATGAAGGATTTTCAGAAACTCTCTGCAGAAGCTTTCTACCGCTGGGAGTTTGCTGAAAACAAGAAGGTAAGTTTCAGATTTTTTAGCGGCTACTTCTTCAGCAACAGATCGAGAAACGATTTATTTAATTTTGGTGTCTCGAAGGTTTCTAATTACGCATTTTCCTACAATCTTTTAGGGCAGAGCGCCACTTCGGGTATCCTTTCGCAACAGTATGTCCTGGCAGAAGGCGGCTTTAAATCATATCTGAATTCTTCAGTCAATAAATGGATCACCAGCACGAATGTTGATGCGCACGTTTGGAAAATGTTCAATGTCTACGCCGATGCCGGTCTGTACCAGAATAAAGGCCATCACGCAAAATTCATCTGGGATTCGGGTGTGAAACTGAAGGTTATTCCCGATTTTCTTGAAGTTTATTTCCCCGTACAGTCGTCCCTGGGCTTCGAGCCTTCATTTAAAGACTACAGCAAACGGATCAGGTTTACACTGGTACTTAATATGAATGCGCTGACCAACCATTTCCGGAAGGGATGGTATTAACTGCTACCCTTCTACAAGCTCTGGGTGGCAAGGCGAGGTTGGTGACGGTGATAATAAAAAACTGCTCCACATCGGCGGAGCAGTTTTAGTTTTGGTTTGTGAGTGATTATTTTTTGATGATTTTCTGAGAAACTGAGTGTCCATCAACATCACCTGCTACCACATAAACACCTTTTGCAAGTGCAGAAATATCAAGAGAAGTTCCGTCGTTTACAGCAGCGGTTTTAACAACCTGTCCGTTTACGCTGTAAATTTTAACGTTGGCTTTTGCAGAAAATTCAATTGTATTGGTTACTAAAGTATTCTTGATGAATTTTACTTTTGAAGAGGTTATGTCAGAAACGGCCAATGTAGAATTTGTTGGTGTTGGTGTCACTGCCGCAAAATCTGCACCATTGTTGTTGGAATCTCCAGATATTCTTTCAACTGATTTAGTGGTTGAGGCTGCAGGAGCTGGGGCTGTCCCTTCATAAAGTGACGCTGTACCATAACCTACAAAATCAATTACATTTGCATCTGTTGGAGAAACAACTTGGCTGTAATTGCTAACTAATGCAACCTTACCATTACTTGCAGCAAAATTTAATGGTGTATTATATACAGTTCCTGTAAATGAAGTATTTGTAGTTCCAACAAAATCTGCTGTTACTGGCAAAGGTGCACCATTTGTTCCACAAGCTTCCTGTATTAGATAAGTCTGGTTGGGAGAAAGTGTAATTTCAGGTAAAGCCTGATAACTGTTAAATGTACTGCTTGATCCCGAAGCTGCATACTGCAAAGAAGCTCCAGTTAATGTTAGAGGTGCGTCACCAATGTTTTTTAATTCAACGTAATCACAGGTATAGGTAGCTCCAGAATTTCCGCCCGCCCCATAAATTTCATTGATAACAATTTTCCCTTGAGAAAATGCAATAGTAGCAACAACTGTAGCTAACAAAGAATAAAGTTTTTTCATAATATAAAATTTAAAATTATTTTTTTCGCCATAAAGATAATAAGTTTCTGAAAGCTACAGTTTAATTTAATGTTAAAAATATCCACAATTTCCACATCATATTTTCGTTTATTTTTGCAGAACATTTTTACCGGGATTTGAAGGGAATATTTATTTTATTGTTTTTCAATGGGTTAATTTTAATTAACGCCCAAATTTTCGATTGGAAAAACCCGAACCTCCCCAAGGATTCTCTGAAAAAGGACAGCATCCTCGCTTCCAAAATCAACAAAGATATTTTTGAAAGGGATACCGCCGATTTTATCAGGACTCAAAATAAAATTATTGTGGACGAAGGGGTTTTTGTGAAAAACGACCGCAGTAAAATCCTTGGTGATTTAAATTCGAAAGGCTCCATCATCCGCGGAATCACGTTTGGCAACAGCCAGGGATCATCAGTTCAGAGTTCGATGGATCTGCAGATTTCCGGCAAACTTTCAGATGATGTTTCGGTATTAGCTTCCATTTCAGACCATAATTTGCCTATACAGGCCGATGGCTATACGCAGACGCTGGAGGAATTTGATAAAATCTATATGCAGCTCAACATCCGGAAGAACTCGATAATCCGGGCCGGACATTTAGATTTGTATGATGATAAAACGTATTTCGGGAAATTCCAGCGCCGGAGCATGGGGCTTCAGTATCAAACGGTTTTTGGTAAGGAAAATAAAACTTTTACGGACATTTCCGCAGGTGTTGCCCGAAGCGAGTTTCACCGCGTGAGATTTCAGGGCATCGAGGGAAATCAGGGACCTTACCGGCTCAATGGGATAAATGGCGAACAGTTTATCACCATTCTTTCCGGTTCGGAGCAGGTGTTTATCGACGGCATCCTGATGAAGCGCGGCGAAAACCAGGATTACGTCATCAATTATAACACCGGTGAGGTAACCTTTACCAGCTTCCGGCCGATCTACAGGCAGAATTTCATCACGATTTCTTACAATTATACCAACCGGAATTACTCCAGATTCCTGCTTACGGGCAGCATCAGCCATCACCGGGAACGTCTGCAAACCGGCATCAGCTGGTTTGTTGAAAGTGACAATAAAAACGCTCCTGTCGCACTGAATTTAAGTAAAGAAGATGAAAAGGTTCTCGCCAATGCGGGAAACAATCCGGACCTGATGTTTTCGCCTTCGGGTTCTGAAACGGAATATGATGTGAATAAAATCCTGTACCGCCTCATACAGAACGCCACCGGGAATTATTATGAATTCTCTACAGATAAAAACGAGAAACTTTATCAGGTTTCATTCACCTATCTTGGTGAAGGCAAAGGCGATTACAGGATTAAGCAAACCACCAACAACGGCCGTGTTTTCGAATACACCGGTCAAGGATTGGGTGATTACTCTGCTTTGCGCAGGTTGCCTTCACCGCAGAGATCACAGGTCATCTCTGCCCACACTGAATACCTTTTAAATGAAGGAAAAATTGGCACAGATTTCTCGCTGAGTAATCATGATGTCAACCTGTTTTCTTCCATCAACAACAACCAAAACACTGGATATGCCGGAAGAATTTTCGGTTCAAAAATTTTCAGGAAAAATAACTGGACAGGAACACCAACTTTTGAGTATCAGCACATTAACAAACGCTTCCATATCCTCGACCGTATTAATGATGTGGAATTTGCCCGCGATTTCAATTTGGTACAGGAATTCAGTCAGCGAACCCAGAACCGCTTTATTTTCAGTTTTACCAATCAATGGAAAGAAAAAGCATTTCTGAACTATAAAATTAATTATCTGAATGAAAAAGACACTTACAAAGGTTTAAAAAATGATTTCGATTTTGGTTTAAAAAAAGGAAAATTCAGCACCACCGGAAAATTTTCACACCTCGATACAGGCGGAAGTGTTGAAGACACCAAATTCATCCGAGGCCATATTTTAAATGAATGGCAGGGCCAAAAAGGAAACTGGGGCATCGGCGGCAGCCTGGAACATAATGAGCGAAGATATAAAGAAACGCAGCGTTATGATGTATCGAGCTTCAGCTGGAAAGAAGTGTTTTTACAGAAGAAGATCGGCGATTCTGCCCGCACGAAGCTTCTTGCAAAAATGTACTTCCGCGACAACGATTCCATTCGTGACAACAAATTGGAAGACATGAATCATATTTTAGGTTTAATGACTGAAAGCCAAATCATTAAAACCGAAAAAACGCAGTTGAGCGCGCTCATCCACTACCGGAAATTCTTTTATCAGAATCAGGATTTGTCAGACAACGGAAATCAGGATTTTGTGGTGGGGAATCTTCTTTACAATCAGCAGTTATTCAGAAACGGTATGCGTTTGCAGGCGTTTTATGAACTGGGCAACGGCCAGGAAGCGCAGCGCGAATTTCAGTATATTAAGGTTACCGACGGACAGGGCATTTACAAATGGACGGACTACAACGGCGACGGTATACAGCAACTCGATGAATTTGAAATTGCGGAATATGCTGATTTGGCGCAATACATCAGAATTTACACCAATACAGTCAGGTATCTTCCTTCCAACAAAAACAAGTTGCAGCTCGCATTATTCGTGAATCCTGCGGCAGTTTTTAATTCTGAAAATCAGTTTCTTAAACGGTGGAACTTTAATCTTTCACTGCTTTCTCAAAACTCATTTATGAAAGGAAACCGCGTTCTGGTGCTGAATCCTTTTGAAAAGGAAGCTGATCAAATTCTTAAAAATCAAAACTTTCTGGCAACGGCGCAGTTCAATCCCACCGAAAAATCTGGCTGGAACGGAAATTACCGTTTTACTTCCACCGAGAACCTCATCAATGCCAATTTCAGCAACGAGGAAAGCTTCAGAAATA
The DNA here is from genome assembly GCF_900187185.1 of Chryseobacterium taklimakanense. Classification (NCBI taxonomy): domain Bacteria; kingdom Pseudomonadati; phylum Bacteroidota; class Flavobacteriia; order Flavobacteriales; family Weeksellaceae; genus Chryseobacterium; species Chryseobacterium taklimakanense. The sequence continues at coordinate 1,091,198 of NZ_LT906465.1, forward strand.
TGCATTTTATGAATCTGGGCTATTGGTTTAACAAAAATCTGCGTGCCGATTGGGAAAATTCTTTTGCCCATGTCAGAAATGCTTCGGAGCTGTTCAAATCCAGGGATTACAGCCTTCAAAACTTTGAAACAAAACCAAAAATCACCTATAAATTTTCAGAAGCCATACAGGCCGAATTTTCCTCTGCTTTACGCCACAAAAACCGCACAGACGGCATTGAAAAACTTAAAGCTTTTGAACTGACCGGCGGCTTGCAATGGGAAAAACAGAAAACTTCAGTTCGCGGAAATTTCACGTTCATCAGCAATGATTTTAACGGAAACAATTTCTCAATCGTCGGAAATCAAATGCTTGACGGACTGAAGCCCGGTAAAAATCAGGTTTGGAGCGTATTCCTGCAGCAAAATCTGAATTCTTTCATCATTTTAAATATGAATTATGAAGGGCGTAATTCCGGCGACAGGACCATTCATATCGGTTCGGTACAGGTGAAGGCTTCATTTTAACCGTGTTCCGCGGTCTGTGATCTGCGATCAACCTGTCAAATTACCTGTAATTTAAAAGTTTAAAAGATTACTTTTTGACATCGCCGAAGGCAGATAGCCGATAGCCGGCTGCAAATTATTATCTTTGCACCATGGTAAAAATCGGGAATATAGAACTGCCGGAATTTCCGCTTTTGCTCGCACCCATGGAGGATGTGAGCGATCCGCCGTTTCGCCGGCTGTGCAAAATGCACGGGGCAGATTTGATGTATTCGGAGTTTATTTCTTCGGAAGGTTTGATCCGTGATGCCATTAAATCAAGAAAAAAACTTGACATTTTTGATTACGAACGGCCTGTAGGCATCCAGATTTTCGGTGGCGATGAGGAAGCGATGGCAATGTCTGCCCGAATTGTGGAAACCGTAGAACCTGATCTGGTGGACATCAATTTTGGCTGCCCGGTAAAAAAAGTGGTGTGCAAAGGTGCGGGCGCCGGAGTGTTGAAAGACATTGATCTGATGGTTCGACTTACCAAAGCTGTGGTAACTTCCACACATCTTCCTGTAACGGTGAAAACACGACTTGGCTGGGATTTCGACAGTATAAATATTGATGAAGTTGCCGAAAGACTGCAGGACGCCGGAATAAAAGCACTCACCATTCACGCCAGAACCCGTTCTCAGATGTACAAGGGTGAAGCTGATTGGGAACACATTTCCAGGATAAAAAACAATCCGAATATCGAAATTCCAATTTTTGGAAACGGCGATATCGACAGTCCCATAAAAGCCGAAGAATACAAAAAAAGATACGACTGCGACGGTGTGATGATCGGCCGTGGCGCCATTGGCTATCCGTGGATTTTTAATGAAATCAAACATTATTTTAAAACCGGTGAAATTTTGCCGGAACCCACTATTTCACAGCGGCTTGAAGCTGTACGCCAACACGCAGAATGGAGCACCGAATGGAAAGGCGAACGTGTGGGACTGATTGAAATGCGCCAGCACTACAGCAATTATTTCCGTGGCATTCCTCATTTTAAAGAATTCAAACGAAGATTTCTGGAGGTTTTCACCTTAGCTGAAATGGATAAACTGATTGCTGAAACTGATCATTTTTACAAAGAACATTCTTTTGCGAAATAAAATTTTCATAATCTGGTGTTTGGGCGTACGCCGTAACATTCCCTTTGCCACACCCACTAATTATTAAAAAAAAGCCGTAATGCTAAAAGCAGAACACGTAACCAAAACATACAATTCCGGAAAGAAAATCGCGCTGCAGGACTTCAGCATCGATGTTCCTGAAGGCAGCATCTATGGGCTTCTGGGACCAAACGGTGCCGGAAAAACAACTTTCATCCGGATTGTAAACCAAATTTTGCAGGCGGATGCCGGGGAAGTTTTCATCAATTCTGAAAAGCTGAATCCCAATCACATCAAACAAATTGGCTATATGCCGGAGGAACGCGGCCTTTACAAGAATATGACCGTGGGCGACCAGCTTCTTTATTTTGGCGAACTGAAAGGAATGACAAAAAACGATGCCCTGCACGAAGCCAAATATTGGTTTGAGCAGCTGAATATCGACCAATGGTGGAAGAAAAAACTCTCTGAACTTTCCAAAGGGATGGCGCAGAAAATCCAGTTTGTGGTGACCGTGCTCCACAAACCTAAGCTTCTGATTCTTGACGAGCCGTTTTCAGGTTTTGACCCGGTAAACGCCAACCTCATCAAAGATCAGATCATTAATCTAAAAAATCAGGGAACTACAATTATATTGTCTACACACAGAATGGAGAGTGTAGAGGAAATGTGCGATTATGTTGCACTGATCAATAATTCTAAGAAAGTTCTGGATGGAAGAGTTTTCAGCGTGAGGGAGAATTTCAAGAAAAACATCTTTTCGGTGACGCTTTCAGACGTTAACAACGACCATTTTGAGCTTTTCAGAAAAACGCATCAGGTGGAAGACTTTAAGAATGAAAACGGTTTGATTTCATTTGAGCTTAAAGATTCCCAGGATCAGAATTTTGTACTGAATGAATTGATGCAGGTTGGAAAAATCCGCTCATTTGATGAGAAAATCCCGAGCATGAATGAAGTGTTTATCAATGCCGTTTCTTCAAAAATCTAAATATGAAAAACATAATACTGATTGCCAAACGTGAATTCCTGACACAGGTCAGGAAGAAGTCGTTTATCATACTCACGCTTTTGGCACCGCTGTTAATCGTAGGTTTTGGCGCTTTAATCGCATTAATGTTTAAGGCTAATGAATCCACGCATTCTTTCAACGTTATTGATAAAAGCGGGCTGTTTCAAAATAAATTAAAATCCGACGAAAATCTGAAATACATTTATCTGCCAGAAGCGAATGAAGCCTCCCTGAAAGCGGCTTTGCGGGACATGCAGGGTATTGACGGGCTTTTGATCATTCCAAAACTGGAAAATAATGATTTCAGTAAACTGGAGGAAGAAACCAAACTTTTAGTCAACAAAAAAATTGGTTTCGGGACCAAAAACAATATCAGCATCGACCTGGAGAAAATCATCAGAAGCGAGAAAATTAAGGCTTTAGGCTTAAATGAAACTCAAATAAAAGACATCGACAAAGGCTTTACGCTAAAAGCCGAGAATGTGGTTGATGAAAAAACTGAGGACAATGATATGGTTTTCAGCGTAAAATATGGGCTTTCCATGGTTCTGATGTATGTGGTCTTTATGTTTATTATCATTTACGGCGTTCGTGTGATGCGCAGCGTTCTGGAAGAAAAAAACAACCGCGTGGTTGAAATCATCATCTCCTCGGTAAAGCCTTTTGAACTGATGATGGGGAAAATCATTGGGGTGACGATGGTGGCTTTAACCCAATTTATCATCTGGATCACCATGTCGGTCGTTGCAGCACTGTTCCTGAATACCGGTTTCGCAGCCATGAATGAAAATCTCCCGGTGGGGGGTGAAGAAGCCGCAGTGGTGACCAAGGCATTTGATCCACAAAACCTGGCTGCTGAAGTTTCCCACACCCTTCTGGAAATGAATTTCCCGCTGATCATTTTTGTATTTATCGTCTTCTTCCTTTTGGGATATATTTTCTACAGTGCGATGTATGCAGCGATCGGTTCTGCGGTAGATAATGAAACGGAGACCCAGCAGTTTACCCTTTTTGCGATTTTACCTTTGATGATCGGTATGTACGGCAGCATTACCGTGACAAATAATCCCGAAGGCCCAATGGCATTTTGGCTGTCGATAATTCCGTTTACCTCTCCGGTGGCGATGATCGCGAGGATTCCGTTTGGAGTTCCGGCGTGGCAAATTGTGCTTTCGACTGCCCTTTTAATCGGAGCGACATTTCTAATGGTTTTCATTGCATCCAAAGTTTATAAAGTGGGGATTTTGATGTACGGGAACAAAGCGACGCTGAAGGAACTATGGAAGTGGATTAAAAACTGATCTTGCTGTTTTATCCCGCAGATTGTGCTGATAGCGCAGGGAATTTACCACACAGATTTCACAGATTTTCACAGATTAATTTTAAAAATGATCATGAAAAAATGTGTTTTATTTTATGACGGGCAGAAATTACACTGATCTGTGAAAAAAATTAACTGTAGAAATATCTTTTTATCCCGCTGATTGTGCTGATAGTGCAGGGAATTTACAGCACAGATTTCACAGATTTTCACAGATTAATTTTAAAAATGATCATGATAAAAAATGTGTTTTATTTTATGACGGGCAGAAATTACACTGATCAGTGAAAAAAATTAACTGTAGAAATATCTTTTTATCCCGCTGATTGTGCTGATAGTGCAGGGAATTTACAGCACAGATTTCACAGATTTTCACAGATTAATTTTAAAAATGATCATGATAAAAAATGTGTTTTATTTTATGACGGGCAGAAATTGCGCTGATTGGTGAGAAAAATTAACTGTAGAAATATCTTTTTATCCCGCTGATTGTGCAGGGAATTTAACGCACAGATTTCACAGATTTTCACTGATTAATTGTGAAAAATGATCATGATAGAAATGTGTTTTTTGCAGGTACTTATTATATGACGGGCAGAAATCACACTGATTTGTGAGAAAAATTAACTATAGAACTTTTTATCCCGCTGATTGCACAGATTACGCAGATTTTCATATTAATTGTGAAAAATGATCATGATAAAAAATGGGTTTTTTGCAGGTTTTTATTTTATGACGTACAGAAATTATACTGATTTGTGAGAAAAATCAACTGTAGAAATATCTTTTTATCCCGCAGATTGCACAGATCACGCAGATTTTCTGATTAATTGTGAAAAATGATTATGCTAAAAATGTGTTTTTTGCAGGAACTTATTATATGACGGGCAGAAATTAAACTGATTTGTGAGAAAAAATTAAGTGTAGAAATATCTTTTTTCCCGCTGATTGCACAGATTACGCAGATTTCAGATTAATTGTGATAAATGATCATGCTAAAAATGTGTTTTTTGTAGGCACTTATTTTATGACGGGCAGAAATTACGCTGATTGGTGAGAAAATTTAACTGTAGAAATATCTTTTTATCCCGCAGATTGCACAGATTACGCAGATTTTCTGATTAATTGTGAAAAATGAACATGATAGAAAATGTGTTTTTTGCAGGAACTTATTATATGAGGGACAGAAATTACACTGATTTGTGAGAAAAATTAACTTCTGATTCATTCTTGGTAAAAAACCCGGCGCAGCAAAGCTGCGCCGGGTTTTAATTAAATATTCCGATAAAATTTAATCAAAAATATAGCTTAAAGTAACACTTGCCACCTGCTGAGATTTTTTCTTTTCAGTATTTGGATCTCCTGTATAGGATTCTACAAGGTCCGGATAAGTGTTTGAGATTCCCAAATCGTACCTGCCTGCCAGTTCAAGTTTTCTTTTATAACTGAAACCTATACCCAAGCCAACACCCCAGCCAAAACCGGCAGCCTTGCCATTAATCCCTGGATATTTAGCATCGCCTTCGACGGTGTATACCTGTCTGGCCGGGTTTTCAACTTTTTGATTAATCAGAAAATCAAATCTTGGCCCCGCCATTCCAAAAAACTCGGATTCTGCTTCAGAGAAATAGCCTTTAAAATAAAGAGGAACGCTGATGTAACTGTTGGCATACACAGCATCATAACCTGCTGATCCTTTATTATTCTTATCTTTCCCGGTCTCGCCGGCACCATAATACACCACCTCCGGCTGTATGTAGAACTGATCATTACGGTCTACAGGTATCAGTGCCAAAAAGCCGCCCTGCAAAGTATGTCTTGGGCCGGACGGATTGTGGGCATTCTGAACACGGGAGTAATTATAACCTCCCGTAATACCAAATCTTGTGGAACTGAAGTCGACCTGCGCACTGAGGTTTATAAATGCCAGCAGTGCAGTGCCAATTAGTAATCTTTTCATAGCCATTTGTGTCTGTGAGCAATATTTTAACCTAATACCTTAGCGACAGTAGCACCGATATCAGCCGGAGAATCTACAACGTTGATACCATTCTCGCGCATGATTTCCATCTTAGCCTGCGCTGTATCTTCTGCGCCGCCCACGATTGCTCCTGCGTGGCCCATGGTTCTTCCCTTTGGTGCCGTCTGCCCAGCGATGAAACCTACAACCGGTTTTGCAGAACCGCTTGCTTTATACCATCTGGCAGCCTCAGCTTCAAGTGATCCGCCGATTTCACCGATCATTACAACGGCATCAGTTTCCGGATCGTTGATGAACAGTTCCAAGGCTTCTTTAGTGGTAGTACCGATAATTGGGTCACCACCGATACCGATTGCGGTAGAAACACCGTACCCGGCTCTCACCACCTGATCCGCAGCTTCATAAGTTAAGGTTCCTGATTTTGACACGATTCCCACTTTTCCTTTTTTGAAAACGAAGCCGGGCATAATTCCGATTTTAGCTTCATCTGAAGTGATGATTCCCGGACAGTTCGGACCGATCAGTCTGCAGTCTCTGTCAGCGATATAAGATTTTACTTTTACCATATCAGCAACCGGAATTCCTTCTGTAATACAAACGATCACTTTGATTCCCGCATCTGCGGCCTCCATGATCGCATCTGCAGCAAATGCCGGCGGTACGAAGATGATGGAAACATTGGCTCCTGCTTTTTCCACAGCTTCAGCCACAGTGTTGAAAACCGGTTTCCCCAGGTGCTCAGAACCTCCTTTTCCCGGAGTTACACCACCTACGACGTTGGTGCCGTATTCAATCATCTGTGTTGCGTGGAATGTTCCTTCGTTACCTGTAAATCCCTGTACGATTACTTTAGAATCTTTGTTTACTAATACTGACATTTTTTATTTTTTTAATTTATTTTTTCTGAGTTAAGATTTCCACAAATTTACTCAATAAAATTGAAATTTTGTGAAAAGCGGACCTGTTTTTACAAATTCTTAAGCTTCACTTCCTTTCTTAAATATTCCCTGAACTCTTCTGCAATCGGGCCAAAATAGGTTCCCTTTTTCAAGTCCCTGTTCACACCGCATTTCGCTAAAAGCACGGTTCCTGACTCGACTCTTACGCCGGAAGCCATACCCACCTGTCCCCAGATTGTAACCTCATCTTCTATCACGCAACAGCCGGCAATACCGGTTTGTGAAGCAATCAGACATTTTTTTCCGATAACGGTGTCGTGACCGATTTGAATCTGATTGTCTAAAACTGAACCTTCACCAATGACTGTAGAATCCGTTACCCCGCGGTCGACTGTGCAGCCGTTACCGATTTCGACATTATTTTCTATCACCACATTTCCTACTGAGATCAGCCTGTCGAAACTGCCGTTGAGCTTCCGGTAGTAAAAAGCGTCACCGCCTAAAACCGTGTTGGCCTGAATCACCACATTATCACCGATTACGGTACGGTCGCCAATCACCACATTTGGAAAGATATGGCAGTTTTTGCCAATGGTGACATCATTTCCGATTACAGCGGTAGGATGAATGAATGTGCCTTCGCCCACTTCAACATTATGAAGTTCTTCCCTGAAATTGAAAATTCTGGTAAAATGGGTATTAATTTTATTAAAATCCCTGAATGGATCATCTGAAATCAGCAAAGCTTTACCTTCGGGACAATCGACTTCTTTATCAATCAAAATAATCGTTGCAGGAGAATTGAGTGCTTTATCATAATATTTAGGGTGATTCACAAACACGATTTCGCCGGGTTTTACCATATGGATTTCATTGGTCCCGAAAACCTGAAAATTTTCGTCACCAACAAATTTTGCCCCGATGAGTGCGGCGATGGTCTTTAAATTCTGTGGTTGGTTAAAGGTCATAAGATGGAGGTTGGAAGATGAAAGTTAAAAAAAGAAACCGGAAACATTAAGTCTTCTGACCTCGTGCTTCCGGCTCCCGGCTTATTTTACTCTTTCCAGGTAAGAACCGTCTTCGGTATTCACCTTGATTTTATCACCCGGTTCGATGAACAAAGGCACCATCACCCTTGCGCCTGTTTCCACGATGGCATTTTTCAGGGCATTGGTTGCGGTATTTCCTTTTACGCCCGGATCGGCTTCCACAACCTCAAGATATACCGTTGGCGGGATCTCAGCAGAAAGTGGTGATTCATCAGCTTCTTTCAAAATGATGGTTACTTCCTCGCCCGGTTTCATGAACTGCGCATTCTCAATCATTTCCTTGTTGATATAGATTTGAGAGAAATCATCATTGCTCATGAAGTGAAAACCGTTCTCATCATCGTACAGGTACTGGAATTTTCTGGTAATTACCTTTACCTCATCAATTTTGTGGCCTGCAGAAAACGTATTGTCAATCACTTTACCGTTGGTTACAGACTTCAGTTTTGTTCTTACGAAAGCCGGTCCTTTGCCCGGTTTTACGTGCAGGAATTCAATTACTTTAAAAATATCATTGCTGTACTCGATGCACAGACCTTTTCTGATATCGTTGCTTGTTGCCATTTAAGAAATATTATTTAAAGGGGTTGTTAATATTAAAAATCTGAGGGCGCATGACTTTGGGGTCATTCCATGCTTTATCCATGCTTTATCCATGCTTTATGTATGCTTTATCTATTCCCTACCTGTACCGTAACCTTTAACGATTCCCCGGGGGGAGTTTCTGATAAATTCAAGGATTTCGTCGCGTTCTGCAGTGGGGAGCATTTCTTTCTCAATCAATGCTGAGGCCTGGGTGATGTTCATCTTAGACTGGAAGAGGTATCTGTAGATTTTCTGAATTTCAAAAATCTTATCGTTGGTAAAGCCTCTTCTTCTCAGGCCTACAGAATTAATTCCGGCATAAGACATCGGTTCACGCGCCACTTTCACATACGGGGGAATATCTTTCCGCACCAAAGTTCCGCCGGATATCATGACGTGCTTCCCGATTTTCCCAAACTGGTGCACCGCTGAAAGCCCGCCCATGACGGTAAAATCCCCGATTTCCACGTGTCCGGCAATTCCGCAGCCATTGACAATCACTACATTATCGCCAATCACACAGTCGTGGGCGATGTGTGAAGTGGCCATGATGAGGCAGTTTTTCCCGATCCTGGTATAACCTAACGCTTTGGTGCCGCGGTTCACGGTCACGCTTTCGCGGATGGTGGTGTTGTCGTCAATAATCACCTGGGAATCTTCACCTTCGAATTTAAGGTCCTGCGGAATGCCTGCGATCACCGTCCCGGGGAAAATTTTACAGTTTTTACCAATCCTGGCCCCGTCCATAATGGTTACGTTTGGGCCGATCCAGGTACCCTCTCCTATTTCCACATCACCGGCAATCGTTGTAAACGGTTCTACAATGACGTTTTTCTTAATTTTTGCACGTTTATCAACTGCGGCTAACTGATGTATCATCTGCGAATCAATCCAATTTAGTTTTTGCAACCTGAGCCATCAGTTCTGCCTCCACAGCCACGCTGTCGCCGACATATCCATAACCCTGCATGTGAACAATCCCTCTCCTGATCGGTTCAATCAGTTCAATTTTAAAGATCAAAGTATCCCCAGGGATTACTTTTCTCTTGAATTTAACCTTATCAATCTTAATGAAATACGTTGAATAATTCTCCGGATCCGGAACGCTTGCCAAAACCAGAATTCCACCGGTCTGGGCCAGAGCCTCTACCTGCAGAACGCCCGGCATCACCGGCTCTTTCGGAAAGTGGCCTACAAAAAACGGTTCGTTGAACGTCACGTTTTTCAATCCTACCACATGGGTATCCGAAAGCTCAAGAACCTTATCAATGAGAAGGAACGGATACCGGTGCGGCATCAGTTTCATGATCCCGTTGATGTCGTAAACCGGTTCTTTGGTCAAATCAAAATCCGGTACATTTTTCTTTTTCTGAAGCTTCCACTGGCGGTTGAGTTTTTTTGCAAACTGGGTATTGACAAAATGTCCCGGTTTGTTTGCAATCACTTTTCCTTTCAGCCTTACGCCTGTTAATGCCAAATCACCGATGACATCGAGTAACTTGTGGCGGGCTGCCTCGTTTGGATAATTTAAAGTGAGGTTATCCAGAATCCCGTTCGGACGGATGGAAACATCGTCTTTATCAAACGCCTTCTTAAGTTTTTCAGCGGTTTCGGGCGTGAGCTCCTTATCCACATAAACGATGGCGTTGGATATGTCGCCGCCTTTTATCAACCCGGAATCCAGGAGTGTCTCCAGTTCGTGCAGAAAGCTGAAAGTTCTTGCGGAGGCTATTTCATCCTTAAATTCAGAAATATCCTTTAAAGTCGCGTTCTGTGTTCCGAGCACTTTGGTTCCGAAGTCGACCATGGTGGTGATCTCGTAATTATCGGAAGGAATGATGGTAATTTCAGAGCCGGTGTTAGGGTCCACATAACTCAGCACTTCTTTAATCACCATATACTCGCGGTTCTGAGACTGTTCCACAATACCGGCCTTCTCTACCGCTTCGACAAAATATTTTGAAGAACCGTCCATAATCGGCGGTTCAGCGCTGTTCATTTCCAAAATGGCATTATCCACATCGCAACCCACCAACGCCGCCAGCAGGTGCTCGCAGGTGTGGATCCTTACCCCTAACTTCTCCAGGGTGGTGCCGCGCTCGGTGGTGGTCACGTAGTTCACGTCCGCTTCCACATGCGGCTGCCCTTCCAAATCGGTTCTCACAAAAACAAAACCTGTATTTTCCTTTGCAGGTTTTATGGTAAGGGTGACCTCTTTACCGGTATGAAGTCCGATGCCGGAAAGCGTCACTTCTTCTTTCAGTGTTTTTTGCTTATCACTCATTCGTCTGATCTTTTGAGTTGGTTTCAATATTATCAATACGTTTTACGATCTCGCTGAAATTGCGGAAATGCACATAATTCCTGCGGAAATCGCCGGCACTGATCGCCGGTGAGCCGTAAAGAATTTCACCGTCTTTTACGGAGCTGTTCACCCCGCTCTGCGCCTGGATTTTCACCTGATTTCCGATTTTTATGTGGCCTACAATACCCACCTGACCGCCAATCTGGTTCCAGTCGCCGATGGTTGCAGAGCCTGCAATACCCGCCTGTGCGGCGATGACGTTATGCTGCCCGATCATCACGTTGTGCGCAATCTGGATCAGGTTATCGATTTTGGTTCCTTTTCCGATGACGGTAGAGCCGATGGTACCGCGGTCTATGGTACAGTTTGCGCCAATTTCCACATCATCTTCGATGACCACATTTCCCAACTGCGGAATTTTGCTGTAGCCGTCCTGGGAAGGCTGGAATCCAAAGCCGTCCGAACCGACCACCGTGTTGGAATGAACGATACAGTTGTCGCCAATGACGCAGTAATCATAAATGCGTACACCGCTGAAAATCTTGCAGTTTTTGCCGATTTTCACATTTTTACCGATGAAAACCTGAGGGTAAATCTGTGAGCCGGCTCCTATCTTTACTTTTTCTGAAATATAAGTGAAGGCACCGACGTAAATCTCTTCGCCCAGTGCGGCAGTTTCATGAATGTGGGTGTTGCTTTCAATTCCGGATTTCCGGCCCTGCATTTCCGCATAAAGATTCATTAAAACCTGAAAAGACAGGTAAGCATCATCTACCGCAATAATCGTAGGATTATAGGAATCTTTGGTTAAAAGTTTTTCTGAAACGATAAGGACCGAGCATTCTGAAGTATTGAGATATTCCGCAAACTTATCCTGCGCAATGAAGGACATATGCCCTTTTTCACCTCTTTCGATTGGTGAAACGCCTGTAATCACTGCATTTTCGTCGCCAATGATTTTTCCGTTGATGAAGCCTGCAATCTGCGATGCTGTAAATTCCATATCGTGCAAAGATACGAAATTATGAAATATTGGGATGTTTTTTTACCTTTCAGCAAGTATTATTCACTGGATCGCTTAATGAAAAACCATCGGCCCACTTTTCCTAAACCTGATCGCATCAGAATCCAGAACATTCTTCCTAAATTCTGCCTGTTTTTCGGGAGTATTTTCTAACATGCAAACTTCCACATAATTTTCAAGCTCCATTAAGCCCCAGCACGGAACATTCTTCATTTTGTCCCGATTTTGAGGGTTCTGAGCAAACTCATTCAGAAAATTCATAATGTCATTCAGCTCTTTGTATGAGTAAGTTTTATTCTGAAACAAAACATTCCTGGCACCAATAATCTTTATGACTTCTGATTTCCCTTTTTGCAGGTTTCCCCTGATATTGATGACCAGATTTCCTTTATCATTAATGAAAGCACCACTGTAATAGTTCGGAATATTTTTCCCATAACGTTTCAGAAGTTTTTCCAGTTTCTGATTGGCGTCCCACTGGAATGATGCGTCAGCTTCTGCAAAGGGTTTTTCAGCTGTAAAGGCTTTTTTGAGGGTGTCTTTTTCCGGAATCCGGGCTTTTAGGCCTTCACCATTTTTGAATGATGAGTCTTTTGGCTTTATTTCCGCCGGGATCACAGAATTTTCCACCTTATTTTCTGAAATGGTTTGCTTTTGCGCTGTTTCCGTTTTCCCAGGCTGACACGCAAGAACCGTCAATGCTGTAAGAACCGAAAGGATTTTCATTTTTTTTAGCTTAAACATTTCAATTTCAGTGCCATCCAGTTATTTTCTGAAAAATGAAGCCTGTTAACTGATTTCCCTTGGAAAATAAAGAATGTATTTTGTGTTCAGCTCCGTGATGGAAGATGACAGAATCTGGCTTTCAAACTCATCCAGTTTTATTGTTTCACCGTTTTTTCGAAGAAGGTAAACCGGCTGTTTTGCTTTGTTATAAGGCAGTAAACTTCTGGAAATCTGTTCCACTACTTTATCCCCATGGGTGGTACTGAAAAATGAATTGGTCTTTGAAATTTTTTCCCGGATGAATTCTTCATCAAACGGCTGGGACGAAATGATGGTTTTGGGCAAGCGTCTCTTAATCACCGATTTACAGAAGTAGGACAGGATCAGATCATCATCGTTCTGCCAGAATTTCATTGCCTGAATGACATCATTATCATCCAGTTCGGTGAATCTCCGTATGTCTTCTTCCGATCCTTCTGAAAATGTATTTTTATTCAGGAAATACGTCAGGTTTTCAGAAGCCGGCAGATTTTTCCCGGACAAAGTCAACTGTTTTGCCCGCTCCAGGATTTTCACAAGGATATGTTCAGAAAGTGCGGCCGTTTTGTGGTAATACACCTGCCAGTACATAAACATCCGTGCCGTGAGGTAATTTTCAACCGAGTAAATTCCCTTCGCATCGATCACCAGTTCGTCGCCTGAAACATTCATCATCGATATGATGCGTTCGGTGTTCACATTCCCTTCGGACACTCCGGTGAAAAAACTGTCGCGCTTGAGGTAATCCAACCGGTCCACATCGAGCTGCGAAGAAATCAGCTGGTTGAAAAATCTGCGGTGGTACCTGCCTTTAAACATCTCAACCGCCATTGACAGTTCGCCACCAAATTCGCGGTTGAGATTATCCATCAGCAACAGCGACAGTTTCTCGTGATGCCAGTCTTCCATCAGCATATTTTCCAAAGCATGGGAAAAAGGCCCGTGACCGATGTCGTGCATCAGAATCGCCAGCATTGCCGCTTTTTCTTCTTCTTTCGATATCGTAACTCCTTTAAGCTTTAAAGTTTCCAAAGCGGTGAACATCAGGTGCATGGCTCCCAATGCGTGGTGAAACCTGGTATGCACCGCTCCCGGAAAAATGAGGTTGAGCAATCCGGTCTGTCCGATTCTTCTCAGCCGCTGAAAATAAGGATGTTCGATGACATCAAAGAGGATTTCGTAAGGTATTTTTATGAATCCGTGTACGGGATCGTTGATGATTTTCAGTTTGTTCTGCATCTGGGCATCAAAGGTTTTAATGTGTGAGTTTCTTTCTTCGCGGTCATCAAATCAGCCAAAAGACACGCTGACCCTTCCGAAACCTTCCGAATCACGTTGGGTCAGTTTTTGACCCCCACGTGTTTTGTCAGTTCTGCAGCCGGGATGGAAAACGGCAACCAGAGCCTGCACCATCAAGATAAATCTCAGCCAAATATACTATAATTCATTAAAATCCGTGAACCGGCGTTTAACTTATTTTTAACTATTCAGGGTTATTTTTTACGTTAAACTTAACAGCTTTTGGTCGTATTTTTGGACTTTACGCCACGTATAAAAAAGAAAGGAAATATGTCAGGAAAAATATTATGGATTGATGATGAGGTGGACCTGCTGAAACCACACATTGTTTTTCTTGAAAAGAAAGGTTATGCCGTAACGCCCGTAAACAACGTGAATGAAGCGCTGGACCTGATCGAAAATGAAAATTTTGAACTCACGCTTCTGGATGAAAATATGCCGGGAATTTCCGGAATTGAAGCCATCCCAATGATCAAAGGCAAAAACAGCGCCCTGAAGATCGTAATGGTGACCAAAAATGAAGAGGAGCATATTATGGAACAGGCGATCGGCTCGCAGATTTCGGATTATATCCTGAAGCCGGTGAATCCGAACCAGGTTTTGCTCTCCTTAAAGAAAAATCTTCAGGAGGACACTTTGGTGGAACAAAAAACCATTCTGGAATACCAGCAGGAATTCCGCAATCTGAGCATGGAACTTTCCTACCTGCGGACTTACCAGGACTGGGCAGAATACTACCTGAAAATCCTGAACTGGGAAATCAAGTTTGACCGTGTTTTTGACAATGAGTTTGCCGATTTACTGCAGTCGCAGAAAGAAGAAGCGAACATCCAGTTTGCCAAATTTGTAGAAAACCATTACGAGGACTGGCTCAACAGCAACGAAAAGCCGATGATGACCCACACTTTATTTAAAGATAAGGTAAAGGCAGAAGTGGAGCAGGACAAAGTCCTGCTGCTGGTGATCGACAACCTGCGGTATGACCAGTGGAAAGTGATTGAGCCGCTGTTCACCAGGTTTTACAACAAAACTTCGGAAGATTATTATTACAGCATCCTGCCGACGGCAACACAGTATGCGAGAAACTCCTTTTTTGCAGGTCTGATGCCGTCGGAAATTGAAAAGCGCTTTCCCGACAAGTGGTTCAATGATAACGAGGAAGGCAATAAAAACGAATTTGAAAGGGATTTTCTGGAAGACCAGATGAAACGCCTTGGGCTTTCATCCAAAACCATGAAGTATCTGAAAATCCTGAATGCCGATTTTGAGAGAAAAATTCTGGATGATTTCAACCAGCATAAAAACAATGATCTGCTGGTGATTGTGTACAATTTCATCGATATTCTTTCGCACGCCAAAACCGACAACTCCATTGTGGACCAGCTGATCAGGGATGATAAAACGTTCCGATCGCTCACCTACAACTGGTTTGAGAATTCATCTTTAATTAAAATCATTAAAACGGCGGCTGAAAACGGCTTCAAACTGGTGATCACTACCGACCACGGCATGATCTATGTGAAGAAACCAAGCAAAGTGGTTGGCGACCGGGAAACCTCAACCAACATCCGCTACAAAACAGGACGGAGTCTGACTTATGAAGACTCTGATGTGTGGGCGGTTTCCAATCCTGAGAAAATGTTTTTGCCGAAAGGGAATTTAAGCTCCAAATATATCTTCGCCAAGAACAACATCTTCCTGGCCTATCCGAAGAACTACAACCACTTCGTGAATTACTATAAGGACACGTACCAACACGGCGGGATATCGCTGGAAGAATGCATTATCCCGATCAGCATCTTAGAACCCAAATAGTTTTTTTTCATAGTTTATTTGATTTTGGGTTTCAGGCGGAGGAAGTCACTGTGATTTCTTCCGCTTTTGTTTTGTCTAAATCTCATCCCGAATGCGCGGGACCGGGGAACTTTCTGTTTATCTTTGTGGCCATCTGTCTTTAAAAATTATGAAAATCATCAGCTACAACGTCAACGGCATCCGTGCAGCGTTTACCAAAGATTTTACCGGCTGGCTGAAAACCGCAGACCCCGACATCATCTGCATCCAGGAAAGCAAAGCCGGGAACGACCAGATCGATATTGAAGCTCTGGAAAAAATCGGTTATCACAGTTACTGGCATTCCGCCATCCGAAAAGGTTATTCAGGCGTTGGGATTGCTTCCAAAATAAAGCCAAATCATGTCGTTTACGGCTGCGGCATTGAGCATTACGATTCCGAGGGCCGGATTATGCGGGCAGATTTTGATGATTTTTCGGTGATTTCGGTCTATGTGCCGTCCGCATCCAATATTGAGCGTTTAGACTTTAAAATGCAGTTCTGCTACGATTTTCTGGATTATATTAAAGCATTAAAGCAAACGATTCCGAATCTGGTGATATCGGGTGACTTCAATATCTGCCACAAACCGATTGACATCCATAATCCGGTGGGACTAAAAAATGTTTCCGGGTTTCTGCCCATGGAAAGAGCATGGATGACCAAATTTATTGAGGAATGTGAGCTGATTGACAGCTTCCGTTTCTTCAATGAACAGCCTGATCATTATACCTGGTGGAGCTACCGGCAAAATTCGCGCGAACGCAACAAAGGCTGGCGTTTAGATTACCATTTTGTTTCCCGTTCGATGAAAGAGCGCCTGCAGCGCGCTGTGATCCTGAAAGAGGTTTTTCATTCGGATCACTGTCCGGTAATGGTGGAACTATAGAAGTTGGCGCAAACCGCAACCATTTTGGCGCAGGGATGCGAAATGCAGTGGCATCAAGCGGTATGAAGGTAAAAGGTCCCGGAAATAAAAAAAGCCAACGTTAAAGTTGGCCTGTACTGTAATAAAAAACGTAAAATGTTTTAATCGATAACCTGGTATTCCACCGGCATGGTTCCGGACTTAAGGTTTCCAATTTCATCGTAAGCTGCCTTGGAAAGGTCTAAAGCTCTGGATGAATGGAAAGGCCCCCTGTCGTTGACCGTTACCACTACGCTTTCACCATTTCTCAGGTTTGTCACTTTTACTCTCGTCCCGAATCTCAGGGTTCTGTGGGCCGCCGTGAATTTTGAATTGTGAAACACTTCACCGCTTGCCGTTCTTTTACCGTTGAATTTGTCGTGATAATACGACGCATAACTTGTTTTCACCTCATCGTTATCATTGGCACTGATTTTGAAAGAATACAGACCAAGCGTTGAAATCATCATTATGATTACGAGAAAGACTCTTTTCATCATTTTGAATATTTTTATTTGTTTTGACGGGGCAAAGGTATCGCCGGTCCCATATGAACAAAATTTAATTTGTTAAAACCCGTTAACTTATTCTTAAAATTTTGTTAAATACCCGTGTAAGCCGCTTGAATACGGGATTTGGCAGGATTCGTTAAAAAGTGTTAAAATTCATATTCAGATGTTAACGAAAATAACTATTTAACCCATAAAACTTTAAAATTTTAAACATAACCAGCTGATAATCAGTAATTATTGAAAATGTAAATTCATATAAAAAGCCTTTCAGTATTTCATTAAAGGCTTTAAATTTTTAATCTGCTTCTTTTATACCAGTTCGCCATACAGATCAAATTCTTCTGATGAAGTCATTCTCACCTCTGCAAAATCACCGATGGAGATATAGGTATTTTCTGCCGGCACCAGCACGGTGTTGTCCACATCCGGAGAATCAAACTCGGTGCGGCCTACGAAATAATTTGCTTCTTTACGGTCGAAGATGCATTTGAAAACTTTACCGATCTTCTCCTGATTCTTTTCCCATGATATCTGCGACTGCAGTTCCATGATTTCCTCAACGCGTGCTTCCTTCACTTCCTGCGGCACATCATCTACAAGCTGATAAGCGGAGGTATTTTCCTCATGAGAATAAGTAAAACAGCCCAGCCTGTCGAAACGCTGTTCCGCCACCCAGGCTTTCAGTTCCTGGAAACGCTCTTCGGTTTCCCCTGGATAACCCACGATCAGCGTGGTACGGATCGCCATATCCGGCACTTTCTCACGGAATTTTGCCAAAAGGGCATCCGTTTTTTCATGGGTGGTTCCGCGTTTCATGGATTTCAGCAAATCCGAATTGATGTGCTGCAGCGGAATATCGATATAGTTGCAGACTTTCGGCTCATTTTTAATCACCTCCAGAACATCTTCAGGGAAACCGGAAGGAAAAGCGTAATGCAGCCGGATCCATTCAATGCCCTCCACTTTTACAAGCCTCAGAAGCAAATCCGCCAGGGCTCTTTTCTTATAAATATCCAGTCCGTAATAGGTTAAATCCTGTGCGATTAAGATCAGCTCTTTCGTTCCTTTCTTAGCCAGATTTTCAGCTTCCATCACCAAATTTTCAATGGGTTTAGAAACGTGTCCGCCGCGCATCAACGGAATCGCACAGAATGAACAGGGGCGGTCGCAGCCTTCGGAAATCTTCAGGTAGGCAAAATGTTTGGGTGTGGTGGTAAGCCTCTCCCCCACCAGTTCATGTTTATAATCTGCGCCGAGCTGCTTCAGCAACAGCGGCAAATCCCGCGTCCCAAAATATTGGTCCACATTGGGGATTTCTCTTTCCAGATCCGGTTTATAACGCTCCGAAAGGCAACCCATGACATAGACTTTTTCAATCTCGCCGCGTTCTTTGGCTTCCACTGCATCCAAAATGGTGTTCACGCTTTCTTCCTTGGCATTGTCGATAAATCCGCAGGTATTGATGACGACAATGTCGCCGCGGTCTTCGTGAACCACTTCCTTACCGCCGGCCTGTAGCTGTCC
Source organism: Chryseobacterium taklimakanense (assembly GCF_900187185.1). Classification (NCBI taxonomy): domain Bacteria; kingdom Pseudomonadati; phylum Bacteroidota; class Flavobacteriia; order Flavobacteriales; family Weeksellaceae; genus Chryseobacterium; species Chryseobacterium taklimakanense. The sequence continues at coordinate 1,109,847 of NZ_LT906465.1, forward strand.
CATCAAGACTTCAGAATCCACTACGTTTTTGGAGCAGCCTAAAGTGATGATGTTTATTTTTTTTGTTCCTGTTGATTTTGTGCGCATTATGATGGTTGATGTTGTTTAAGCGTTTGATTTTGTCTGTTAGCGTTTGGGCGTGCAAATTTAGGAATAAAAAAGAGAACCAAATCACTGATTCCCTTTATGGTTATTAAAAGTAAAAAATGGCACCATATGGTTCAAACGGTTCAAGCGTTTCAAGTGGCCCCATTTAATTTAAACCAAAACTCATTTTTTTATTTTAGCATTGCTTATTTAACCAAATTTTTCAAATAATCGCCGTAGCCGCTTTTGCCGTATTTTTTGGCGGATTCGAGAAGCTGCTCTTCATTGATGAATCCTTTTTTGTAGGCGATTTCTTCGATACAGGAGATTTTGAAACCCTGTCTTTTTTCCAGAACTTTCACAAATTCCGAAGCTTCATGCAGCGAATCAAAGGTTCCGGTATCCAGCCAGGCGGTCCCGCGGGACATCACCCCTACTTCCAGCTGCCCCTTTTCCAGATAAATTTTGTTGATATCCGTGATTTCGAGTTCTCCTCTGGGGGACGGTTTCAGGTTTTTAGCATATTCCACCACAGAATTATCGTAGAAATACAGGCCAGGAACTGCGTAGTTCGATTTTGGTTCCGCCGGTTTTTCTTCGATGGAAACAGCCTTCAAGTTTTCATCAAATTCCACCACGCCATAACGCTCCGGATCGGTGACCTGATAGGCGAAAACGCAGCCGCCGCTCACATTGGTTTTACTTTCCAGAAGCTGTGCCAAGCCGGTTCCGTAGAAGATGTTGTCGCCTAAAACGAGTGCTACCGAATCGCCGCAAATGAACTCCTCTCCCAAAATGAACGCCTGCGCCAACCCGTCCGGACTTGGCTGAACTTTGTACTGAATGTTACATCCAATTGATGAACCGTCGCCCAAAAGTTTTTTAAAGCCTTCCTGATCGTGAGGCGTCGTGATGATTAAAATATCTTTAATGCCCGCCAAAAGCAAGGTCGAAAGCGGATAGTAAATCATCGGTTTGTCGTACACCGGCATGAGCTGTTTGCTTACAGCGATTGTTAACGGATAGAGTCTTGTGCCGGAACCGCCGGCTAATATGATACCTTTCATTGTTAGTGGTTGAGTGGGTTAGTGGGTTAGTGGTTGAGTGGGTTAGTGGGTTAGTGGTTGAGTGGGTTAGTGGGTTAGTGGTTGAGTGGTTTAGTAGTTTAGTGGTTGAGTGGATTAGTGGTTGAGTGGTTGAGTGGGTTAGTGGGGACTTTACTTTTTTTTGGGAGGCAAGGTCCATTTATCGGAATTGATAATCATACTGGTTATGATTGAGAGTATTTCGTTGTATTCTTCATAAATTCTATTGTGAGTTTTATTGTCAATATAATCACAGGCCAAGGCAAAGTTGAGCCAGTTTTGTGTTTCTGTTGCTTCACCATCTGCATCTGTCAGTTTGTTTTCAAAAAGTTTGGGATACCGTCTTTTCCTCCAACCTTCGGCGATATTTCCACAAACTGAACGCGATGATCTTATGATCTGACTTGTGAGTGAATATCGCTCTTCAGGAGGAAATGACCTGCTTACCCTGTAAATTTCCATGGCAGTATCAAATGCCTTCTGATAAACCATTAAATCATTAAATGAGTTCGCATAAGCCATACCCTACAAACTTGCAAAAACTAAATTACTAAACTACTAAACCACTTAACTACTTTTACAACTTACTTATACTGCTCTTCGTAATATTTCTGATAGTCCCCCGAAGTTACGTTATCCAGCCATTCTTTGTTGTTGAGGAACCAGTCGATGGTTTTGGAGAGGCCTTCCTCGAAGGTTACGGACGGTTTCCAGCCGAGGTCCTTGTTGAGTTTTGTAGCGTCTATGGCGTAGCGTTTGTCGTGCCCCGGTCTGTCTTTTACAAAGGTGATCAGTTTTTCGGAATACCCCGCAGGATTGCCTATTTTTTGGTCCACCTGCCTGATCAGTTCTTTAACCAAATTAATGTTCTGCCATTCGTTCCAGCCGCCGATATTGTAGGTTTCGCCGGTTTTGGCCTCGTGGAAGATGCGGAAGATCGCTTTGGCATGATCAATCACATAAAGCCAGTCGCGGGTATATTTTCCGTCGCCGTAGATTGGCAGGGGTTTTCCGTTCAAAATATTATGGATGCAAAGGGGAATGAGTTTTTCCGGGAAATGGTTCGGCCCGTAATTGTTGGAGCAGTTTGAAACGATGAAGGGCATCCCGTAGGTGTTGCCGTAGGCACGGACCAAATGATCGGATGCTGCTTTGGACGCGGAATAAGGCGATTTCGGGTCATAGGGTGTTTCTTCGGTAAAGAATCCGGTTTCGCCCAGGGCACCGTAGACCTCATCGGTGGAAACGTGGTAGAACAGGTTGGTTCGTTTCCCGTCCGGGAAATTCCCGTGGGTGTGCTCGGGATTTAAAGTCCAGTATTCGCGGCACAGATTAAGCAGATTTGCTGTTCCGATCACGTTGGTGTTGATGAAGGCATTGGGATCGGTGATGCTTCGGTCCACATGCGATTCTGCAGCCAGATGGACTACTGCATCCGGCTTATATTTTTCAAAAACGGCTTTCAGTTCTTCCGGTTTGGTGATGTCGGCTTTTTCGAAAACGTAATTGGGTTCGTTTTCAATATCCTTTAAATTTTCAAGGTTTCCGGCATAGGTTAAAGCATCCAGGTTGATGATTTGGGTATCCGGGAGGTTCTTTACAAATTCGCGAACGACGTGTGAACCGATGAATCCGGCGCCGCCGGTGATGAGGATTGAGTGCATTTGTGTGAGTAGTTGAGTTATTTAGTGGTTGAGTGGTTGAGTGTTGAGTGGTTGAGTGGTTGAGTGGTTGAGTGGTTTAGTAGTTTAGTGGTTGAGTGGTTTAGTAGTTTAGTGGTTGAGTGGGTGATGGATTAAAAATTTCTTTCGGCGAAAGTGGCGAGGACTTTATCCTTTTCAGAGAGTATGATGTCTCCGAGGGGAAGTTTCCAGTCGATGTTCAGGTCGGGATCGTTCCAGATGACGCCGCCTTCGGATTCTTTACTGTAAAAATTGTCGCACTTGTAGGCAAAGACGGCGGTTTCTGAAAGCACCGAAAATCCGTGTGCAAAGCCGCGCGGCACATAGAACTGCAGTCTGTTTCCGGGTGTGAGTTCCACGCCGTACCACTGACCGAAAGTCGGCGACTCGGGGCGCAGATCGACGGCGACATCCCATACTCTGCCTTCCAGGCATGATACCAGTTTTGCCTGGGCATGCTCCCCTTTCTGCAGATGCAGGCCGCGGAGCACGCCATAAGCTGATTTTGAGATATTATCCTGCACGAAATGGCCGTTCATCCCGGTGAGTTCTTCAAATTTCTTTTCATTATATTTTTCATAGAAATAGCCGCGTCCGTCTTCGAAGACGGTGGGTTCGATGATGTAACAGTCTTTAAGAGGCGTTTCTTTTATTTTCATAATGTTTTTGTCTCAGCAAAGATAAAATTACTGAGGCAATTAGGAAAGTATTAGAGAGGAAAATGAACTGTTTTAACGAAGGAAGAATGTCAGAGGGTCTGACATTATGTTTGGGTTTGAGGGTTTGTGGTGACCGGTGATTTCGGCTCCGCTCAATCACCAATCTGCGAGGACGATTCATCACCACGAATTTCACCCTCAATAGCACTCCTTCAAGGCACGGATAAAATAAATTCACAGATTTTTAACAATATAAACCCTAAAAGGTTATGCAACAAAGCTAATCCTCGTCTCAGCATAATATATCAGACTCAGCTCAGCCCCACTCCAGATAGTGGTTTCGTTAAAAAGGCGCAGGTATTACCAATAACCATTGAGGTTTCAGTTGTCGTTAAAAAATATGATGTCTTCAATCTCCTGAGTACTGATGCCAAAATAGGCTGCAAATTCGGTCACAGTAATTTTGTGATGCGGTTTTTTCCCCAATTCCTTTCTTACGGATGCCAGGATCCGTGACGCCTGCCTCCGGCTTTTGCCAAAGAGCACTGCAATGTCGACCGGTGTTACTATTTTTCGCATATTTAAAAATCTTTTACGCAAATTTCCGGCAACCGCAGGCCTAAGAAGAAGACCAAACGGGACTAAATGCAGGACAAAACAGGACTAAATGCATGACGCCAGGAAAAATGAAACCGTGAAGCATAGCCGATCAGGAGATAAGCGGCTGTTTTTCTGTTGCGGCAAAAAAACAGATACAAAGCCAGGGAAACAACAGATTAGGCATGGATATTACGAATCCCGGACAAAACTGCATAAACCGACACAGACATCAAAACAAAAACAAACATCCACATCTCGGGTTCCTTTTTTCTGCAGTGCACATGCAGAAGCCGGAACACGAGCAAAAATAAGAATATGGTGAGCCACGTCACCGAAAAGAAAAAAAACTGAACGGGGATTCCCATTTTCGCCAGACTCAGTTCCAGCAACCCCGAAATAATATCCGGAGAAATTTTCAATAATCCGACTGTTTTATCCCATGTCAAATCCGGCCGACTGAATTCACTGTAAAATGAAAGGAATCTGGAAATATCAAAATCCGGCGGAAACGGATAAACTGTCACCGTTATTGCATACATCATGGGCAGAAGTATTAAAACTGCCCATTGTTTTTCTTTTGCGTTCAACTGATTATTTTATAAGCGCGCTTAAAGCTTCCTTAATTCTTTTTCTCTCTACATCCGTCAGATTAGACCCTGATGGCAGGCAAAGACCATTTTCGAAGAGTTCTTCCGCGACTTTTTTACCGTAATAAGGTGCATCAGCGAACACCGGCTGGAGGTGCATCGGTTTCCAAAGGGGGCGGGATTCAATATCGTCTTCCAAAAATTTCAGTCTCAGGTCTTCCCTCGTAAAACCGGCGATTTCGGGATCGATGATGACGGCGGAAAGCCAGTGATTGGAATAGAAGTCCGCACCGGGTTCCGTAAAAACGGTAACGCCCTCTATGTTCCTGAACAGTTCTGTGTAAAATTCATGATTTTTGCGTCTGGCTTCGACACGCTGCGGCAACACTTCCATCTGTCCGCGCCCTATTCCGGCAGAAATGTTGCTCATGCGGTAGTTGTAGCCGATTTCCGAATGCTGATAGTGCGGCGCATTGTCGCGGGCCTGGGTGGAAAGAAACACCGCCTTATTTTTCTGTTCCAAATTTCTGCACACCAAAGCGCCGCCGCCCGAGGTGGTGATGATTTTGTTGCCGTTGAAACTCAACACCGACATCTCCCCAAAAGTCCCGCATTTCTGCCCTTTGTAGGTGGAGCCCAAGGCTTCTGCCGCATCTTCCACCAAAGGGATTCCGTATTTTGCTGCGATGGCCGTAATCTCCTCCATTTTTGCCGGCATGCCATAAAGGTGTACGACGATGATGGCCTTGGGCTTTTTGCCTTTTGCGGTTCTGTCTTTTATGGCTTTCTCCAGGGCTTCCGGACACATGTTCCAGGTTTCCGGCTCGCTGTCGATGAAGACCGGCTTTGCCCCGACATAGGTAATCGGGTTTGCGGAGGCGGAAAACGTGAAGGACTGACACAGGACTTCGTCATCCTGTTTTACGCCCAGAATGATGAGGGCTAGGTGGATGGCTGCCGTACCGGAGCTCAATCCCACAGAATATCCTGAACCCAGAAAACAGTCTAAACGGTGTTCGAAAACATCCAAATTTTCACCACCCGAAGCCCACCTGCCCTGCCCGAGCGCCAATTTGACGAACTGCAACTCATTACCGGCCAAATGAGGTGGCGAAAGAAGAATCCCACTGCGAATTTCCAAGACCAATTTTTTTGTAAAAGTACTGATTTTAAGCAAAATGGTGAAGGCTAAGGATTTCCTTCAAACTCCTGCGGAATATGGCGTGTGTGTTCAACATTTTTACCGTTAAACCACTGCTGAAACGTGCGCAGCAAAATATGCATATCCAGCCAGAAACTCACATGACTGACATACCAGACATCCAACCGAAACCGTGTGTACCAGGAAATCTGGTTTCTGCCACTGACCTGCGCCAGACCGGTAATTCCTGGCCTCACCCTATTCCGCTGCATCTGAACACTGCTGTATAATCCATTATAAAAAGGCAGCATGGGTCTTGGACCCACCAAAGACATATCACCCTTCAGGACATTGATGAATTGCGGGATTTCATCCAAAGAAGATTTCCTGAGGAATCTGCCGAAAGGAATGGTCCGTTTTTCATCGGGCAAAAGATTTCCGGATGCGTCCGTATCACCGGTCATGCTTCGGAACTTTATGATGCTGAAAATCCTTCCGTCTTTTCCCAGTCTTTTCTGGATAAAAAATGGCGGGGCATTAAAAAAACAGGGCACCAACAGGATTAACAACAAAAATACAGGACTTAATACCATAAGTCCTGCCAATGAGATTAAAACATCCAAAATTCTTTTTATCCCGTTTTGATACAATTTCAACCCTGATTTTAAAGAAAATAAAAATATAAAATTTATTTAAGGTCTTCCTGTCCAAAATTTTCCTGACAGAAAATGGGAATCATGTGAATTTTACTGTCAGTGATTTTGCAAAAAAGTTTTCTAAAAATTTATTTCACGATGCGGTCGCCCTGGCCTTTTCCGCCCACTGTGGCAAAAATATATTTAAAATAATCGCTGACTGACAGGTTGCGCAGCATTTCGGCATCCATTTCGGCGAGTTTCTTTGGGGTGGACATATCCACTTCGTTGATTTGCGCTAAGCCGGTAATGCCCGGTACGGCGCTGTAAACTCCCCTGCTATTGCGCTCTGCAATCAATTCGGTCTGATTAAAAAGATTGGGCCTCGGTCCCACCAGACTCATATCGCCTTTCAGTACATTTATCAATTGGGGCAGTTCATCGAGTTTCGATTTTCTAAGGAAGCTGCCAAATTTGGTTACGGCAGAGCTGCTCGACAAATGTGTGGCTACCGATTTTGTGTTCACCTCCATTGTACGGAATTTATAAAGCTTGAACGGCTTTTTACCTTTTCCTACTCTTTTCTGTACGAAAACGGGCGAACCGGTATCGAAAAGCCCAATGATGTACAAAACCAGCATAACGGGCGAGAGGAAGAGCAGACCAAAAAACGAAAATATAAAATCGAAAAATCGGATCATCTTTGGGTTATGGGGTTATGGGTTAAAAGGTTATAAAGTTATAAGGTGATGCGGTTACGGGGGTTATGGGTGATGGGGGTATATTCTTTTCATAATTTCTTCCGAAGAAGCACTGTTGTCACCCAATATTTAATAGTCTAAGGTTATTTTTATGGTTTAAAGTTCAAGTTCAAAGCATTTTTAAGGACTGAACCCTTAATCCCTTTTGCTTTTAAAAGATTTGACGGTTTTTATCAGACCTTCTTCTGCAGACAAAGGTAAGTTTTCTATTTTTAACGCGGTTTTAATTTTTTGGTTGGAAACCGTTAAATCGCTGGTCATTTTCTTTAATCTTTTGGAGTTTAACGGAATTGGAACAAAATCTCCTACTCTTGCTAAACCTTTCACTAAAAACTTTGGAAGGCTGAGGCTGATGGTGTTTTTGTTTTCGACTTTCCTGATCACCGCAATAATCTCTTTAGTGGAAACTGCTTCATCGTCGGCAATATGGTAAATTCCACTTTGCAAATTCTCATGCTTTTCTATAATCTGTCTGATGAAGAATGCAAGATTATCTATCGAAATAAAGGAGCGCTTATTATCGAATGCGGACAAAGGATATGGAATACCTTTAGAAATTAGATTATATAATAACCCAAGATTGCCTTGATCCCCCACACCATGCACCATTGGCGGGCGGAGGATAATCAATTTTTTGTTATCAGGCAGTTTTTGTTGCATTAACCATTCTTCCGCTTCCCGTTTGGTTTTTCCGTAATGAGAAAATGGATGGCATTGATTTTCTTCTTTTAAAGGTTTTGAAGATTCAAATTCTTCTTGAGCCGCAATAGAACTGATGTGGATGAGCAATTTTGCATCTGATTTCAGAAATTCGTTAAATATTTTTTTTGCCAAATCTACATTGGCATCGCGAAACTCCTGCTCTTTAGCAGTTCCATTATGGTCGTGTGCTTTTCCTATGAGATTAATGATAACCCGCGCATTATAGATTTGATTTTTCCAATCCTTATTCCGTAAAGATACTCCCACAGAATTGGGGATTTTTTGAAGCAGATTTTTTCCGATGAAACCTGAGGAACCTAAAATGACATATCTATCAAACATCAAAAACTACTTTTTTTATTTTTTCCAATATAATGTCTTCTCTAAAATTGGATTGTGCTAAATTCATATTCTGGGCAGAGAATTTAACAGATTTAATGGCGTTTAACGTTTTGATCATTTTTTCTTCATCGCTCCAATCAAATGACCACCCTATATTTTGCTTATGATTAAGAACATCGATTTCAGAGTTTTTATCCCCTACATAGAAAACGGGTTTACCTAAAGCCAGCAAGTTATAAGTTTTGGATGGTACTCCAATGCCATACATCCCTTCCGCGAGTGTAATCAGGCCAATATCGAAAGAATTAAGAAATAGATTCTGTTCATGTCTTGGTTTAGCTCCTAAAAAATAAATATTTGGTGATGCAGCCTGTTTTTTACAAATTTCCAGATTTGCTCCTTCTCCAACAATAAATAATAATAAATCAGGATTAGAAACTTTATTAAAAACAGCAATAAATCTCTCCAAGCCCTGCACTCTGCCGATATTTCCGGCAAAGCCTATAATAATCTTATTTTTCGTATCAATATTTTTATAATATTCATTCTTATTTATGGACCGAGTCTCCAAATCATCATCATACCAATTTGGGATAACCTTTATCTTATTTTCATTTACTCCTTTTTCTGCAATGAGTTGCTTCATATCAGATCCCAAAACAATTAATTGGTCAGCCTGCCGATAAGCCCAATTATAGGCTTTAAGTAAGATTTGGTAAGTAAAGCTATTTTCATTGCTTATTGCTGCGGGAACAGTGTTTTCTGGAAATACGTCATGCACCAGCAGCGTATAATCAAATTTTTTTACTTTCTTTATAACCGCAATAATTAAGATTAGCAAAAATGGATTGGTTACAGCCAATAACTTCTCATTCTTTTTAATATTAGAAAAAATAGATAATGAAAGAAGAAGACTATTTACAAAAGATCCCAAAGCTCTCAGTAATGTATTATTCTTATTAAACTGAACAGAAGTTTGATTAACTATATTAATTCCACTTAAATTTTCACTGCCTTCATAAACATTTGAATCATATTTCACATCCGATGTAATGACTACCACGTCTTCTTCCATTGCCATTTTTTTTGCAATTTCAGTCATTATATAGGCAGTAGACGTCTTATTTGGATAAAATAATTCTGAAACAATTAACATGCAATCTTAAATTTCTTCGGACCACACCACCCGTTTTACATAGTCTGTATAAGAAATAATAATCCTTACCACTTTTTCCGAAACATTGGGCATCGAGTAATCTGCTACAGGACGGAAGTTTCTTTTTTCACCCACTTCCTGACGCAGCACCTGGCTTAAGCCCTGCATAATCCTTTCCGGGGAAAGGCCCACCATCATTACGCTGGCTTCTTCCATAGCCTCGGGCCTTTCGTGCGCCTGGCGTATATTCAAAGCTCTAAAATTCAGAATGGATGACTCCTCGGAAATCGTTCCCGAATCGGACAGTACTGCATAGGCTCTTTTCTGAAGGGCGTTATAGTCGTGAAAACCGAGCGGTTTCAGAAACTGAATTTCCGGGCGCATATCGATTTGCATTTTATCGATCATGTTTCTTGTTCTCGGGTGCGTGGAAACAATAATTGGATACCTGTATTTTTCAGCAATTGCATTGAGCGAAGCCATCAGGTTTCTAAAATTCTTTTCAGAGTTGATGTTTTCTTCACGATGTGAAGACACCACAAAAAATTTGCCTTCTTCCAGATTTAATTTTTCAAGCACTTCCGATTTTTCAATCTGAGGAAGGTAATGGTTTAGCACTTCGAACATCGGAGAGCCTGTTTTGATAACTCTGTCTGCCGGTAAACCTTCTCTTAAGAGATATTCGCGGGCAATGTCGGAATACGTCAGGTTGATGTCTGCCGTATGGTCCACAATTTTACGGTTGGTTTCTTCCGGTACTCTTTGGTCAAAACAGCGGTTCCCTGCTTCCATGTGGAAAATAGGGATGTGACGCTTTTTTGCCGGGATTGCACACAGACACGAATTGGTATCTCCCAAAACGAGAAACGCATCCGGTTTGAGTTCCTCCAGCAACGGATCAATTTTAATCAGAATATTTCCAACGGTTTCAGTCGCTGTTTTCCCGGCGGCTTCCAGAAAATAGTCCGGCTTGCGAAGCCCGAGGTCTTCAAAAAATATCTGGTTCAGTTCATAATCGTAATTCTGTCCGGTATGGACGATGGTATGTTCAACCGCCTCAGAAGCATCTAACGCGGATAATACTCTTGACAATCTGATAATTTCAGGACGGGTTCCTACCACCGTCATTACTTTCAATTTTTTCATTTTTTATTATTTAAACTCAGTCCGATGACCACAGCACTTAAATGAATGAATTCAGGGGTTCCTATCAGGGAATATGAAGTCATCACCAACGTCAAATACTGCAAGAACAGCAAAAAAAATACAGTATGATAATTATTTCCTCCGTTTTTGAAAAAATACTGACCTGTATCAAACAACGGGATAAATTTAGCAAAATAAAAAATAAAACCAATGATGCCGGACGACATCAGCAACTCCAAAAACAGATTGTGAGGATACATACCGTCTTCATACAGCACCCGACCTCCTAATAACGGATGTTCCGTGAATATTGAAACTGCCCTTTGGAAAAGAGGCGTGCGAAGCGAATTGTCGCCTTCAAAAAGCCACCTGTACACCCGTTCTGCAAAGATAAGCGTATTGCTTCCGGTTTTAACAGAAATATAAATTGCAGCAATCACCAACACTAAAAGCAAAACAAAAATCAAAATATATTTTATTTTCCGCTTTATCACGAGAAGGACCAATGTGCATACTACCATGGCTAGAAATGGACTTCTCGCAAAACCTTCCACGATAATATAGCAGCCGAGCAAGATTCCGCAGATCCAAAGCCAACGCCACTGATTATCTTTTTTGAACAGAAGAAAAAAAAAGGAGATCAGTACCAGTGAAGTTCCCAAGTGGCCATATGAAATATAATAAATAGAAAAAATATGGGGCATGCGTCCGTTTTCCATATTTGCCAGACCATACACGGCATTGAGCAGAAGCATGAAAAACAAAATCCGGAAACACCATAGTGCAGCCGTTTTAAGATTTACTTTAGCATAATCCATCATCACCAAAGCCACCGAAGGAAGAAATGCAATAAGCAAAATCCGAATATACGTTTCATTAACCTGACTTAAAACCTTCGGTTCATAGCTGTCATTATTAAAAGAATACCAACATTTGAAGAAATAGAGCGCCCAAAAAATAATTATGCTGGTTACCGGTAACGCTGCACTCTTTAATCGAGGAAATCCTTTAATGATAAAATATACTGAAAATAATGCAACCGCTACACGATAAGGCACCGCAAAAATTCTCGTGTTCTCAATTCCGAGCGGAATGGCGAAGCTGCTGAATAAGACATATCCGACAGTTACAAAAATTAAAAAAAATGTCTCGAATGTAAACTGACGCGTATTCCCTACTTCCATTTACACCGTTTCAAAATAAGTATCTGCATCCTGCGGATTATATGGCTCGTTGATCCAGAAAATGGTATAAAGATCCTCTTCGCCAATATTTTTAATGTTGTGGGTGTACCACACCGGCATATCCACGTAGGACGGTTCGTTTCCGTCCAAATAAAAATCCAGAACTTCGTCCGTCCCGATTTTTCTAAGCTGAATAAGTGCTTTTCCTTTGATCACGGCGAACCGCTCAATTTTTCTGGTGTGAAAATGGTTTCCTCGGGTAATGCCGGGAACTGTGGTGGAAAATGAGCACTGTCCGCCGATTCCAAGCCGAATGACTTCTACAAAAGCACCGCGCGGATCTTTATGCTGGGTGAATTTAACGGGATAATGTTGCTTAATATCGAAATAAGACCTGAACGTGTTGAACAGCTGATAATCAAAAGCGGTTTCCAAAACCGGAATTTCGCCGTTTTCGAAATAAAGATTTTTATAATTTTCAAGCTTTTCCAAAACTTCGGAAACCTTTGCCGAAGTTCGGAAAGGCACCACAAACTCCTGTTCTGTTTTGCCCTGCCGAATTTTCGTCATGATTTCTTCCACCAGATCACCTACATAAATCAACTTCACCTCACCGTCCATATCGATTACGGGTTGTTCGCCATGCGTAAGTTTATGGCAGAAGGTGGCGATAAAGGAGTTGTATCCTGGCTTCCCAAACGGCCCGAAAACATTTGAAATAATCAAACCTGTAAAAATTCCGCCATTTTTTGCTGCTGCTCTTCCTAAAATTTCCCGGCCTTCCTTCTTGGATTTTCCGTATAAATTGTCACGTTCTTCCTGAGAAGACGATGAGAAAAGCACATGCGCTTTGGAACCGGTTCTTTCTACGGAATCAGCCAGTTTTTGGGCAAGATTTACATTGGTTTCGTAGATGAATTCCTGGCTTTCGTGGCGGTTCATCGCGGCCAAATGCACGATCACATCACACTGTTTTACGAAATCATCCAGTTTTTCGGGATTCTCAAAATAATCCCTGTGAAAACCGATTCTCTCATACTGGTCGGGATATAAACCCAAAGTATTGTACAGATGGGAACCCACAAAACCTTTCTGCCCGGTAATTCCTATTTTCTTTTTCATTACGAACTGGTAGAGATTTTTTACTAATTACACGAATTTTTTCGAATTGCACCAATTGGGGCTTGGACTACGCTCAGCCTGACACTAATTTTTCACTGGATTCCTGTAAATAATTCAGTCCGGGTACTGCATGATGTCTTCACCGAGAACTTCTTTGCGTATTAAAGGAAGTTTCAGCAAAAGTTTTTTCATGCCTTCAACGTCCTGCTGTGCAGTATTGTGAGAGTGGTAATCCTCAATGGCAGAAATATCGCGGTCGCCCTCGGAGAAATACTGCGCATAGTTCAAATCCCGGTTGTCCGCAGGAATTCTATAAAAATTCCCCATATCTTCAGCCTTTTCCATTTCTTCGCGGGTACAAAGCGTTTCATACAGTTTTTCGCCGTGCCGTGTCCCGATGATCTTGATTTCGTTATCTGCATTGAAGAGTTCCCTTAATGCCTGAGCCAAATCACCAATCGTTCCGGCAGGTGCCTTGTTCACGAAAAGGTCGCCCGGATTTCCATGCTCGAAAGCAAACAAAACCAAGTCTACCGCTTCTTCGAGAGACATCAAAAAACGTGTCATTTTAGGATCTGTGATTGTGAGCGATTCCTGATTTTTAATCTGTTTCACAAAAAGCGGTATAACCGAACCACGCGAGGCCATTACATTCCCGTATCTTGTGAGGCAAACAGTGGTTTCTCCTGCATTTCTGGAAGCGGCCACCGCTACTTTTTCCATCATCGCCTTAGAGATTCCCATGGCATTAATCGGATATGCAGCCTTGTCGGTACTGAGGCAGATTACTTTAGCCACATTATTTTTCACCGCGGCCTCAATCACATTTTGGGTACCGATCACATTCGTCTGCACCGCCTGCATCGGGAAAAATTCACATGAAGGAACCTGTTTCAGGGCCGCGGCGTGAAAAATATAATCAACACCGCGCGTTGCGGGTTCAATACTGGAATATTCGCGTACATCGCCGATATAGAACTTCAGTTTGTCGTTTTTAAACTGATTCCGCATATCGTCCTGCTTTTTCTCATCGCGCGAAAAAATGCGGATTTCCCTGAAGTGATCAGAATTAATAAATTTTCTTAAAACTGCTGTACCAAAAGAACCGGTACCGCCGGTAATGAGGAGGGTTTTGTTTTTGATTTCCATTATCTGTTTTACTGTTTAGGAAAGAATTTTTTATTAAGCTCATCTTTTTCTCTTAAAGCAGGATAATTGATGAGTACAGCCTTCAGTTTTCCTTTAAATACGAAGAGACTTCCTGCCGCAGCACCGATAATCCCAAACTTTTTGATGAGTTCCCCGATATCATCCATAGTTCCCGCTCCTCCGGAGGCTGTAAGCGGAAGTGTTGTTGCTTTACGGGCCTTTTCCATCAGGGTAAGGTCATAACCTTTCATTACACCGTCGTTGTCGATATTGTTGATTACGATTTCCCCGGCACCAAGTTTCTGAAATTCTTCAATAAGGTCGAAAGGATTTTTTCCTGTTCCTTTAGTTCCGTTGTGTGTGTAGACTTCATATCCGCCAAAAAGTTTTTTCTTCACATCCAAAACAATCACGACACTCTGGCTGCCTACTTTTTCGGCAAGTTCGGTTACGATAGACGGATTTTTGAGTGCGCCGTGGCTAATAGCTATTTTCTCAACTCCGAGCGCAAAAATTCTCTGCGCCTGTTCTGAAGTAGTAATTCCGCCACCGTAACAGAGAGGCATTCTGCATTCCTGAGCCCAGTGTTCGATCATTTCAAAATCTGGACCCCTGCCTTGCATGGTAGCATCGATATCAAGAATCATCAGTTCGTCCGCCTCTTTTTCATTAAAGATCCGCACGGCATTCATAGGATCTCCCAAATAACGTGCATCTTTAAATTTTGTGGTTTTTACCAAACCTTTGTCCCGCACCAAAAGACAGGGTATAATTCTTGGCCTTAGCATAATTCTGCAAAATTCTTAAGTAACTGAATACCGAAATGATGACTTTTCTCCGGATGACACTGGATTCCGTAAACGTTTTCATGATTGACTGCTGCCGTAAATCTAATTCCGTATTCGGCTTCTGCAACTGCATCTTGCGGCAACGTACATTTAAAATAATAACTGTGCAAAAAGTAAAATCGTGCATCCTGCTCCAATCCTGTGAAAAGCGGATTGTTTTTTAAGGCGTAAACGTCGTTCCAGCCCATATGTGGCAAAGGCATTTTAGCTGACCTTTGAGAATCAGAAAATTTTTCTACATGCGCATCAATCCAGCCTAAACCGGGCAACAGCCCTTCGTCGCTGGATTTGGCCATCATCTGCATTCCTACACAAATCCCGATCACCGGTTTTTTCCCCGTTCTCACCATTTCATCCACTGTTTCGCGCATACCGGAACCGTTGAAACGCTGCATCGCATAATCGAAATGTCCAACTCCGGGAAGAATCAGTTTTTCAGCACCTTCGAGTTCGGAGGCTTTTTTCGCCGTGCGGGCGGGGATGTTGAGCTGTTTATAGATGTTCAGAAATGCGTTAATATTGCCCACGCCATAATCAATCAGTACAATCATCTATTTAAAAGATCTTTTTTCCAAGCCAAGCATCTGCATCACTTTGGTTCCGGCCTGGATCAGTTTATAATTGTTTTTATAATCGTGGAAGGTTTTGTTGGGCCCGTTAAAATAGCCCATCAGTTCGTCCATCCTGAAGCCCAGTTTTTTAGCAACATATTCGGTTTCACTTTTCAATTCGTCCGCGGGAAGTTCGGGTTCCGAAACCCTTTTCAGAGCGTCTTCTCTCGACATCTGACCAGTAAGCACTAAGCTTGAAAGGTGGTTTTTTCTTTTATCAAAACCAAATTTTTCCCTGAGCCAAAATGCCTCAAACCACCTGGTGAATCGGGATTCGTGGTGTTTGTGCTTGTAGCGCTGCCACCCGTATTCTTTTTCCAGCAGATCTTCGGCTTCTTTTTTGATGAAGCGTGTATGGTCCAGCGGCTTCACCACGCGGATACCGTTTACGAATCTGTATTGAATTTTGTATTTAAAAATATCGCAGGTGGGAAAGGTTTTTAGTTTACGTGTCCCGAATTTGCTGTGAATATCATTTACATACTTCATATCTGTCTGGTAATAAGCCCCCCAGTGCAGCGGCTCTCTTACGCATTCGGTAGAGAAGTTTCCTCCCGTAAGAATGTATTTAATTTTATTTTTTGCGCAGTAATTGTACAGTGAAGAGAAAAACACCAAGTCTTGCGGTGTGTCAATATCAGGCACCTGGGATTTAAAAAATGCCCGCTGCAAATCTTTCATTTCCTCCCAATTGATGACATCGGTGTAAAGATCAAGGCCCAATTTATCTACCAGGCAGCGGATGTTATGTGTGGATACATCAGAGTTCCAGCCTGCATCAACGTGGTAGAGAAGCGGGCGCATGCCCCACTTGGTAACCGCCAGATGAACCAGGTAAGAACTGTCGAGGCCTCCGGATATGCCTATAATGCAATCGTGATCTTTATTTTTCCCTTCTTTTTTTATTTTTTCAAGTACAGGTAAAATTTTTACTTCATCAGCCTCGCTGTTGTTCCAGTTGGGAAGTATATTGTTATAGTAATTAGCACAATAATCGCATCTTCCATTTTCATCGAATTGGATGGTTTCGTCTGTACTGTCCATTATGCAGTTGGTGCAAATTTGGATGGGTTTGTTTTTTGGTTTCATTGTGTTAAATTGAATGTCGCAAATTTAAGAAATTCAGAATGTATTATATTTGATAAAGTTAGAATTTTTCTTTTCATTCCTGAAGTGTACTACTTCCCGGAATTTTTTTCTGAATGAAATTATATCGTTATTGTAGAAGGTATTGTTCCCGATAAAATTATCGGCAGTGATATTGCCGTTATTTTTTTTCGTGCCGCTGAAAAACAGCACATCGCCATCCGTGTAAAATGTATTGTTTCTGATGATGAAATTATTTCCTGTAGGTCTGTTTTTAAATCTGTCCGTCACCAGCTGAGCCTGTATGTAAGGCAGCGAAGTATGCTCAAAATAACCTTTCACAACAGTTTCCCCAATGTTTTTGAAAGTATTGCCTTCTACAAGAGCATCGCTCATATTGATGAAATAAGCTCCGGATTTCCGTATGTTTTGAACCGTATTTTTTTGGAACTTAGAACCAAAACTGTAGTCGCTGGTAATGCCGTACATAAAAGAACCGTCGATAAAGTTTTCTTCTATAATGCTGTTCGGGCTTCCGCTTACTGAAATTGCTCCAGCCCCCAATGTTTCAGTTTGGTCTGAGTTTAGGAGCGTGTTAAAAATCCTGTTTTTACGAACGGTGGAATTATTGGACTGCATCAGATAAATTCCCATTCCTTTCACTGTTTTGTTCGGAAAATGTTCTCCGATATTTCTTACGGTATTTCCTTCGATGAAAGTATTTGAAAGGGTAGTATCAAAATATTGGGATTCGTACGCCAGAATTCCGTAATTACGGCAGTTAGAAACCGTATTATTCTGAATAATATTGTGATGACCGTGACCTATAATGCCAATTCCTATCTTAATTCTAAAGCCTCCATCAATATCATTGTCTTGAATAACGTTATTATTATGCTGATAGCCTTCACCGGAATAGCCCAGCATTATTGCAGCTTCGTCTCCGTTTTTTCCCAAGTCAAATGCAGGATTACGGAAGATATTGTTTTGAATTAAATTATTGCTACAGCCTTTTGTGTTGCCACTTGGATAAAAAAGTATATTATTACCGCTGATATTTTCAAAGGTGCAGTTTTTAATAACGCAGTTTGACGCACCATTAAGCAAAACACCGTAGCCTGTGTAGAAATCTTTTGCGCTTCTGCCATTGCCTTTAATGGTTGCACCGGAAATTGTAAAATTAGCGTGTGTGACGAGAATACCGCTATTAATTTCCGATGAAAAACGAAATACCGCACCAGGCATGCATTCTATCATTATATTTTCCCTTTTGATTCGCAAAGTGCCGCTAAACTTGTAAACGCCTTTATCAAATTTCAGCTTTAAAAACCTATCGGTTTTCGTACCGAGCAAGCGCTGAACCTTCGCAGTCTGATCTCCTGCACCAGGCACTACATTCATAACCAAAGTATCCTTAGGCTGAGCGAAAGTCAAAAGACTTTTTATTAAAAAAACGACAATAATAAAACTGTATTTTATCCGCATTTTAATTAGAATTTTGTCATGCTGTTTTTTTCTTTTTATCAAGTTTAACTTGATTCAATCTATTATATTTACTGATTCTTTTTTGTAATTCAATTTGAGACTTAATGAAAATTATACGTGAATTTATTTTTTTTAAAAGTTTTCTCGACTTTAGGCTATCGTTCTCTCCATGGATTCTTCTAAAATGCGTTCTTTCGTCGATATGTAAATTTGAGTGAAGAAGATTTGCAGCCATCGCAATCCACAAATCATGGGATTCAACGTAATCTGCAATCGGCATAATGACATCTTTTAATTCCTTTCGGAACGCCATTCCGCATCCATAATAGCCAGCCCTTCCTAGATAAATATCGAGGATGTTTTTACTAAAATTTTTTGAATCTAGAGTAGAAATTTCGCACATTTTAAATTCTATTCGATTGCCATATTTATTTATATAATGCGAGTTATCACTAATTAATAAAGCATCCTCTTCAAAAAAATGTTTTTTAAAAATTTCAACTTTATTGGATGACCAAATATCATCTTGATCACACATAAAGATTAATTCATTTCGACACAAAGAAATTATCCTTTCAAATGTCTTTACATGTCCCAGGTTTTTTTCGTTTGTAAAAGATTTGATCTTTTCGTCACTAAATGACTTAATAATTTCTACAGTTTTATCTTTAGAACCATCATCCACTATGATAAGTTCATCACTATTAGATAATTGCGGCAAAATTGAATTTATTTGTTCAGCTACATAGTTCTCTCCATTATATGTAGCCATACCTATACTTACTGTCATAATGCTATTGTTTTAAGTGCTAAAATTTTATAATCTAAAAACTCTTCTACTGTCTTCTTTGCGCCCTCTTTCATTAAAACAAATCGTTCTTGATCATTTATAATACCCCAAACTGTTTTAGCGAAATACTCAGGATTGATATTCTCCACATTTACTTTTACCAAATTATTATGTCGGTTAAGATATTCCATATCCTGACCGCCAGAATCACCTGCAACAACAGGCAAACCGCACCCTATCGATTGCTGCCACAAAACAGATTGACTTGCAGGATAAACCGCAATATCACTGCATAGAAGAAGTTCGATGGTTTCTTCTAAATTAAGCCACCCTGTAAAAGAAACATTTTTTCCTTCAGTCAATTTCTGTAGATAGGCGCCAAATTCATCCGTAAAGGCTTTGCCGAATACTACTAAATGAAAATTAGAAGGCAGTTTCTCCATCATTCTAATAGCAATATCAGTCCTTTTAATTTCGGTTAGTTTACCACCTGTAGCAATTATTATTTTATTCGCCGACAATCCAAATTTTTGTCTTGACATTTTTCTATCTGTTTTATCCTTTATTTCATTAATCTTTGCTAAATCAACGCCGAGTGGAAGAAGCTCCATATTTTTTTCCGGAATGGAATAAACTTCTTTTAAAAATCTTATTCCTTCGGGAACTATGGGATATATCTTATCAATATGTTTCAAAAATTTGTGAAAATATCCCTTTCTGATTACTTTATGCAGAATGTTTATTGAAAGCCAGTTCTTCCCACTGTTAGAATAATCCGCGTGATAATCCATTATTATTTTAAGATTTGGCTTGTATTTTTTCTTCCAATTTACAACTTCATGCATATTGAAACTTATATCATGAAAAAACACTAAATCCGGCGATATGGATTTTAAATGTTCTGTAAGATTTGGGAAACTTTTTATTCTGTTCAGTAGATTGATTCTGTAAGGAAACCGATAAATTTTTTCTCCATTTTTACCCCTGTAAATTTTCAGCTGTTTATTTTCAATTTTTTCTTCATCAATATATTTAAACACATCCGTATTGTGGGAAGTAAAGACAAAAACTTCATGCCCCAAATCAATATATTTTTTTGCAAGAAGTGGCTCCTGATATAATTGACCATCATCGTAAAAATCGACTATAAATAAAATTTTCATTTTTTTAAATTAGCTATGGATAGGATTGATAGAAATGCTCCTCCTGACAATAATGCGGTAAAAATAGAAGTATTGAGAAACATACTTATAAATGGAAGGAATAGCAAGATGACAAATAATTTATTTTTTTTGTATGATACTACATCCAAAATACGCAGTACTAATAACATGAACAGATTGGCCAGAATGCAGCCCAGCATTCCGGCAGCCGCAATTCCATCGGTAGCCCAGAAGCTAGCATTGGCATTTAATTTAGGATCCCAAAATGCTCCTCCAATTACTAAACCCAATTCCCTGTCGTACGGATAGGCACCCGTTAAAAGATTTACAAAATTTATATGGCTATAATAGGTGTAAGGATTATTTTGAAAAAAAAGATCATACCAATATGTTAGCAGCCCACCATTTCCCAGCGTTCTGGCAAGAACTACAGAATTTACCCAAAAAATATTGGTATTCTCCGGATATACAGAGAATAATATCAAAAAAAGCACAGTAAAAAAGGCTAATGAGTAGACGATAAATGGGTAAAATTTTTCTATAATATTTCGCTTTGCCAGGAAAATAAAAAACAAATATACCAGCGGGAAGAGGATTGCTATTTTTGCTCCACTTGATACATATAAAATCATGGCTATGGCTAAACCGCAGTAGATAAATAGCCTTTTTTTATTTATAATACCATACGCCAAACAGTAAGGCATGTAGAAATTAGTCAACCAAACGTTAATATAAGCCAGAAAAGCATTCCCTGACGCAATTGCGCTATTTTGTTCGCGCAGATCATAAATATCCTCAAAAGATGCAAATTTTAAATTGTTTCTGTAAGCAACCAGGGTGACTACACTCAATAAAACACTAAAAAACAAAATAATATCAGGGCGAAACAATATTGAGCTTAGAGTAAATTCATTTTTTGTTGGAATCTTCGCCACATAAAAAAAGCTTATCATTCCCATAAAAAATATAAACTGCAACAAATAATTTCTAGTGTCTATTTCCTGAGGCGTAAAAGAGAAAGAAAAAATAATGGGGATATATAGTATGATATAAATAAAAAGGGCAATAAAACTTGAAATCTTCCCTTCTCTATAAAAAAGGGAAGGGATGAAACAAAGTAGAAAAATCAGCATGTACTGTGCTAAGTTTTTATCATAAAATTCAAAACCGGCATATTTAAATATCGGGTTTAAAAATGCCGTATATGCATAATAGTATACTATTATGTATAATATTGTAGAGAAATAAATATGATAATTCTTCTTATTCTTCATTTGATAATTTCTTAGTCTTCCATAAAAATATAATATTAAATATTATTGAGCTAGCAGAAAAAAACATTAATGAGTAATAAGGGTTATTACAAAATCTATAGCCCATATAAATACCTACACCCCCAAAGAAGGTATTGAAAACCTGTAGCATCATAAACAATTTTTGCCTGTCTCTGATATAAAAAAGAGAATTTAAAGGAGAGGCAACGAATTCGAAAAAAAGAAAAACACAAATTATCCGGGCATATACGCCTGCTTCATACCATTCCGGACCAAATACAAATTCAAATAACCACGGAGATAAAATAAATAATAAAAAATATATCGGGAACGACATTGCGATAAGTTTCTTAAACGTAGACCAGTAAAGAGAAGTGCAATTCCCTCTTTCTCTAAAACTATCAATGGCATCATTTCTAAAAACATTTCCGATGGCAGAAGTTATAATAATATTCGGTAG
The DNA here is from genome assembly GCF_900187185.1 of Chryseobacterium taklimakanense. Taxonomy (NCBI): domain Bacteria; kingdom Pseudomonadati; phylum Bacteroidota; class Flavobacteriia; order Flavobacteriales; family Weeksellaceae; genus Chryseobacterium; species Chryseobacterium taklimakanense. The sequence goes on from NZ_LT906465.1 coordinate 1,131,602, forward strand.
ACGAAGCATCCTGTTAGCCATTGAAAAAAGGCCTACAACCGTGGCTCCATAGAAAACACTAAAAACAATAGGAATAAACTGTTGACTTGCCGAAAGAGATAGATCTGAAAATATCATATAACGAGGAAAAGAGCTATAATGGATTGCAACCTGTTTTATTTCCTTCTGTTTTAAGACTTGAGAGAAAATAGTTGTATCCCTTAATACAAAATAGAAAATAGCAGCTACTATACCCACCAAAAGCGCCCATATCATTCCGGAATGTAACCCTAACAAGCCAAAAACAATGCTTGAAAATGCGGTGCTAATTACTTGTAAACTATTTGCAATAGTAATAGATTTATATCTTTTATATCGTTGGTTCCAATAAGATAATGCAGAGTAAATAGCGATGCACAAAATATAAAAAGGTGCGATATAAGCCTCTTTATAAGAGAGAAACCCTGTTGGATCATTTATTTTGAGAACTTCCCTTAAAACAATAATGGCCAAAAAATAAAAAACAGAGACATAAGCTCCAATACAAAAAATTAGCTTAACAATTTTTTTAGCCTGATTATCGTCTTCCGGCAATCCTATTGCAAACTCATAGCGCCCTGTGGACACTACCGCTAGAAAAACTGTAAAGCTTGTAAAGATAGAAAGTGCCCCAAAATCTTCTACTGTAAACAACCGAGATAAAAGAGGGGAGACAGCAACAACAACAATCTGACTTATTATAGTTCCGGCTGCTAATGTTGTTACATTTCGAAGAAAGTCATTCTTCGCTAAATTTCTTAGTCTTTGTCTCAAGATTTACTTCTTTGCCGAATTTTTCAATTCATATACTCTCTCAATAATATCAACAACTTTTAATCCCTCAAGGGCATTGGTAGTAATAGTATTTCTGCCCTTTAGTACATCTACCACATTTTCAATGATATAATGGTGATTTGCCGCAGAACCTTTGTATGCGCCATAGTCATTTCCGGGATTGGTCGGCGCCAGTTCAGGCATTTCGTAATCTTTAATGTGGCAATATTCTACCTCATTCATGTACTGCCCGCCTACTTTTACAGAGCCGTTCTCAGCAATCACCGTAATACTGCTTTCCAGATTTTTATCCCAAACAGATGTGGAATAATTCAATGATCCCATGCCGCCGTTCACAAAATCGAACGATACAAAACCGGAGTCTTCAAAATCCGTTAATTTTTCATGATTAAAATCTGCAAATTTGGCCTGTATATTCTTGATGTCGCCAAAATACCAATACATCAAATCAATAAAGTGACTAAACTGTGTGAAGAGCGTTCCTCCGTCGAGATCTCCTTTTCCATGCCAGGATTCCGGTTTGTAGTAACGGTCATCCCTGTTCCAATAACAGTTGATCTGCACCATAAAGATTTTGCCCAGTTTGCCAGACTCCAGAAGTTCTTTCAGCCAGACACTTGGAGGGGAATAGCGGTTCTGCATCACACAGAACACCTGCTTGTGTTTTTGAAGTCCTTTGAAAATTAAAGCTTCTGAATCTTTTTTATTCAGAGACATGGGTTTTTCAATCACCAAATGTCTTCCGGAATCCAAAATCTTCATCCCCTGTTCGGCATGGAAACCGTTGGGACTGGCCACATTAATCACATCAATCTCCAGATTGGAAGCCAACAGATCTTCCAGTGAACTAAAAAAAGGAACCGCGTAACTGTCGATGCCCAGTGCCGATTTATCCTTTACATCTACGAGGGCTACGAGTTCACACTCTGGATTTCTGGAAATCATTTCGGCATGCCGTTTCCCGATATGGCCGCATCCTATTACGGCAAATTTTATTTTATCAGACATTATTGTGTTATTTTAGAAACTTTATTATTGCTTATTCTGTAGTGTTCGCCGCTTTCGGGGCACTGTGCTGTACCTTCTTCATTAAAGTCCAGTCTATGGCCGTATTCGCTCATCCAGCCCATCTGTCGCGCAGGATTTCCCACTACCAGTGCATAGGCCGGTACCTCTTTGGTCACCACGGCACCAGCTCCTATAAAGGCAAATTCACCGATGTTGTGCCCGCAAACAATGGTGGCATTGGCGCCAATGGAAGCCCCTTTTCCCACATGGGTTTTGAGGTATTCATTTTTACGGTTCAACGCACTTCTGGGATTAATCACATTGGTAAACACCATGGAAGGCCCCAAGAAAACATCATCATCACAGGTTACACCCTCGTAAATAGAAACATTATTCTGTACCTTAACATTCTTTCCCAATACCACTTTTGGTGACACCACCACATTCTGGCCGATATTACAGTTTTCACCAATAACACAGTTGGGCATGATGTGCGAAAAATGCCATATCCTGGTGCCATTTCCAATCTTGCAGCCTTCATCTATAACAGCGGTTTCGTGAGCGAAATAGTCTTCCATCATTTTAATTTTTATTAAAAAAACTCTTTACTTCAGAAATAATATAATCCTGTACTTCCTGATCGAACTCGGTGTGCACCGGCAACGATAAGACCTCTTTACACAGATCTTCTGTAACAGGGAGTGAAAAACCATCTTCCACATACTGTTGGAAGGCCTCCTGCCGACATAAAGGCAGTGGATAATAGATCATACTCGGAATACCTTTTTCTTTTAAGTAAGCCTGCAAGTCATCCCTTTTTCCATTTTTAATTTTCAAAGTGTACTGGTGAAATACATGGTTACTGTCGGATGCTCTGACAGGAATTTCAATAGCATCAATATCTTTCAGGTGTTCATCATAATAGTCTGCCATTTTATTTCTTGCAGCAGAATACTTATCCAAATGCTTTAGTTTCACTTTTAAAACTGCTGCCTGAATGGTGTCTAAACGAGAATTACATCCCAAAACTTTATGGTAATACTTTTTTTCTTGGCCATGATTGGCAATCATTCTGATTTTTGCTGCGAGTTCATCGTCATTCGTCATTAATGCACCGCCATCCCCATAGCATCCTAAATTTTTGGAAGGGAAAAATGAAGTGCAGCCGATGTGTCCGATGGTTCCCGTTTTTTTTGAGGTTCCATCCGCAAAAGTGTAGTCTGCTCCTATTGCCTGCGCGTTGTCTTCAATTACAAAAAGGTTATGTTTTTCAGCAAATTTCATGACCTTCTCCATATCCGCACTTTGTCCATACAGGTGAACCGGAACAATAGCTTTAGTATTTGCTGTTACATATTTTTCTAAATTTTCAATTTCTATATTGAATGTATCGGCATCTACATCTACCATTACCGGCTTTAAACCGAGCAATCCAATGACTTCCGCCGTTGCTACATAAGTAAATGCAGGAACGATAACTTCGTCTCCCAGCTTCAATCCCAACGCCATCATTGCAATTTGGAGCGCGTCAGTTCCATTAGCGCAAGGAATCACGTGTTTTACCTGAAGATAGTTTTCAAAATCTCTCTGAAATTCCATTACCGCCGGACCGTTGATGAACGCCGTGGCATCAATGCAGTCCTGGATCCCCTGATTTACTTCGTCCTTTATTTTTTCGTACTGACCTTTGAGGTCAACCATTTGGATGGGTTTCATATTTAGAACTTTCGTATTTTATTAATTTCTAATGCAAGGTTACTGATGGTTTCCCCAATTGACAGACATGATGTCGCCGCCGGTGAGGGTGCATTTCTCACGTGTATCACATTGCCACTCTTGATGATATCGAAATCATCGATCAGGCTGCCGTCTTTCCTCAGCGCCTGTGCTCTAACGCCGGAGCCGCCCGGAACCAAATCGTCTTCCTGAATTTCCGGCATTAATTTTTGTAAGGCTTTGGTAAATGCGGCTTTCGATAAGGAACGGTATATTTCACCCAAACCTGTTTTACCGTACTTCGCTGCAATTTTCCAAAAACCGGGATAACCGAACGTGTCCAAAGTTTCAGCAAAATTAAAATCCGAGAATTTGTAACCCTCTCTTTTAAAAGCCAGAACCGCATTCGGGCCGGCTTCGATATTTCCGTCAACCATCCGTGTAAAATGCACGCCCAGAAAAGGAAAATTCGGATCCGGAACAGGATAGATCAAATGTTTGACGAGGTGTTTTTTTTTGTCTTTAATTTTATAATATTCGCCGCGAAAAGGAACGATGATGAAATCTTTGTTGGCGGTCGTCATATTGGCAACTTTATCGGAATAAAGTCCGGCGCAGGAAATCACTTTTTTCGTCTGGAAATCGCCTTTGTCGGTTTCCACCGTAATTTCGGTCCCATTTTTAATATTTATCACCTGATGATTAAAACCTACTTCGCCGCCGAGTTCTGTAAACAGCTCCTTGATTTTTTCTGCAACTGCCGGATAATCAATGATGCCCGTTTGCGGAACTTTAATCGCCTTAACACCTTCGCAGTGCGGTTCTATCTCTCTAAATTCTTCCCGTGACAGGTACTTTAAATTTTGAAGTCCATTGGCGACGCCCCGATTGTAGATATTGTCGAGTAAGGGCAGTTCTTCGTCCGAGGTTGCGACAATAATTTTGCCGCAGAGATCGTACTTAATGCCGTATTTTTCGGCAAATTCGATGACAGACCGATACCCTGAAATACAGTTTTTGGCTTTCAGACTTCCCGGTTTGTAGTAAATTCCGCTGTGTATGACGCCGCTGTTGTGTCCCGACTGATGTTGGGAAACACCACCTTCTTTTTCCAAAACCAAGACCTTGGAAGCAGGATTGTTCAGTTTAAGATGGTATGCGGTAGAAAGCCCCACTAAACCCGCACCGATAACGACGAAATCATACATCATAATCTTGAATCTACTAAATTTCTTTCCAGAATCGCTTTAACATCAAAAATCACCGATTTTTCTTTTTTGAGATCATCAAAATCGAGCGCGATAAATTCGTTGTGAGCTACTGCCAAAAGAATGACATCATATTTTTTTCCGGCGGGAATTTCGGTTAAAGTCTCTACACCGTACTCGTGTTTCACTTCATCGCGGTCTGCCCATGGATCCCAGATGTCAACATTCAGCCCAAACTGTGACAGTTCATTATAAATATCCACGACCTTTGTATTGCGGACATCAGGACAGTTTTCTTTGAAGGTGACTCCCAGAATCAGGGCATCGGCCTCTTTAATTCCCATGCCTTTTTTAATCATGAGTTTCACGAGCTTACCGGCGATAAAACTGGACATCATATCATTCACTCTTCTACCGCTCAAAATCACCTGCGGATGGTACCCGAGCTGTGTGGCTTTGTGCGCAAGATAATAAGGATCCACGGAAATACAGTGTCCGCCAACCAAGCCAGGTTTATATTTCAAGAAATTAAATTTCGTTCCGGCTGCTTCAAGAACGTCGTTGGTATCAATTCCGACGCGGTCGAAGATCAAAGCCAGCTCATTCACAAAAGAAATATTGACGTCACGCTGGGCGTTTTCAATGGCTTTGGAAGCTTCAGCAACTTTGATATTCGGTGCTTTGTGGGTTCCTGCGGTAATAATTTTTTTGTATAACTGATCCACTTCTTCCGCAATTTCGGGTGTAGAACCTGAAGTAACCTTTTTAATGGTGGTAAGGGTATTGACTTTATCGCCAGGTACAATTCTCTCCGGAGAATACCCAACGAAGAAATCGGTATTGAATTTAAGGCCGGATTCTTTTTCAAGAATCGGAACGCAGTCTTCTTCCGTACAACCCGGGTATACTGTGGATTCGTAAATGATGATGTCGCCTTTTTTGATAATTCCGCCGAGCATTTTGCTGGCTTTTACGAGCGGCCCGAGATCCGGCGCATTAAACCGGTCGATTGGTGTAGGGACAGTAACGATAAAAATATCTGCCTGTTTGATTTCATCGAGGTTATACGTTGCTTTATAGCCTTTTTCGAAATTGGTTTCTGCTGCAAGATTCAACATGGTGTTGATGACTTCCGAATCCGCTTCCAGCGTATGATCAAGCCCCTGATTAAGCTCTTCTACCCTTTTAGGATTTATATCAAAGCCGAACACCGCGTGATGTTTGGAAAATTCCAAAGCTAAAGGCAAACCTACGTAACCCTGCCCTATAACCGCTATTTTTTTCATATTATAACCTGTCTTTTATTTTCTCAAAAAAACTCTTCTCTTTAGCACTATACCCATACCCATACTTGTTGCCGTAACCGAAGTAATCCTTCTCCACATCATTGAGCACGAAGCCCACATTTCTGATTTTTTTCTGGTCGATATTCTTATTGGCAAACTCGATCAGAGCTTTCTCTGTATAGCCAGAACGGGCTACGTAAATGGTTGCATCTGCGAGATCTGCAAACAGGAAGGTATCGGTTACCAACATGAGCGGTGCCGTATCCAAAATGATATAATCGTAATCATCCCTCAGTTCATCCAAAAGTTTCTCGTACCTGCCGTTGCTGAGCAATTCGGTCGGATTCGGCGGAATACTGCCGGAGTAGATAACATCGCAGTGCGGGTTAAAAGTGGTCTGGTGCAAAATATCAGAAACCCTGGTGGTTTCATCATAAAGATATTCAGTCAGGCCTTTCAAACCACGCCTGGCGGTATTGTATCGCTGCAGCTGTGGATTCCTGATATCTGAGCCAATGATGAGCACCTTTTTGCTTGGCGTCGCGAGGGTTAAAGCCAGGTTCACCGAAGTAAAGGTTTTCCCTTCCCCTTTCACCGTGGAGGTGACGAAGACCACTTTGGCGGTATCTTTCTTAGGGAGCATAAAGTTCATATTGGTAATGAGAATCCTGAAGGCTTCGGCCATCGGTGAGAGGTCGTTCGGTCTCACGATTTCCTCTTCGCCTTTTTCGACACGAGGAAGCTCGCCGATTACCGGGGCATGGGAGAGCTTTTCGAGGTCGTGTTTCGACTTCACCTTGTTGTCGAAGAGTTCTTTCAGGTAGATGAACGCAAACGGTAACAGAAGCCCCAACGCCAGTGCCCCCAAAAGTATAATCATTTTCTTAGGAGCCACAGGAGCAGTGGAAGCGTAAGCCTGATCAATAATCCTGGCTTTATTTCCTTTGACCGCCAGGGAAATCGCTGTTTCCTCACGTTTCTGCAATAATAGAAGATAGAGGTTTTCCTTGATCTGCTGCTGTCTTTCAATACCTCTGAACATCTTCTCGATCGCCGGAAGTTTTGAAATTTTTCCCGATACCTGGTTCTGTTCAGACTGGTACTGGTTACGGGCCAGTTCAAGTCCGGTCCTGTTTTTCTGCAGGCTCTGGGAAATGGCACCCTTCAGGTTCGAGATCTGCTTGGTTACTTCCACCACCGCGGGATGCTGCGGCGTTGCCGACTCCAGCAAACGGTTCCTTTCCAGAACCAGGGCATTGTAGGCGCTGATGTTGGCGGTAGCTTCAGGATTGGCCAGCCCTACATTGGAAGGCAGCACCTGATACGAACCGGAGCGGTTCACATAACTGATCAGAGCGTTCGTCAGTTCCAGCTGGGCATCGGTTTCGAGCTGCTTGGCCCTTGCTGCTGCAGAGCTTTCCAAATTAATCTTAGCTTCGGTTTCAATATCGGTGACGCGGTTGGCCGCTTTAAACCTTTCCTTCTGATTTTCCACATCGCCCAGTTCGTCCGACACTTTTGCGATCCGTTCTTCGATGAAGGCCATGGTCTGCTCGGACTCCCCTCTTTTGTCATTCAGGGCGTCGCGGTTATAGGCATCTACGAGTGTGTTCAGTATTGTTTTGGCCTTGTCGGTCTGGGGGTAGTTCATATCCAGCCCGATGACCGTTGCATCTTTGTTCACCAGACTGACATTGGTGGCTTTCTGCAGTTCATCCACGCGTCCTTCCCGGGCGCTGATGTACAGCTTCAGGTCCCCGATTTCGCCGGCTTTAACGGCATCGAATGCCGGATTCTTCACAATGATAATATTGGCATACGGCAGACTGACGGTACGGTTCACCGTGGTTTCTATCTTTTTCGGAAGTTCCTCTGAGGTCAGGATAATTTTATCGCCTTTGATTTCCAGATTTAGCGGTTCTTTTGGAAACTCTGCGTTTTTCTTTTCATTGATGACGTTCACCGTCACGGGTGCGGTGTCGCCGTACAGTTCTTTTTCAGACAGTCCGGATTCAGACATGATGACGGTTTCGAGATGCTTCGCAGACACCACTTCGCGCATCAGCTTCTTGGATTTGAAGATTTCAATCTCGTTGTCGATGCTGTTGGTGCTCATCCCGCCGATTCCCGAAAGGTCGCGCAGGACGCCGGCTTCCATTCCGCTTCCGCCGAAATTGTTGGCTTTGGCATCTTTAATGAGCACCGTCGTCTTTACATTATAAACGGGTGTCGTAAACTTAAGGTAAAAATAAGCCAAAAGGAGTGCTGTAAGCGCACTAAGTACAAACCACGGCCATTTGCGGATGTATGGCCTGACAATTTCACTGATGTGGATTTCGGATTCTTCCGGATTTTCTGCAGGTGCAGCGACTTGGTTACTGTCCATCAAACAAATAAATCTTATTTTTTAAATACTGTCACCAGAAGCCCCAAGAGCCCCAGTGTTACTGATGCGATCGAGATATAAAGGCCGGTATTCGGGTTCTGCCGGGCGGCAATTTCGCGGCTTCTGTTCGGCGATACATAAATGACATCGCCCTGTTTTAAATGATAGTAAGGAGAAGTAATGAAGGAGGCGTCCCCCAAATTGATGCGCTCCTTAGAAATGACACCGTCCACATTGCGTACGACCAAAACGTCATCCCTTTTCCCGTACATGGTGAGATCGCCGGCAAGCCCCAAAGCACTTAACAGAGTCGCCTTACCATCAGCAATGGTATATTCCCCCGGCCTGTTGACTTCACCCAGCACCGTCACTTTATAATTCGCCAGCTTCATGCTTACGGTAGGGTTAATGATGTAGCGGGTAAGCCTGCCTCTCAGTTCATTCTTAAATTCATCTATGGACTTCCCTGTCGTGCTGAGTTTACCCAAAACCGGAAAATCGATCATGCCTTCGGAATCTACCGTGTAGGTAGGCCCTGCTGCCGGTGCAACCACCGCATTCACATTGCCTCCCGGCTGCGCATTGGCCAGGGTTTCCCCAGAGGAATAATTCTGGTTGAACGGCTTCACCACGTCCAGATCCTTAGCCATGACGGTAATCACGAGCTGATCGCCCTGCTGGATGGTGCTGTGTGCGGTGCGGACCGAGGTCTCCTCGGCAATCTGCTCAATATTCTTGAGATAATTGAGTTCGCTTTCAGCATCGGGCTTCTTCTGAAAAACCGAGCAGGAACTGAATGATACCGCTAAAAACAGAAAAGAGAGAAATCTAAAATTCATTATGTGCTTCAAAACGCAAATATATTAATTATCGCTGACAGTGAAAAAAATCCTGTCGCAGTGTGCAAATATTATTCCAAATCACTATACCCTAATCCAGCATTTCGTAGACGGAATTGTTGCTTTTAAATTCGGGCACGATCTTTTTCAAAATCTTCACCACTTCTACTTTGGCGGCGCCGGAGGCGGCCTCTACAATCCTGGTGACCAGCTCATCAATTTCCGCATAGCTCATGGTCGGATCCTTAGAAATCATGATTTTCTCGTTATGTGTCGGCAGGGTTTTGGTGTTATCGCTGAGCAGTTCCTCATACAGCTTTTCTCCCGGTCGCAGGCCGGTGTACACGATCTTCATATCCACGCCGGGCTCAAAACCTGACAGCTTGATCATCCTGCGCGCCAGGTCCACAATTTTGACCGGCTGGCCCATATCGAAGACAAAGACTTCGCCGCCGGCGCCCATCGTACCAGCCTGAAGGACAAGTTCACACGCTTCAGGAATGGTCATAAAATATCTGACGATATCCGGATGCGTAATGGTGAGCGGCCCACCGGCTTCGATCTGCCTTTTAAACAGAGGAATGACTGAACCGTTGGATCCCAGCACATTTCCAAAACGGGTGGTGATGAATTTTGTTGTGTTGCCTTCCAGGTTCTGCAAAGACTGGACGAAGAGCTCCGCGGCCCGTTTGGTAGCCCCCATCACATTGGTAGGATTGACCGCCTTATCGGTAGAGATCATCACAAAGCGGTTGACGTTATATTTGCTGGACAGACAGGCCACGTTCTTGCTGCCCAAAATGTTTGTAAAAATGGCTTCCTGAGGGTTGTCCTCCACCAGCGGCACGTGCTTATAAGCCGCAGCATGATAGACCATGGAGAACCTGTATTTATCAAAAAGCGGCTCCAGGCGGCTGTAATTTGCCACGTCGACCATTGCGAACCTGAAATTGATATGGGGAAACTTCTCGCGTACCTCCAACTCAATCTCATACAGGGGTGTTTCCGCCTGATCCAAGACCACCACGAGCGAGGGGCTGAACTGCGCCACCTGCCTCACGATCTCGCTGCCGATAGAGCCGGCCCCTCCGGTGACCAGGATATTCTTTTCAAAATGCCTTCTTTTGACCTCATCGTTTTCTATCTTAATCGGTTTACGGTTGAGGAGGTCTTCGATCTGCAGGTTTTTGATCTGCGCATTCATATCGCCGCTTCTCAATTTCTGAACTGAAGGTGCTTTAAATATCTGAAGGTCTTTTTCCAGAAACAGATTCACCCAGCTGTTCATCTCTTCCTTATCCAGTGCTTCCCGGATGAGCAAAACGCCCTGGATGCCCAACCTGTCTTTGCCAGTATTTTCAAGCCGGCGGCGCGAAATGATGGGTTTGCCCAGTAGTTTGGCGTTCCGCGAATCTGACCGCTGGGTGAGGAATCCCACGACCTGGTACGGCAACTGCGGATTATCGAGAACGGCTCGTGCAATGGCGATGGACTGCTGGGTGATCCCCAGCACCAAAATCCTCTTTCGCCTGGTGCTCCGGCGCAGCTCGCCCGCAATCTGAAAGAATTCCTTTACCACCAAACGAAACAGGAAGAGGGACAGAAACGATACCGTGAAGTAGATAAAGAGAACCGGCATACGGATGAGCCTTGTGCCGTAAGTTAAAGAGGACACCACATTAACGGCCACAAGCACCATAAGTGTGCACACCCCCGCAAGCAGAAGCTTGAAGATATCCACAAACGTGGAGTGCCGGATGATGCCGGCAAACGTTCTGAACGCAAACATAAAGCCTACATTGACCCCTACGACGAGGACACACTTCCAGGACTGGGGAATGGTCTGCAACGGCGCTACGCCCAGATTATCGAGTATAACATAAGACAGTGCAAATGAAATGACAAGAATAAGGATATCCAGCATAAGAATGACCCACCGGGGCAGATAACGGATATCCGTAAGGCTGATCATATTATCACCGGCGTACACCCTTTTCCTAAGGTCGCTAACGTTCATCATCTGTGTATTAATTATACGTAAAAAAACAGCAGCACCGCATATTACCGACAAATTTACTAAAAAAACGGCCGTGAGTGCTCAGAACCATTCTTCATGCAAAAATAATCAGTTCCCGGAAAAAAACAATTTATTTAACATTTGATTTTAACCAATTCCCTGCTTTTCTACAAATTTTCAGCCTGACAAAGGCGCCGTGCTACGCCGACCGCCCTAATGCTTTTGACATGTTTCTTTCATAAAGCCCATTGTATCCCCTGTGAGACCTTCCACCGCCAAAAAGAGCAGCACCCTGTATCTCACAGCTCCCGGCTGAAGGCCAATAAATATTTGTCAATAAACATCTCCCTGTCCTTCGACCTGTACTGCTGGATGTACCTCGGATGTTCCAAAACGGTCATTGTCCCAAACAGTTTTTCACGGTCATTGATTTTCTTCAGGAAAGCCGCATTTTTTACTCCCAGTACAAAAACTTCTGAGGTCTCAAGTCCCAAACTGATGTGCTTCTTCAAAGATTCCCCCATGAAATCTTCTACGCAACTGAACAGTGCTTTGTCGTCGTAATAATTGGCATTGAGGTAAACGCCGTTTTTTCCTTTTCTTGTAATTGCCAGCGGAAACGGCGAATTGATATAAAACTGTGAATAAAATTTTTCCGCTCCGCCAAAGGCTTCAATCATATTGTAAAGAAAGACCGAAGAAACTTCGTGGGTTCGCGCGGATTTCATTGTGATGCCGCAGTGTTTTTCGAGATTCTTGGTATCGGTGAACGGCACGCCGGTAACGCCGGCCCCATGACGGCTGGGATTGATGCCGATGAGGAATTTCCGAGTGCGGGTATCGCTGTAAAATTTGTCGTAGAACTGTTGCATCACGGTGAGAGTCTCGGGATTGTCCAGAAACGGGTTCATTACCTGGAAATCCGGGGGAAGGGCGCCGGTGTATTTCAGGTTTTTGTTGAAATGGACTACTTTTTGGCCGAAGGTTTTCATTGTTTCACACAGGATTTTTTTTTGCACTGATGTGATGGATTTGCACTGATTAAAAATTGAAAAATTACTGTTCATCACAGTTTTTTTTTCGCACAGATCTCACAGATTTTCACAGATTTAATAAAGTGAAAATTTACTATTCAAATGTTCAACGTGTTTTTTCGCACGGATTGCACGGATTTACACAGATTTAATAAATTGAAGATTTACTGTTCAACACAGGTTTTTTTGCACGGATTTCACGGATTTACACAGATTCAATAAATTGGAAATTTACTATTCAGGACAGTTTTTTCGCACGGATGGCACGGCGTGGCGCTGTTTATAAATTGATAAACTACTATTTAAGATCATTGGTGTAATTATGCACATGTGGCTAAAGATAACCGTTAACGATTCTTACGATATTCTTGTCAATTCTATTGGTATTAAAATTAACTAAAATTCCTAGATGGCTGTTTGTAAGTTTAAGATAATTCAATAGTTGTTTATGGTGGAAAGGACTTAATTCTTCAACTGATTTCACTTCGATTATTATTTTTTGCTCCACCAAAATGTCGATTCTAAAACCTAATCCTAAATCAGTGTCCTTATATTCAACACACAGCGGAAGTTGGCACTGCACTTCCAATCCCTGATTTTCAAGTTCTATAGCCAACGCTTTTTCATAAACATTTTCAAGCAAACCTGGACCTAGAATATTGTACACTTCAAAGATCGCCTTCCGAATCAAATATGTAATTTCATTTTCAGTCATCATCACCATTTTAAAAGAAGGGGAAATCCAGCGGTAGGGCGCTGGTGTTTTTCAGGTTTTTGGTTATTTTTTTTTCGCACGGATTTGCATTGATTACAAAATTAAAAATTTACTTCAAAGTGTTTTTTCGCACGGATTACACAGATTTACACAGATTTAATAAAGTGAAAATTTACTATTCAAATGTTCAACGTGTTTTTTCGAACGGATGGCACGGGTTTGCACTGATTACAAAATTAAAATATTACTGTTGAACACATTTTTTTCCCACGGATTACACAGATTTACACAGATTTAATAAAGTGAAAAATTACTACTCAAATTTTCAACGTGTTTTTTCGAACGGATGGCACGGATTTGCACTGATTACAAAATTAAAAATTTACTTCAAAGTGTTTTTTCGCACGGATGGCACAGATTTACACAGATTTATTAAATTGAAGATTTAGTGTTCAACACATGTTTTTGACACGGATTGCGCGGATTGGTACGGATTAAAAATTCAAAGATTACTAAAAAAAATCGCCTTCCGAATTAAATATGTAATTTCATTTTCAGTCATCATCTTTATTTTAAACAATGAATCAATTCAGCAATGGAACAATGTAAAAATGGAACAATGGAACAATGGAACAATGTAACAATGTAACAATGTAACAATTTGACAATTTGACAATGTAATCATTTTTGATAAACGGGATTGGCACACTGTTACATTGATGTATTGTTAGATTAAATTAAACTGCTCGAAATGATACGTGAAATGCTTCCGGTGGAACAGCTCCCACATTTCTTTGTTGAGTTGGTGAAACAGCGGATGATTGTGCTCTGCGAGCGGATTTTCTTTATAATAAATTAAAAATTCGGTCAAACTTTCCAGGAATTTCGCTTTGGCTTCGTCCAGGTTTCTGTAGCGGAGCGGTGCGTTTTCGTTCTCAGGAAGCCCTTCGTATTTCAAGCCCTGGGAAATCGGTTTATGTTTGTAGAGCCAGTCGCGGAGTTTCTCCAGCTGTTCTTCGTTCTGTTCGAGGAGTGGTGGCTGCGTTTTTCCGACGGAGAAATGCAGGAAATCTTCCAGATGTTCAAGCATATTTTGCGCCGTCATCAGTCCAAACTTTGGTTGGGTTTCAGGAGTGAGCCCGTTTAAAATTTTCTGAATTTCCTTTTTGTTTAAACTGATGAACGGTGATTTTTTCGCTACTAAAGTTAGAATTGTAGCCACGCAAACCACTTCCTCGCGCTGGTTTACCACTTCCACGAGCCATTTCACCACACCGGACGGAATATTCCTGCCTTTGACGCCGCGGTTGATTTTTTCTTTTGCTGTGAGGTAAACCGTAATCGTGTCTCCTGCATAAACCGGTTTGAAGAAACTCGCATTTTCGAGGCCGTAATTCGCAATCACCGGTCCTTTTTTGCCTGAAACAAACAGGCCGGCTGCTGCGGATAAAATAAAATATCCGTGCGCCACAGGCTGGTCGAAAATTGTACCTGAAAGACTGGTTGCATCGGTATGTGCATAGAAATGATCCCACGAAACATTGGAAAAATTCACGATATCGGCTTCTGTGACGGTTCTTCCCGCGGTTTCGAGGGAGTCGCCCACTTCCACTTCTTCAAAATATTGCTGGAACGGATGTTTGTCAGAATATTTTTTATCAGCGCCCTGCGTATAAACTTTTGTAATCGCCGTGAGAATATCGGGCGAACCCTGAATTGCGGTTTTCTGTAAGAAGAAATGGAGCCCGTTAAGTCCGCCCATTTCCTCGCCGCCGCCCGCTCTTCCGGGGCCGCCGTGCATCAGCGTTGGCAAAGGTGAACCGTGACCAGTTGATTCTTTGGCATTATCACGGTTCAGAACGAAAATCCTGCCGTGTGATGAAGCCATTTTCCAGGAAGTTTCGGCAACAAATTTTTCGTCGTGTGAGATGATGGAGCCGACCAAACTTCCCTTTCCGCGCTTTGCCAAAGCCGCCGCTTCTTCCGCATCCCTGTACGGCATCATTGTGGAAACCGGACCGAACGCTTCAAGTTCGTGAGAAATATTTTTTTCAAAAGGTTTATCGTTGAAGAATACTTTCGGCGACATAAAGGCACCGCTTTCGAAATCGGCATCCACCAGTTCGTGTTGGCCGTCGTAAACGAGTTCGGTTTCGGCTTTCAGTTTTTCTAATTTTTGGCTTAAAACTTCGAGTTCTTTTTTGCCGACGATGGAACCCATCCGGGTTTCGCGGTTCAGTGGATTTCCGATTTTGGTTTGGTCTAAAGCCTTAGACAAAGCATTCTGCACATCTCCCACCCAATTTTCGGGAACGATAATTCTGCGGATGGCGGTACATTTCTGTCCGGCTTTGGTGGTCATTTCGTTGCGGACTTCCCTGATGAACAGGTCAAATTCGGGCGTTCCGGGTTTTGCATCCAGGCCAAGAATTGAAGCATTCAAAGAGTCGGCCTCCATATTGAAACGCACGGCATTTCCGGCAATGGACGGTAAAGACTTGAGTTTTCGTCCCGTGTATGCGGAGCCTGTAAACAGCACAGAATCGCCGTCCTGTACATAATCCAAAATATTGCCAGGCTCGCCGCAGACCAGCTGAATGGCGCCTTCCGGGAGCAAACCGCTTTCAATCATATCCTGAAAAACGGCATTCGTAAGATAAGAACCCGGCGTGGCAGGTTTCACAATTCCGGGAACGCCCGCCAAAAGTGAGGTCGACAATTTCTCAAGCATTCCCCAAACCGGGAAATTGTAGGCATTAATTTGCACCGAAACACCTTCACTTGGCGTTAAAATATGTGTCCCGAGGTGCGTTCCGTTTGCTGAAATCTTCTGAACATCGCCATCTACCCAAAACGGAGTGTTGGGCAGCATTCTTTTCGCCAAGCCGGAATAGGTGAAAAACGTCCCGAAACCTCCTTCGATATCCACCCACGAATCGGAGTGGGTCGCACCGGTTTTATAAGAAAGTTCGTAGTATTTTTTCTTTCTTTCCAGCAGGTAAAGTGCTACTTTCTTCAGCATTTCGCCACGGTCGTAGAACGTCATTTTCGACAGATTTCTGTAGCCTACCGTTCTTCCGTATTGAAGCGCCTCGTCGAAATTGATTCCATCGGTATCGGAAACTGCGACCAGTTCACCGTTAACCGCGTTGTATAGTGGAATACCTTCTCCTGTGCCTTCTATCCACTGTCCGGCGATATAGTTTTTTAGTTTCATAATTGTGTAGAGACGCGATTTATCGCGTTTAATATTTAAATTATATTTTGAATTTGTATTTTTATTCAACTAAAAATGAAATTTATCCTCAACCCAATTTTTAGGATTGTTTTGGATATAATTTTCAATTCTGTTAAATGATTCTTCATTGCGGATGACATGGTCCCAAAACCTGCTCTGCCACTCAAAATTTGGATAATTTTTCCGGATTTCAAATGTAACTCTTCCTTTATACCAACGGACAATACGGGAAATATTCTCGTTCAGCATGGGATTTTTTATTCCGGCAAAACCTCCATTTACTATTGAAACCGACTGCTTTTCAACAGTAATTTCTTTTTTCAATTTGTTAATGCAAATAATTCCGTGAAAATGGTTCGGCATCACAACAAAACAACCTAATTCAGCGTAATTGAAATGTTCTGGAATTTCCATCCAAATTTTTTCGGCAATTTCACCGTTTTCATTCAATATCATTTTACCGTCTGAAATTTCACCGAACAATTTTTCATGATTCCGAATGCAGATCGTTACGAAATAAGGCGCATTATTTCCATAATCCCAATTTTTCAGCCGTGCCGATCCGATACGGTATTTATTTTGAAATTTGTCCATCGTAGAAACGCGATTTATCGCGTTTAATATTTTTTATAGAATTTTTAGATATACGTTTTAATATTTTATTTGAAACGCGATAAATGCAATTTG
The DNA here is from genome assembly GCF_900187185.1 of Chryseobacterium taklimakanense. Classification (NCBI taxonomy): domain Bacteria; kingdom Pseudomonadati; phylum Bacteroidota; class Flavobacteriia; order Flavobacteriales; family Weeksellaceae; genus Chryseobacterium; species Chryseobacterium taklimakanense. The sequence continues at coordinate 1,148,549 of NZ_LT906465.1, forward strand.
GTCGTATAATTGAAACGCGATAAATGCAATTTGGTCGTATAATTGAAACGCGATAAATGCAATTTGGTCGTATAATTGAAACGCGATAAATCGCGTTTCTACACATCACGTTTACAAATCCGTCACTTTTTTATCAATTTTATACACTGTTCCACGGAACGTCGCCACCATTACTTTATGCTGATTGGTAACGGTAATATCGTAAACTGCGGTTTTGCGGGTATCGGCTATCAAAATGCTTTCCGCGGTCAGCGTATCACCGAGGCGAACGGCCTTCGTGAAACTGATCATGCAGTTGAGCGCCACAGAAGCATCGTTCGTATTGTTGGACGAAAACGCGAGCGCAGAATCCGCCAGAGAAAAGGTAATTCCGCCGTGAACGGTTTTCAGCCCGTTGATCATTTCTTCCTTAACCGGCATTTCAATCAAGCAATATTTTTCGCGTACTTCAATGAGTTTGATTCCCATCCATTTTGAGAATTCGTCCTTATTGAGCATGTACTGGGCTGTTTCGAGGGGAGTCATATTTTCAGTTTGAAAATTTGAAAATGAGTTAATTTGAAAATTTATTTATTTTTTTGGTTCTTAGAAAGATCTTTCCAGCTGATATCTTTTCCATTGCTGATTAGGTTGGCTGCGAAAAATATTAGAAAGAAAATTATATAATATGTTATGTTATTTGAGGTAAAAAAATGGATATTGAAAAATTTGGCAAAAACCCATTTAAAGACAACAATCAAAGCTATCGCAAACAACGCTCTCAAAAAAGAACGGATAATATTTTGACGGGTTAAAATACTGGTTTTCACAGGTTAAAAGTTTTAAATTGTAATTTTAGCAATAAAGGGCTTTGCCGGTAGCGTTCTTCCTGATATTCATCGTGAAGATTTTTTAAAGTTTCGGATATTTTTGAATAACCAATTTCTTCACCCCAAGCCAGCAGTCCTTTTGGATAATTGACGCCCTTCTGCACCGCGAGTTCCAGGTCTTCATCGGAGGCAATTTTCAAACGTTTGGCTTCTACAGCTTCGTTGATAAGCATGGAAATGATTCTCATAAAAATTTGCTGATACAGCGCCTCATTCTTTTCAGCAACAGGATTTTGAGCGTTTTCTGCATACCCGTAAAAACCTTTCCCCGTTTTTCTGCCGTGAAGTTTGGCTTCGCTCATCCTTTGCTGGAGGAGTGAAGGTTTGTATTTCGGATCGTAGAAATAATCTTTGTAAACCGTGGTGGTTACGGCAAAATTTACGTCAACACCGATTAAATCCATCAGTTCAAACGGTCCCATTTTAAAATTGCCCAAAGTGCGCATGGCATCATCCACCTGTTCCGGCGTGGCGATATTTTCTTCGACGATTCTCAAGGCTTCGCCGTAGAAAGGTCGTGCTATCCGGTTGACGATAAAGCCGGGTATATCTTTCGCAATCACAGGAACTTTGCCCCAGGATTTCATTAAATCATAAATTTGCTGCGGTAAATTTTCCCGCGTCAAGAGCCCGGGAATCACTTCCACCAAAGGCATTAAAGGTGCAGGATTGAAAAAATGAATTCCAATAAATCTCTCCGGTTTTTCCAAATCTGCGGAAAGCGAAGTAATGGAAATGGACGACGTATTCGATGCGATAATGCAATCATCAGAAACCGTACTTTCAACCTCAGCGAAAACGCTCTTTTTAATTTCGGCATTTTCGATGATGGCTTCGATTACCAGATCACATTTCTTAAATTCGGAAATCGATGCGCAGGAGGTGATGTTCCCGTAGATTTCTTCCGATTTTTCAGATGAAATTTTCTGTTTTTCAACGAGTTTATTCAGGGTTTTCTGAAGACCGGCAAGTGATTTCTCCGTTTGCGTGGCACTGGCATCGTATAAGAAAACTTCACAACCGGCTGCTGACGCCACCTGTGCGATGCCGATTCCCATAGTCCCGGAGCCGATGATTCCTACTTTGTTCATAATTTGAGAATTTGTCAATTTGAGAATTTGAAAATGTTAACCCTGACGGGTTTTAGAACTTGAAATAATTTTAGAGAGAATCAAAATAATTTCTTTTAAATCAGAAATTAATTTTTCGGGAGGCGAATTTAGCCTTTCAGATTTTTGGCACAACAAGAGCCAATATTCGGTTTCGTCTGCCTCTTTCGCAGCAATTTTCATTTTATGGATAAAATCACTTTTGCTTTCTGCATTTTGTGCTTCCCGTACATTTGCACCTATTGATGTTCCAGCTTTGAAAATCTGATTGGCCAAAGAAAAACGATTCATATTAAAAAACACCTCTGAAAAATCAATAATTTCTAAAGCAAAGTCAAAGGTTTTTGCAACGATAATATTTTCTCTGTCGTTTCTCATCTCACTTTTTGCACCGTTATTTTCAAATTAGCACATTTTCAAATTAACAAATTATTTCCCTTTATAAACCGGTTGCCTTTTTTCAATAAATGCGGCGATGCCTTCGCGGAAATCTGAGGTTTCGGCGGCTTCCTGCTGAAGAATGCCTTCGTGTTCCAGCTGTTTTTCGAGCGAGTTGTCGTAGGACATTGCAAAGGCTTTTTTGGTTAGTGCCAGGGCTTTTGTCGGCATATTCGCGATCTGAGCGAGAATTTCAAGAGATTTACCGTTAAATTCTTCATCAGCAAAAACTTCGGCGATCAGACCGAGATTTTTCGCTTCCTGCGCAGAAAGTTTTTTTCCTGTGAACGCCAGATAATGCGCCAGCTGACGGCCCAGAAGTTTCGGTAAAAAATAAGTTCCCGCGGTATCCGGAATTAAACCAATGTTGGAGAATGCCTGAGAAAAATACGAGCTTTCCGTGGCCACCGCAAAATCACAAATCAGTGCCAGCATGGCTCCGGCACCCACTGCAGGACCATTGACGAGCGCCACGACCGGCTTGCTGCAGTTGGTGATCTCCAAAACGAGCGGATTGTAATAATCGGTCACCATTTTCTGGATCACTTTTTGGTTTCCACCGGTTTCCATAGCAAGCGCATCTTTCAGGTTCTGTCCGGAGCAGAAGGCTTTTCCCCGGCCTGAAACCGCGATGCAACGTACATTTTCATCTGCATTAAACGCTGAAATTTTCCCGCGGAGTTCTTTCAGTAAATCTGCATTTAAACTGTTAAAGGATTCGGGACGGTTGAGGTAAATTATCTGCAGCTTGCCATCAAGCTTACTTTCAATATCCAACTGGCTGTTCATTTTATAAAATTTTAAAGTATAAACTATTGCTTGTTAAACAGATACACTGTTCATTTGGTAAATTTAATCTTAATGGCATTTAAAATAATCAAAAGGCTCCAGACAGTCGCTGCACTGGTAACTTGCCTTGCAAAGCGTGGAACCGAATCTTGAAATCTGCCGTGTATTTTCCGAGCCGCAGCGCGGACATTTTTTTGGAATGTTCAGATGATCCTCATCAGCGCCTATTTCGGGCGGTGCGATGCCGTAATTTCTCAGTTTTTCGCGGGCTTCACCGGTAATCCAATCGGTTGTCCAAACGGGAAACATCTGCGTTGTAACTTTTGCCTGAATTCCGTTTTCTTTGAATAAATTAATGATGTCTTCCTCAATATTATACATCGCCGGACAGGCAGAGTACGTGGGTGTGACGGTGATCTCTGCTTCGTTTTCCGAAACCATTCTGGCATCCCGAACCATGCCGAGTTCCACAATGTTGATCACGGGAATTTCGGGATCCGGGATTTGCTTAAGCAATGTAAAAATTTGAAAATCTTCCAATTTGAAAATTATTAAAGACAATTTAAAATTTAGGATTATTCATTTCCAAATTTTCAAATTATCTCATTAACACATTATTTCTACCATTCACAGCCGGGATACGCTCTCTGCATATATTGCAGTTCGCAGAGGATGTAGCCGAAATACTCGGTGTGAACGCCTTTTCTGCTGCCCTTCTGCATAAATTCTGATTCAGGAATCTCTATTCCGAATTTTTCAAAATCTTCTGAAACCAAATTTTTCCAGTCTGCATAAAGCGTTTTGGAATCCGGAATCAGCTCCAGTTTTACCAAATCCGTTTCGCCATCAACCTCATCAAACAAACCGCCGGTATACTCCCAGAGATTACTGAGTGCATTCTGGAGGCGCGTACTGCTTTCTTCAGTTCCCTGAGCAAACATCTTTACCCAGGTTGAGGCATGCGTGTAATGGTATTTAACTTCTTTCAGGGATTTTTGAGCCAATGCGGAAAGCTGCTCATCACTGCTGGCAGAGAGCCTTTCATAAAGAAGCTTTTGGTAAGCGGCAAAAAAATACACCTTGAGGATCGTCTGCGCATAATCTCCGTTTGGAAATTCAACCAGTTGCGCATTCAGGTACTCGTGTTCGTAGCGCAGGAATGCAAGGTCATCTTCAGATTTCCCTTCACCCTGGAGCTGCGCGGCGTATTTATAAAAGTTTGAACTTTGCCCCAGATAATCCAGCGCAATATTGGTGAGCGCAATATCTTCTTCCAGATAAGGCCCTTTTCCGCACCATTCAGCCAGTCGCTGCCCCATGATCAGGGTATCGTCGGCAAGTTTCAGGAGGTAGTTTTTCATTGTATGTAAAATGTACGGTGTACAGGGTACAAAGTACAGTTAATGGTTTTGATTCATTTTACATTGTACATTTGAGGTACAAGACTACATATTTTTCACATCATTAGGGATCTGATAAAAGGTCGGGTGGCGGTAGAGTTTGTCATCTGCCGGATCAAAGAACGCTTCCTTGTCCATCCCTTCACTTGTTACCACATATTTGCTGGGTATCACCCAAATCGACGTACCTTCCATTCTTCGGGTGTAAACATCACGGGCATTCTGCAGCGCCATTTCTGCGGTTGCTGCCTGCACTGTTCCGGCGTGCTTATGGGAAAGCCCCGGTTTGGTCTGGATGAAAACTTCCCACATATCTAAATTACTCATATTTCAAAAATTACGGGATTTTATTAATGTAACAATTTATCAATGTATCAATTTACCAATAGACCAATTTATCAATTTACCAATCTGACTGTTACATTGTTACATTGTTATATTATTACATTGTTACATTATTACATTGTTACATTGTTACATTGTTACGTGGTTACATTTTTAAACTTCTCCGCGTACGCTACGGCAGCTTCCTTTACCCAGGCGTTTTCCTTCTGGGCGTTTATTTTGGTTTGCAGGCGTTTTTTATTGGCAGGACCGTTTCCTTTCAGCCCTTCCATAAATTCGTCCCAAGGCAAATCTCCAAAATCGTAGTGGCCGCGTTCTTCGTTCCATTTCAGGTTTTCGTCGGGAATTTTGAGACCTAAAAATTCAGCCTGAGGAACGGTAACATCCACAAAACGCTGGCGCAGGGAATCGTTGCTTTCCCTTTTCACGCGATAGTTCATTGACTTTTGAGAATTGGGCGAGGCATCGTCATTGGGCCCGAACATCATGAGTGCCGGCCACCAAAAGCGGTTCAGCGCCTGCTGCGCCATTTCTTTCTGCTGTTTTGTACCGCGGCAGAGTGTCATCAGGATTTCATAACCCTGGCGCTGGTGGAAAGATTCTTCTTTACAAATCCTTACCATCGCCCGGGCATAAGGGCCGTAAGAATTCCCCATCAGCATAACCTGATTCATGATCGCAGCACCATCCACCAGCCAGCCAATCGCACCGATATCTGCCCAGCTCAAAGTGGGATAATTGAAAATACTGGAATATTTTGCTTTCCCGGCAAGCATATCACTGTATGCAGAATCCCGGTCAGCATTGACGGTGCCGTCATTCAAAGTTTCGGTAGCGGCATAAAGGTAAAGCCCGTGCCCGGCCTCATCCTGAATTTTGGCTAAAAGTGCCATCTTTCTGCGCAAAGACGGTGCCCTGGTAATCCAGTTGGCTTCCGGCAGCATCCCGACCACCTCAGAATGCGCATGCTGAGAAATCTGCCTTACCAAAAGTTTGCGGTAATCTTCCGGCATCATATCCTTTGGCTCCACTTTGTTTTCGGCCTGTACGTATTCTAAAAATTTATTATGATCCATAATTTCAATGCAGCAATTTAATAATGTAACAGTGTAGCAGTGTAGCAATGTAACAGTGTAACAATATAACAATATAACAATCTAACAATCTAATAATATAACAATGTAACCATGTAGCAGCGTAAACCTGTAACCATTATAACCATGTAACAGTCAGATTGGTAAATTGATAAATTGGTTCATTGGTAAATTAATAAATTAGGTACATTTTTACATTATAAGTTTTTATCTCTCAAGTCATCTTTAAGGTAAATCCCGATTTGTCCGTTGATGAACTCTCCGGCAACGAAATTGACCTTTTTTTCAGGCGTTTCAATGCAGTATTCCTTAAAATAATAAACCTGGCCTTCGAAAGGTCCTTTCACCTCCACTTTTCTGTCGGAGCAGTGCCAGTAATGGTTCCAGATGTTGAGGCCTTCCACTCTGTATTCCTTATCGACCTTGATAAAAGAATCAAATTTCCAGTCGGTCATAGCGTTTGGTTTTAGTTTCTGAGATGTTGTTTTTATTTTCCCAATTTTAATTTTCATAACCAGCGGTCCTGAAATTAAACATCATAATTCAGCATCACAATATTGGTCGTGGGATGGCACTGGCATGTGAGTACAAAACCGCGCTCCACCTCATCTTCCGTAAGTGCGAAGTTTTTTTCCATAAACACCTCACCTTCCATCACCTGGGCTTTGCAGGTACAGCACACGCCGCCTTTGCAGGCAAAGGGCACAGGCAGGTTATCTTTTAGAGCCTTATCTAAGATGCTTTCTTTTTTTGAATTTAAATGAATATTGTATTCATCATCATCAATGATTAAAGTTACAAAACTTTCAATATTGGGAATCGCTTTGAATTCTTCGCTCATTTCGCGGCTTTCCTCATCATCCGGTGCGGAGTAATATTCGTACATGACCTGAAGCGAAGGCACTTTTTTGTCCTTTTTGAGATATTCTGAAACATCCTTGATCATTTCAGAAGGTCCGCAAATGAAAAATGTGGTTTCCGCAGGATCAATTTCGGGAAACCGCGTAAAAAGCTGTTCAAGCTTACCGGCGCAGATTCGCCCTTCAAAAAGTTCGTCCTCAAAATGTTTTTCTCTGGACAAAAGATAAATCACCTTCAGTCTTCCCTCAAATTTTTCAGCCAGCGCATCGATTTCTTTTCTGAAGATTATATTTTCAAACGACCGGTTGCTGAAAAAAAGATATGCCGTTGATTTCGGTTCCTGGTACAGCGCCTCCTTGATGTTCGACAAAACCGGGGAAATTCCGCTTCCGGCAGCCAGTCCCACGTAAGTTTTCACGTTGGAGGGGTGATAACTGGTGTAAAAGTGTCCCGCCGGTTCCAGCACCTCCAGTTCGTCACCGAGCTGAACCTCATCATTAAGGAATCTGGAAACACGCCCGTCATCCATCCTTTTTACCAGGATTTCAATTTCCGCAATTCCCTCCGAAGGGGCATTGACAATAGAATACGACCGGCGCAAATCCTCACCACCGATCATCCGGCGCACGTTGATATACTGCCCCTGTCTGAATTTGAAATTATGTTTAAGGTGCTCAGGAATTTCAAAAGCAATATTGATACAGTCGTTGGTTTCCTTACTAACTTTAGAAGTCTTTAAAATATGAAAATGATGCATTTCTAGGTTTAAATTATCACAGGATGTGATTTCAACAAATATAATTAATTTAAGAGAATTCAAAAACCGACTTAACACCTTTATTCAAAAAACTGAAAAAGTGAAATTTTGTCTTATAATCCCCTGAAAACAACAGAATTATCGGAAAATATGTCTTAATTTTTGTTTTTCAGCAGTGAAGAATACTTTTTGCTGAAAACGAATCAACAACAAATACATTAACCAAAATCATAATATGAACTTAAACCAATTTACCGTAAAATCACAGGAAGCCATCCAGAAAGCGCAACAGGTTGCGATGGAATTCGGCAACCAGAGTATAGAGCCGCAGCATCTTCTGGAAGGAATTTTCCAGAGTGATGAAAATATCTCAAAATTTCTGCTGAAAAAATCTGAAGCCGACGAGAACCTCGTGCGCGCACGCAACCGCGAAAGCCTGGAAACCCTTCCGAAAGTGGAAGGCGGAAACATATATCTAAGCCAAAGTGCAAATAAAGTATTGCTGGAAGCGCCGAATATTGCCAAGAAAATGGGTGATGAATATGTGACCATCGAACATTTATGGCTGGCTTTAATCGACGTTAATTCCCCGGTTTCCACCATGCTGAAAGACATGGGCGTTACCAAATCGCTTTTGGAGGGCGGCATTAAAGAACTTCGCAAAGGCTCCAGAGCAACGTCAGCAAGTTCCGAGGAAACCTATCAGTCATTAAATAAATACGCGAAAAATTTCAACGAGCTCGCGGCAGAGGGAAAACTGGATCCCGTGATCGGGCGCGATGAGGAAATTCGCCGTGTATTGCAGATTTTATCGAGAAGAACGAAGAACAATCCTATCCTAATCGGTGAGCCGGGTGTAGGGAAAACCGCGATTGCTGAAGGCATTGCCCACCGGATTATTTCCGGCGACGTCCCGGAAAACCTGATGGACAAAACGCTTTATTCACTGGATATGGGCGCACTGATTGCCGGTGCCAAATACAAAGGCGAATTTGAAGAACGGCTGAAATCCGTAGTGAACGAAGTGATAAAAAGCGACGGCCAAATCATCCTGTTCATCGACGAGATCCACACTTTGGTAGGAGCAGGCGGCGGTGAGGGCGCGATGGACGCAGCCAACATCCTGAAGCCGGCTTTGGCAAGAGGTGAACTTCGTGCAGTGGGCGCAACGACTTTAAATGAATATCAAAAATATTTCGAGAAAGACAAGGCGCTGGAAAGACGTTTCCAAAAGGTGATGGTGGAAGAACCGGATACCGAATCGGCGATCTCGATACTGCGCGGAATTAAGGATAAATACGAAGCGCATCACAAAGTGCGCATCAAAGACGAGGCGATCATTGCCGCGGTAGAACTGTCGCAGCGTTATATATCAGACCGTTTTTTACCGGATAAAGCGATTGACCTCATCGATGAAGCCTCAGCAAAACTCAGGATGGAAATCAATTCCAAGCCGGAAGAACTCGATGTTCTGGACCGAAGACTGATGCAGATGGAGATTGAACTTGCAGCAATTTCCCGGGAAGGAAATCAGACGAAGATCGACCACTTAAAAGAAGACATTGCGAAAGTGACCGAACAGCGCAACGAAATCAATGCAAAATGGCTCGCTGAAAAACAGAAATCGGAGGATTTAACGAATATTAAAAAAGAAATTGAAGCGCTGAAATTAGAAGCCGAACGCGCTTCCAGAGTTGGGGATTACGCGAAAGTTGCTGAAATCCAGTACGGGAAACTGCGTGAAAAAGAGGACGAACTGCAAAAACTGGAACTCGAAATGCAGAACCATGAAAACGAGCTGATTAAAGAAGAGGTGACGGCAGAAAATATTTCGGAAGTCATCTCGAAATGGACCGGAATACCGGTGACAAAACTGCTCCAAAGCGAAAGGGAAAAACTGCTTCACCTCGAAGAAGAGCTCCACAAACGGGTGGTGGGCCAGGAAGAAGCCATCACCGCCGTTGCCAATGCCATCCGCAGAAACCGCGCCGGCCTGAACGATGAGAAAAAACCGATCGGAAGTTTCCTTTTCCTGGGAACCACCGGTGTCGGAAAAACCGAACTGGCAAAGGCGCTCGCCGAATTCCTGTTCGATGATGAGAACAATATGACCAGAATTGATATGAGTGAATATCAGGAAAGGCATTCGGTATCGCGACTGGTCGGGGCGCCTCCCGGATATGTAGGTTACGACGAAGGCGGACAATTGACCGAAGCCGTGAGAAGAAGACCTTATTCTGTGGTACTTTTGGATGAAATTGAAAAAGCGCATCCCGATGTTTTCAACACCTTATTACAGGTCTTGGACGACGGAAGGCTGACCGACAACAAAGGGCGTGTGGTGAATTTTAAGAATTCGATCATCATTATGACCTCCAATCTTGGTTCGCCGATCATTCAGGAACGTTTTGATGCGGCAACACGCGACGCAGAAGACCGTATTGATCCTTTTGTAATTGAGGAAACCAAAAACGAAGTTTTCAATTTATTAAAGCAGACCCTGAGGCCGGAATTCCTGAACCGTATCGACGAGGTGGTTATTTTCCAACCACTGAGCAAAAAAGAAATCGGAAAAATTGTACAGTATCAGTTGAGAGGATTCAACAAGATGCTGGAGAAAAAAGGTATTATGATGACCGCTACTGAAGATGCCCTAAACTATATTACGCAGAAAGGTTACGACCCGGCATTCGGAGCAAGACCACTGAAAAGGGTGCTGCAGCAGGAAGTTTTAAATAAACTTTCAAAAGAAATTTTGGCGGGGAATATAGAAGACAACCAGAGAATTATACTCGATTACTTTGAAGAAAGCGGTTTGGTCTTCAGACCTGTCGAGTAAATTATTTCGAGCATAAAAATATTTACCTTATATTTGCATGAAATTTTTTTTCATCATTTGTGTTTTTGCGGGCGTTCCACTTTTGGAACGCCCGTTTTTATTTCATCAAATTTATACTTTCACGAAAGCATTCACACAATCAGTGCATTAAATTTAAATTATACTGCAAAACCATTAATACAATTTAAATTTAAATGATATTTTCTTTTTATACAAACCAGTATTACTCACCTAAAACAATAAATTTTATACAACAAAAGCCAAATAATATTAATCACCTCTCATCTTTTTTACGGAAAAATTTTCATTCAGGTATTGTGTATTAATTTTCATTAATATAAATTCGCCTTCGTTAATCATTCAAAAAAAATGTTTGTCTATGAAAAAAATGTTATTTGGAGCTTTTGCCCTTGCAATGGCTACAGCGTGTACCAGTGACAACGCAGTGACTGAAACTCAGGATCCGCAAGGGGGAGATTTCGCCGTTGCGGAAAGAAGAAGCTGTCCTTCAGAAGAAATCAGAGATGAAATGCTCGCAAACGATCCTGCAGCAAGAGCCAGGGCAGCAGATATCGAGAACAGCACTGCGAGGTTTATCCAGGATAAAACTTTGGGCAGAGTTTTGGCAGATGGCACGGTGGAAATTCCTGTAGTGGTAAACGTACTTTACAGAACGAGTGCTGAAAATATTTCTGATGCGCAGATCCAGTCACAAATTGATGTACTGAACGCTGATTACTCGGGAACCAATGCTGATGCCACTAAAATCCCAACAGAATTCAAATCGGTATCTGCAGGCAATACAGGAATTAAATTCCGTCTGGTAAAAACTGTAAGAAAAGCTACAAAAACAAGGTCATGGAGAACGAATGATGCGATGAAGAAATCCTCACAGGGCGGCATTGATGCTACGAACCCATCACAATACCTGAATATGTGGGTGGTTGGCGACATGGGAAGCATCCTGGGCTATGCCACTTTTCCTGAATCTGCCGGGCTTTGGAACGACGGTGTCGTGATGGCGAAAAATTACTTCGGCAAAACATCTGCAGCACCATACAACCTTGGGCGTACAACCACCCACGAAGTTGGTCACTACCTTAACCTTCGCCACATTTGGGGCGACGGCACCTGCGCAACAGATTATGTAGATGACACCCCTACGCAGGCTTCCAATAATTACGGAACGCCTTCTTATCCGCAGATGGACGTTTGTGGCGGCGTATCACGCTCCATAATGTTCATGAATTATATGGATTATGTTGATGATGCAGCAATGTACATGTTTTCTGCAGGCCAGAAAGCAAGAATGCAGGCTATCGTTGCAGCCAGCGGCGTAAGAGCCGGACTTAGAAACCTCTAAGAAAATCTTTAAAATTATTTTATAAAAAATCCCGTGAATGTATTTTCACGGGATTTTGTTATGGTAACTGTCCGTCTTATTCTTTTGTGAATTTAAAACTTTGCCCGCCCTGGTTCAGCGTAAATCCTTTTTTGTCTTTATTGAACGCCACTTCGATCTGCGCCAGTTCGAAGACAAATTTATCTTCGCCGTCATATTCCAGCGGGAACGGCTGCTGTCCTGTGGCCTGCGCAGTGAGCTTACCGTTCTCAACCTTCGTAACAATTTTTAAGGGAACATCTTTGCTGGAAAAAGTACCCTGATACGCTTTCAAATCTACATTTTCTGCCACAGCGGAGGTAAATTTAAAGGTATTGTTGGACGGGTCGGCATCCGGCAGCGTCCCTTTAGGATCAAGTTTTACGGAAGCAATCTCTTTACTGGTGGGAAGTTCAAAAGTCCATTCAGTATTCCTTTTCCAAACCTCAACCGGCAGCGCAAACTCCTGTTTGCTGCCGTCTTTAAAGGTGATTTCGCCTTTCACCGGCATGGGCAACTGCCCGATATTTTCAAGTTTGATAACGGACCCGGATTTATAATCGTTGTTTTTATATTTCACGCTTTTCACAGCCTGGTCAATTTTCCATTTGTTCTGGAACCAGCCTCTCCAGAAATAACTCAAATCTTCGCCGGAAACATTTTCCATCGTGCGGAAAAAATCATCAGGAGCAGGATGTTTAAAGGCCCATCTCTTAATGTACTCGCGGAATGCCTTGTCGAAACGCTCTTCACCCAGAATATTCTCGCGCAGCATCTGAAGTCCTGCACCGGGTTTGTAGTAAGCCAGGAAGCCAAGATTCATTTCCTTCATATTGTCGGGAGCCGTCATCACCGGTTCCATTTTGTCATTGTTGAAGAAAAAGGCCATACTGGAGAGCGGTTTCGGCTGGTAATATTCGCCGTTGTTGAAATCTTTTTCAGAAATATTATTGATAAAAGTATTGAACCCCTCGTCCATCCAGGCATGGAGCCGCTCATTAGAACCCACGATCATCGGGAACCAGATGTGCCCGAATTCATGGTCTGTAACACCCCAAAGATCATAACCTTTGGAATCCATATGGCAGAAAACGATTCCCGGGTACTCCATTCCGCCCTCATTTCCTGCGACATTCACAGCGGCGGGATACGGATATTCGTACCATCTTTTTGAGTAATTTTCAATGGAAGCCTTTGTGTATTCGGTAGATCTTCCCCATGCGCCCTGCCCGTCACTCTCTACAGGATACGCCGAAACTGCGAGGGCTTTTTTGCCGCTCGGAAGGTTGATTCGGGCACCGTCCAGAATAAAGGCCGGCGATGATGCCCAGGCAAAATCGCGCGTATTTTCAATTTTAAATTTCCAGGTTTTGGTTGAATTTGACGACTTTGCTGCGGCATTGGCTTCAGCCGCAGAACGGATGATGACCGTTTTGTCGGATTTCCTGGCCTCGTCCCACTTTCTGTTCTGTTCAGAAGTATAAACATCCTTAGGGTTAAGCAGCTCACCCGACGCCACTACATAATGGTGTGCAGGTACCGTTATATTCGCCGTAACATCACCATATTCCAGATAGAATTCGCCTGCACCAAGGTAAGGCAGCGTATTCCATCCTGAGATATCATCATATACAGCCATTCTCGGAAACCACTGCGCCACCGTGAAAATTTTACCGTTTTTGGTATCCTCCACTCCCATCCTGTCTGAACCGTAATCCGGAGACACAAAAGCGTAATCAATTTTAAATTTTACCACTCCACCTTTCGCTTTCAGCTCCTGTGGAAGGTCGATTTGCATCCGGGAATCGGTAATAAAATACCTGGGAGCCACCTTCATATTTTTGCCATTTGTAGAGATAATTTCCACATTTTTTATGGTGTAGCCCCCGTCAAACTCCTGTCCTTTGGCTCCGTTACGGCTGCCGGACAGCGGGATGATGGCATTTCCGCGGGAATCTTTCTTGAAAAGGTTCTGGTCCAGCTGCAGCCAAAGGAATTCCAGGTTATCAAAACTGTTATTGGTATAGGTGATTTCCGCACTGCCGGTAATTTCTTTTTTGGCTTCGTTCAAAGTAGCGTTCAGGATGTAATCGGCACGGTTCTGCCAGTAATTGTGGCCGGGTTTGCCGCTTGCAGATCGGGTTTCTGTACCGTTATTTTTGTAGAAAAACGGATTGAATGCTGCATTGTAATCGTACTTTGGAGCATCCTGGGCAGTCATACTTACCGAGATAACCGTGAGCGCAGCGGCTATCATTTTTGGAAATTTGAAATTCATTGGATCAGATTTGGTGAATAAGTATAAAAAAAACTCATTTTCGTTACAAAATGAGTTTTTAAGTTGAATTTTTAGCCGGCGATACTTGGAACTTTCACATCTTCATTAGTATCTTTTTCATAATCCACACCATCGATCTCGAAACCGAAGAGGTTGAAGAAATCTCTCCTGTAGCCTTCAATATCGCTGATTTCTGAAAGATTTTCTGTCGTCACTTTATCCCAGTTTTTAGCTACTTCCGCCTGAACGTCTTCCGCCATTTCCCAGTCGTCGATACGGATTCTGCCGTTTTCGTCGAGCGGAACATTTTCATCTTCAGTGTAAAGCCGTTCTGCAAATAATCTCTGCATCTGCTCGATGGTACCTTCGTGCGTTCCTTTTTCCTTCATCGCTTTAAATAGGAGTGAAATATAAAGCGGAACCACCGGAATCGCCGAACTGGACTGTGTTACAAGGGCCTTGTTTACTGAAACGTAGGCTTTCCCGTTCAGGTCTTTCAGCATTTCGTTGATGTGTTTAACGGATTCTTCCAGGTCATTTTTTGCCTGACCGATTGTTCCGTTTCTGTAAATCGGGAACGTCAGTTCAGGGCCGATGTACGAGTATGCAACGGTTTTTACACCATCAGCCAAAACTCCGGCATTTTTAAGATCTTCCATCCAGAATTTCCAGTCTTCACCACCCATCACCGCAACGGTATTGGAAATATCATCGTCATTTTCAACCGGGGCAATGGTTATGTCAGTCACTGCTCCTGTATGAAAATCTACGGTTTTATTGGTAAAAGGTGCGCCAATCGGCTTTAAAACAGATGCGTGTGCCACTCCGGTTTTAGGGTGTGTTCTTCGCGGCGAAGCCAGGCTGTACACCACCAAATCCACCTGTCCCAAATCTTTCTGGATTAAATCTATGGTTTGCTGCTTAATTTCATCAGAAAACGCATCGCCGTTGATGCTTTTGGCGTAAAGCCCGGCTTTGTGTGCTTCCTGCTCGAACGCGGCAGAATTGTACCAGCCTGCAGTTCCCAACTTTCCTTCAGACGAAGGTTTTTCGAAGAAAACACCGATGGTTGCAGCATCCGAACCGAAAGCGGCGGCAATTCTGGAAGCAATTCCGAAACCGGTAGAAGCACCGATCACCAAAACTTTTTTTGGCCCGTTGGCAATTTTACCTTTTGATTTTATGTATTCTATCTGATTTTTAACAGTTTGCAAAGCACCTTCCGGATGCGCAGTCAAACAGATGAATCCTCTTGTTCTGGGTTGAATAATCATTGTTCAGTATTATTTAAAGCATTGCAAATTAAGGAAAATTTACAATGAAATCAAAGTTTTGAAATGGTGGCGCGAGCGCAGCGAGCGCCGATGATCCACATTTTTAATCCGTACTTTTAATTCGATTTCTTTGCCTTAATCATCTGTTCGAGCATATCCCACATTTCCTGCGGAATTGCTTCCAGCATGTTGAACTCTCCGGCGCCCTGCAGCCATTCGCCACCGTCGATGGTTACCACTTCCCCGTTCATGTACGCTGAAAAATCGGAAACCAGATACGCTGCAAGGTTTGCCAGCTCCTGATGTTCGCCTACCCTGCGCAGCGGCACTTTCTTTCTCATATCGAACTTTTCAGCCAAATCGCCCGGTAAAAGTCTTTCCCAGGCGCCTTTGGTTGGGAAAGGCCCTGGAGCAATGGCGTTGAAGCGGATGTTGTATTTCGCCCATTCTACAGCAAGGGAGCGCGTCATTGCAAGAACTCCGGCTTTGGCGCAGGCGGAAGGAACGACGTAAGCAGAGCCTGTCCAGGAATAAGTGGTGACGATATTCAGAACTGTTCCCGGGATTTTATTATCAATCCAATATTTTCCGACGGAAAGTGTACAGTTTTTGGTGCCTTTTAAAACAATATCCAATATGGAATCGAAAGCGGAATGCGTCAGTCTTTCTGTCGGTGAAATAAAGTTTCCGGCCGCGTTGTTCAGCAAAATGTCGATTTTTCCAAATTCTTTGATGGCCGCTTCCTTCATGGCTTCCACCTCGTCCCAATTTCTGACGTCGCAGGCCACAGCGAGGACTTTTCCGCCGGTTTCTGCCTCTAATTCTTTTGCGGTTGCCTGTAATTTTTCCAGATTTCGCGAGGTGATGACGACTTTTGCGCCCAGTTGCAGAAAATATTTGGTCATTGCTTTTCCAAGTCCGCTTCCGCCACCGGTTATGATGGCTACCTTATCTTTCAGTGCGTCTTCGCGCAGCATTCCTTCAGTGTATTTCATAGTATTGAGATTTCAGATGTCAGATGTTAGATGACAGATGTCAGACGTTGATTAAAGGTTTAAAGTTAAGGATTTTGAAGGAAGCGTTGAGGATTTTTGGTATTTGATGAATAGCAAAGAAAAGCGAAGTGATTACTCCGCTTATTATTTAGTTTGATTATTTATAATCGTAATGTCCCCAAAAAGACAATACCAAAACGACCACTTTTTCATCCTGAATTCTGTAAACCAATCTGTGCTTACCACTTATTCTTCGCGACCATGTTGGAATTTTGTAATGTTTCAATTTCTCCGGCTTTCCTGTTCCTGTGGTGGGATTTTCACGAAGTTCGTTTAACAAAGTGTCGATTTTCTGAAGTAATTTTTTGTCGCCGGATTTTTTGTGTTTTTCAATGTCTGCCACTGCATCCTCTGAAAGTTCGATTTCATAAATCATAAGCCCAAAAATTCTTTCTGCTTATCTTTTAGCAGAATCTTGGTTTTTCCGGCTTCAGCACTTTTTGCAGATTTGTCAATTTTCGCATAGAATTCTTCTTCTGAAAGCAAGACATCTTCCTCATTTTCAGCAATTACAAAACGAACCTTCAACTCCTCAAGCAGAGACTTCAGCAGTGATTTTTGTTTTTCGTTTTTTGGATATACGGTTATACTTTCCATTTTAATGAATTGACTTTTACAAATATATACAAAATTTGATTCAAATATTGTGCTGAACTGCTCTCGCGCGAGGGATGGAAGTGAAAATCCCGCAGTAAGCGAAGGGAAATGCAGCGGGACGAGGAATTGTAACGTACAGCCCGGTCCCGTTATCATTGCAGACAATGGTGACGGGACGCGCCCAAATAAAAAAGACTGCCTGAAAACAGACAGCCTTTTATTGTACCCGCGGATTACGGGGATTTGTCCAGATTTTTTTCTGCAAATATGAATTTTTAGTATCCGAAAAGCTCTTCCAGAGAAATTTTCTTCACTTCGCCGATTTTTTTCAAATCATCCATGTTTACCTTCTTCTCGCTGGCCACCAGCGCATATGTGTATGGTTTGCCGGCAAGATTTGCAGCATGGAATGCCTTCACATCATCCATAGTGATTTTATCGACGCTGGCGTATGTTTGCTTACGGATGTCATCCTTTAGACCAAGCTGTTTCGCGGCAAGATAACGGAAAATGATATCATCCTGCATGATGCGCTCCGTCTGGATGTCTTTTTTGACCTGAGTTTTAGCCAGAACGAGATTCTCCGGAAGTTCAGGCATCTTTGTAAGGAGCTGATTCATAGCGCCTACCGCATCATTAAACTTATCAGCCTGTGAACCCACATAACTCATCATATAGTAACTGTCCTCCTTTTTCTGCGGTTGTACATAGTATCCGAAAGTACTGTAAGCCAACGCTTTACTCTCACGGATGGTCTGGAAGATGATCGAGCCCATTCCGCCTCCAAAATAATTGTTGAATACACTGACCATCGTGGTATTTGCAGGGTTATAAGCGTCGGTGTTGCGGATCCAGCGGGTTTCTGCCTGCACCATATCGTAATCGGTGAACAGTACCTGATTTTGAGTCTGTTTCTGCTGGGCGAACTTTTTAAGCGGGGCTGCCACGGCAAAGTTTGCCGGAATTTTGTGAAGTTGTCCCAGTTTTGCAGTGAGGTTTTTCAAAGATTCCGGGCCGTAGTAAATAACCGTCTGTTCGTAACTGTTCAGGTTTCTCATTCTGTCAACCAGTTCCTGAGCGGTAAGCGCATTGATTTCAGCATCCGAAAGCGTGTTGTTGAATTTATTTTTCGGGCCGTAAAGTGCGTAGTTCGTCAGCCCGTTGAGAATTGCGCCTTTGTTGGCTTTGGCATCTTTCCGTGATTTTGCCAGTCTTGCCTTCAGGGCTTTCAGAGCATCTTCATTTGGTTTTGCATTTAATACCAAATCTTCGTAAAGTTTAACTGCCTGGTCGAAATTTTCCTGTAAACCTTCAATCGTCACCGTAGTATATTCCTCACCCGTAGAAACATTGAAACTTGATGCGATTTTGTAAAATTCTTTGGAAATGTCTTCCGCAGATTTTTTGTCGGTGCCCAGGAACTGAATGTACTGTGCTGCTAAAGGCTGTTTAAGGTCATTCAAAGAACCGATTTTGTACCGGTATCTCAATCTGTAAAGCTGATTTTCGGTATTCGGAACGTAAAGCACTTCTGCTTTGCCAAGTTTCGATTTCTGAATATCCTTATCAAAATCCAAAAATACAGGCTGTGACGGCGTATTCGGCATATCGTTCACCATTTTCACGAAAGCCGACTGCTTGTCCGCATTGGTTTCCACCGGCGTGATGGCAGGTTTTTCAATTTTTTGCGGGTTTTTATTTTCACCCTTTCTTTTCAGCACTGCCACGTAATTGTTGCCCAGATATTTATTGGCAAAAGCCACCACATCTTCTTTTTTGATTTTTGAAAGACTGTTGACATAAGCCACCTGATCTCTCCAGTCCAGCTCAGCATTGAAGGCCCGCTGAAGCATCGAAGCACGGTCGCTGTACTTTTCAGTTTCCTGAATTTTTTCTTTTTTGATATTGTTTACGATTGAAGGCAGCAAATCCGCATCGAAATTTCCTTTTTTAAGGTTTTCAATTTCATTTAAAACCAAAGCCTGCACTTCCTCCAAAGACTGTCCGCTGGTTGGCGCTGCATTAAGCCAAAGCACTCCGTGGTCCTGTAAAATATATGTAAATGCACCGGCTCTCAGAAGTTTCTGCTTTTTAACAAGATTAAGATCTAGCAGGCCGGCTTTTCCGTTGGTTAGAATAGAACCTACCAAATCCGCCAGAAGCGCATCTTTATCTTTATTCCCCGGCAATCTGAAACCGATTGCCACACTTTCTGCATCCGGGCCCACCACTTCCTTTACGACCGGCGTTGTGAGCGGAACTTCAGGCTGGAAGCTATATTTCTGAACGGGCTTATTCTGCATGTACGCGAACGCTTTGTCGATTTTTGCAATTGCCTCGTCCGGATTGAAATCGCCGGACATAATTATGCCCATGTTGTTGGGAACATAATAGGTATTGAAGTACTTGCGGATTTCGACCAGGGAAGGGTTCTTAAGGTGCTCCACCGTTCCGATCGTGGTTTGCTTTCCGTAGTTGTGATTTTGAAAAAGCGTAGAGAAAAGCGTCTCGAAAACTTTGCTGTTGTCGCTGTCTAAACTTCGGTTTTTCTCTTCATAAACCGCTTCAAGTTCCGTATGGAAAATCCTCAAAACCGGATTTCTGAACCGCTCCGCCTGCACTGTAAGATATTTATCCAAAGCGCTTGCCGGCACGTCGTCTGTGTAAACGGTTTCCTCAAAACTCGTCCAGGCATTGGTACCCTGCGCTCCCATTGCCGACATCATTTTGTCATATTCATTGGCGATGGCAAACTTTGAAGCAACACCGGAAATGGAGTCGATTTTTTTGTAGATGGTCTTGCGCTGGAGCTCATCATTGGATTTGTTGTACTGCTCATAAAGCGCATCAATTTTGTCGAGTTCCGCCTTTTCTTTAGCCCAGTCCAGTGAGCCGTATTTATCGGTCCCTTTGAAAAGCATGTGTTCCAGATAATGCGCCAAACCTGTATTGGTTGCCGGATCGGTCTTGCTGCCGGCCTTCGTCGCCACATACGCCTGTATCCTCGGGTCTTTTTTCGTTGGGCTTAAAATTACAGTAAGTCCGTTTTTCAACGTGTAAAATCTTGCCTGCGTGGGGTCATTGGTTACATACTTATAGGTGTAACCGCCACTTTTTGCTTCTTTCCACTGGTAGTCCTGCGCCTGGGCAGAGAACATCACCGCAGCAGCAAAAAGCATAAGAATCTTTTTCTTAAACATATCTATTATGGTTTTATGGTTATTAGACGAAGTTTTTAGTGAATTGTTTCAGTGAACTTCATTTTTTTTGAATTTGAAAGCAATCCTTTCACTAAAAACCATTGGGCTGAAATGTAAGTCATCATCACGATCATGCTTAAGACTGTTGTTTTCTTTACAAATAAATTTATTGCAAGAACGGAATCTGAAATTACAAAAAGAACCGCTCCAAGAATAAGGTTTTTATTAGTAGTGCGCACAGCAAAATATAACATTGCCGCAATCACTACACCATAAATAATTACCGGGATTTTCATTTCTTTTAAATAAGGAAAAAGATAGAAAATCAGTACTGTAACGTAAACCAAAAGCCCCGCTGCCAAAATCGGAAGATGTTTTCTGACCGTCAATTTTGTGAAACAGAAAATATAAAAAAAATGGGCTAAAAGAAAACTTCCCAATCCCGGCAGAAAACCCCAACTGAAAAGCAAAAAAAAGTCTCCGAAGAAACTGAACATCAAACCCGTCAGGAATAAGTAATTGAATGGCTGCGTTTTTGAATGGCTGAGTGGTTTTGTTTCGAGTAGACAAATCAGGATTAATAATGGCACAAGCAGGGTTTTTGTGAAAAAACGTGGCGCAGTTTGATTTTGATAAACGAAAAAAAGATCGGCTGTAAATGCGATGAGCAGAAGTATCTTCGGAATGTGTATTTTCAATTTTTGTGTCAACAGGTTTATTTTATTAATCTGCAGAAGCAGCGACAATCCTATCTTTCAAACAACAACCTTTCACCATGTTTTTCCTTTGAAATCTTTCCGTTATCCCACGCCAAATGCCCGTTAACAAAAGTGTGCGTCACTTTGGCCGAAAACTGTGTTCCTTCCAGCGGCGACCAGCCGCATTTGTAAAGGATATTTTCCCTGGAAACCGTCCATTTGCCATTCAAATCCACCAAAACCAGATCGGCTTTATAACCTTCCCTAATAAATCCCCGCTGCTCAATATCAAATAAAATGGCAGGATTGTGACACATTTTTTCAACGATTTTTTCGAGTGAAATTTTTCCTTTTTTGAAATATTCGAGCATCACGATCAGAGAATGCTGCACAAGCGGCGCGCCGGAAGGGCATTTCGTGTAAACATTATCTTTTTCCTCCCACGTATGCGGCGCGTGGTCGGTGGCAATCACATCAATCCGGTCATCGAGAAGTGCTTCCCAAAGACCGTCTTTGTCGTTCTGGGTTTTCACCGCAGGATTCCATTTGATCAGAGTTCCTTTGGTTTCATAATCTTCATTCGTAAAATGCAAGTGATGGGCACAAACTTCTGCCGTAATTTTCTTGTCTTTTAACGGAATATCATTTTGGAAAAGCTGCATTTCTTTTGCCGTCGAAAGGTGATAAATATGAAGCCGCGCTCCGGTTTTCTTTGCCAGCTCAACGGCTTTTGATGAGGAAATATAGCATGCTTCTTCGCTGCGAATCAGGTGATGAAATTTCACCGGAATATCGTCGCCATACTGCTTTTGATACTTCTCAGTATTTTCACGGATGGTTTTTTCGTCCTCGCAGTGCACGCAAATCGGCATTTTCACCTTGCTGAAAATTTCCTCCAAAGTTTCGGGATTGTCCACCAGCATATTCCCTGTAGAAGAACCGAGGAAAAGTTTGACGGCCGCTACATTTCGGGGATTGGTTTTTAGAACTTCTTCCAGATTATCATTCGTGCCGCCCATGGAAAATGAATAATTGGCAAAGGATTTTTCTGCAGCAATTTGATATTTTTCTTCCAAAAGTTCCTGGGTTACGGCATTGGGAACCGTGTTTGGCTGCTCGATAAATGAGGTCACGCCACCGGCAATTGCAGCGCGGCTTTCACTTTCGATATCGCCTTTATGCGTGAGCCCCGGTTCGCGGAAATGCACCTGATCATCAATCACGCCGGGAAGCAGATATTTCCCGCTGGCATCAATAATTTTGTCAATATTCTCTTCTGAGATATTTTTTGAAATTTTTAAAATTAAATCATTTTCAATGAGCAGATCGCTTTCAAAAATCTGATTTTCATTGACGATTGTGGCGTTTTTGATGAAGGTTTTCATTTAACAGGAAGATTTTAGATTTCAGACAAAAGATTTCAGACTTTTGGAGTCCTTCTTTACCTACAAATTTAACTGAAGTTTTCCTGAAGCCAAAATTTAGCTGGTTTAAGATTGAATCCGACAAATATCTGACCTCTGAAATCTTACTTCTAAAAGCTAATTCTTTACCTTTGCCAAAAATTTTCGGGAATTGAAGAAACTTTTAAGCGAAACGATTATTTATGGTATTGGCGCAATATTGCCAAGAATTATCATATTCATCCTCAATCCGTTATACATCAAATTTATCGACAAGGACGAGTTTGCGCAGTTTACCAATCTCTACGCCATTGTTTCCTTCATCAACATTCTGCTGACTTTCGGTTTCGAAACAGCTTATTTCAGATTTTCCGCTGAAAAAGGCAATGAACAGAAAACATTTAACACCTCATTTTGGTTTTTGTTCGGACTTTCCGCTGTATTTTTAGCTTCAACATTACTCTTTTCCCAACCCATTTCAAACTTCCTGGGCTATTCCAACACCCCGGAATTCATCCGATGGTTTGCCTGGATTGCCTTTCTGGACACCATTTGTGTAATTCCGTTTGCGTGGCTGCGGTTTAACAACAAACCCATTAAATATTCTGCAATCAGGGTAGCGCAATCGTTCATCCAAACGGTTTTGGTGGTGGCTCTTTTCATCTGGATTCCGGGAGAAATTTCCGAAAAAATGGGGATGAAACAGAAAGTTTCCTACACCTTCTGGAGCAATATGATGGGAAGTGTTGCCGGAGTTCTGATGCTCCTACCTGTGATTCTGAAAGTAAAATTTGAATTTGTTAAAGAACTCTTCTTCAGAATGATAAAATATTCGTGGCCGGTGATGATTGCAGGTTTTGCGTTTATGGTGAACGAAAATTTCGACAAAGCCGTTCAGATTCATTTTATTTCCGACGGCGATGCCGGTGCTTACGGTGGCTGCTACAAACTTGCAGTGCTGATGACGCTTTTTGTAACCGCCTACAGGATGGGAATTGAGCCCTATTTCTTCAAACAGATGAACAGTGAAAACGCGAAAAACACCTACGCAAAAGTCACTGAATATTTTACGCTTTTTGCTTCGCTCGTTGCGATGGGAATTATCGCGAATATCTCGTGGCTGAAGATGATTTTCATTCCCAATAAATCTTACTGGACAGCGATTGACATCATCCCAATTATCGTCATTGCCAACCTTTGTTTCGGGATTTATTACAATCTTTCAACGTGGTATAAAGTGACCGACCGCACAAAAATGGGGACGTTAATATCGTGGATTGGCGCCGCGCTCACCATCGTTCTTAACCTCGTTTTGCTGAAAGAATACGGCTTTATGGTTTCGGCGTGGGTTACCTTGCTGGCCTATTTCACCATGATGGTGCTGTCTTATTTTCTTGGTCAAAAATATTATCCAATACCCTACCGGGTGGGAAAAATCGCAATGATCCTGATACTTTTGGCTGTATTCAGTTTCGCTTCTTATCAATTATTTAATGCAAACATTTGGACAGGAAATTTATTATTCATCATATTTGCCGGAATTGTTTTTTACACGGAGAAAGATTTTGTCCTCAAAAAAATTAGAAAATGAAAGTAAAAATCATCAATAAATCAAAGCACGAACTGCCCAAATACCAAACGCCGTGCGCAGCAGGAATGGATTTGTATGCCCATCTTGAAATGCCGGTTACGCTGCAGCCTTTGCAGAGAAAACTGGTTTCTACCGGGATTTTTATTGAACTTCCCGAAGGTTATGAAGCCCAAATCCGCCCCAGAAGCGGCTTGGCACTGAAAAATGGAATCACCGTTCTCAACACCCCCGGAACGATCGATGCGGATTACAGAGGTGAAATCGGCGTAATTTTAATAAATTTGTCAGATACCGAATTCACGGTAAATGACGGCGACAGAATTGCGCAAATGGTCATCGCGAAGCACGAATGCGCAGTTTGGGAAGAAGTTGCAGAAATTTCAGAAACCGACCGTGGCAAAGGTGGTTTTGGAAGCACATCACACTGACGTTTTAAAATATTAATGCATAAAAGCACAAACAGATTATGAAAATTATTGTACCAATGGCCGGAAGAGGCTCAAGATTACGGCCTCACACCCTTACAGTTCCAAAACCCCTGATTCCGATTGCAGGAAAACCTATTGTACAAAGGCTGGTTGAGGACATCGCAAAAGTAGCCAATGAAAAAATTGATGAAATTGCCTTCATTATCGGTGATTTTGGGCCTGAAGTTGAAGAATCCCTGCTGAAGATTGCCGAAAAACTGGGTGCCAAAGGAAGCATTTATACACAGGATGAACCTCTGGGAACTGCACACGCGATCAAATGTGCCGAAGACTCCATGCAGGGCGATGTTGTGGTGGCCTTCGCCGATACACTTTTCCGGGCAGATTTTAATCTGGATAAAAACTCGGACGGTGTAATCTGGGTGAAAAAAGTAGAAGATCCTTCTGCGTTTGGCGTGGTAAAACTTGATGATTACGGCTTCATCACCGATTTTGTTGAGAAACCAAAGGAATTCGTTTCAGACCTGGCGATTATTGGGATTTATTATTTCAAATCGGCAGAAAAACTGATGGATGAGATCAACTATATTATGTCCAACGACATTAAGCAGGGCGGCGAATATCAGTTGACCACGGCCTTGGAAAACCTGCGTGCGAAAGGAGGAAAATTCTCACTCGGAAAAGTGGATGACTGGATGGACTGCGGAAATAAGAACGCTACCGTGGAAACCAACGGAAAAATCCTGAACTACGAAAAGGAGGAATTTGCAAATTTCCCGGCTTCGGCACAAATTGAAAACTCCATGATCATCCCGCCGTGCTTCATTGGTGAAAATGT
This sequence comes from Chryseobacterium taklimakanense, assembly GCF_900187185.1. Taxonomy (NCBI): domain Bacteria; kingdom Pseudomonadati; phylum Bacteroidota; class Flavobacteriia; order Flavobacteriales; family Weeksellaceae; genus Chryseobacterium; species Chryseobacterium taklimakanense. Next base: position 1,173,793 of record NZ_LT906465.1, read on the forward strand.
GGAAGTGATCAATTCTAAAATAGGACCTAATGTATCTCTGGGAAACAACACAAGCATCGTGAATTCCAACATCGACAATTCCCTCATCCAGGAGAAAACGGTCATCAATCACGGTAACCTGAGCAATTCAATGATTGGTAACAATGCGCAATATTTCGGTGTTGCCCGCGAAATTTCTCTGGGAGATTATTCTGTACTGGATTTTCTTTCAAAATAATTTTAAAATTTAAAATACTGCTACCCAAAACACACAAAGCAATTTGTGTGTTTTGGCTTTAATATTGCAAGTTTTCACCAAATTAAAATTTAAGGACAATGAAAAAATATATTTTAGCAGCCTTCTCATCTTTGTTGCTACTGTCGTGCAAAACTCAGCCATCAGTTGAAAAAAAACCTGTGGATGTGAAAGCTCCGGTTTCCAGTTCTGCGTTCATCAGCACGGTGACCAAAAAATCCGGATTTAATCAGGTGAAAATTAACAGTAAAGTTGATGTGCAGACCGGAAATTTTATTCCAACCATCGATGCTACCATTTACATTGAAAATGGCAACAAAGTATGGATGAACATGACGGCAGTTTTGTTCAATGTCGCGCGCGGAATCGCCACACCATCCGGAATTAAGGGGTATGAAAAATGGAACAAGACTTATATTGAATCTGATTTTACTTACCTGAACAATCTTTTAAACGTCAATTTCCTGAACTACAATTCGTTCCAGAATTTACTTACGGGAAAAACTTTTGTTCCTGTTAATGAGCAAGATTTTGTCCTGAACAAAAATATGCAGGGATATGCGCTCAACTCATCAAAAAATCAAAAGGTTACTGTAAACGGCAAAACGACGGAATATAAAATTAATTTGGATTACGCTTCCAATTTCGATTTAAATAAAGTATTATTGCAGGAAATTAACAGCAGTAACAGCCTTGAAGTCCAGTATTCTAACTGGAATGTGTTTGGAACAGAGCGTTTCCCTCAAAATGTTAAAATAATTATAAAAGGAGAAAAAAACGGACAGGTGTTGATTGAAAATACGAAATTTGATTTCTCAACCATTCAGACACCGTATTCAGTTCCAAGCGGTTATACTAAAGTAAATATTAGATGACAGAAAAGAGAGTTTATTTATTTTTAGCAATTGTAACTTTTTGCTTAAGCTTTGGGCAGACCAAAACCCAGCTCCAGCAGCAAAACAACGAACTCAAAAAACAAATAGCCACCATCAATGCCAATTTAGCCAAGACAAAAAATGAGGCTAAACTTTCTGTAGCTTACCTGGCCGAGGTACAAAAGAAAATCGCCCTTCGCGAAAAGGTTTACAACAATACCCAAAAGGAAAAGAAACTTATTGAGGACGACATTTACCTGAAGCAGCTCGAAATCAACCGTCAGAAAAAGGAGCTTGCCCTGCTCAGGAAAAATTACGCGAATGTTTTGGTAAAAGCCTACAAAAATAAAGGCGTCCAGAACAAGGTAACTTTTATCCTCTCCTCAGGAAATCTGGGTGAAGCCATCCGAAGAGTTCAGTATCTGAAAAGCTATTCTGATTATCAGGACAGAAAGGCTGCTGAAATCATGGGTGTTGCCACAAAAATTCAAAAAAACATCGCTTCCCGGCAAAAATCGGTTAATGATAAAAACAATATCCTCGTTTCCCAGAAAAAAGAATTAACGGCGATAGATGCTGAGCGCAAACAAAGGGAAATTCTCCTGGCTAATTTCAAGAAAAATGAAGCACAGCTCACTACGGAATTACAGCAGAAGCAAACGGAATCCAGAAATCTGGAAGCAAAAATCCGGGCGATTATTGCGGAAGAAATCCTTATCGCAAAAGCTAAAGAGGAAGCAGAACGAAAAGAGCGTGAAGAGAAGGAAAGAATTGCAAGAATCGCTGCAGAGAAAGAAAAAGCGAGAATAGAAGCAGAAAACCGCGCAAGAATAGCTGCAGCTGCCGAAGCGAAAAGAAAAGCCGATGAAGAGGCAAGAAAACTGAAAGAAATTGCAGACAGAAAAGCAGCCGAAGAAGCGGAACGGGCACGGCTTGCCGCGGCTGCGGAGGCTAAAAGGCTTGAAGATGCCAAAAATGCTGCCGAAGCTGAAAGAGCTGAAGCCAGAAGAATAGCCGCCGCAAAAGACGCTGCCGAGGCCGCTGCAAGAGCCAAAGCTGCTGCTGATAAGGCTGCTGCTGCACGGGCTGCCGAAGCCGACTTAGCTAAAAGAAATGAGGATGCAAAAAAAGCAGCAGAAGCTAGAACCATGACTGATTTTGGCGTAGGTGCCACCTCAGCCGGAAATTTTGCAGCCAACCGCGGGAACCTTGCGATGCCGGTGTACGGCACTATCACCCACAGATTCGGGAGACAGCCGCACCCGGTTTTTAAAAATATCGTTGAAGAAAATACCGGAATTAAAATCGCCGTAGCCCGCGGAACAGTCGCTAAATGCGTGTATCCTGGCGAAGTGACAAGAGTATTTGTAGATGGCGGTACGAAAACCGTTGTAGTGCGCCACGGAAGCTACTTTACCATTTACTCAAACCTGGAATCCACTTCAGTTTCACCAAACCAGAAAGTCTCTGCCGGAACGCCGGTTGGCTCTGTGGGCGCAGATTTCGACGGATCATACACGCTTGATTTTCAGATTTGGAACGGCACCACGCCAGTGGATCCTTTAGGTTGGTTGAGATAAGAAAAAAAGAAATAAATTTGCACAAAAATATTTAAGTAACAATGGGACCATTCGGATTTAAAGAAATATTGATAATAGCCCTTATCATCATCGTACTATTCGGGGCAAAGAGAATTCCTGAACTTTTCAGAGGCGTAGGGTCTGGGATCAAGGAATTCAAAGACGCTGTAAAAGACGACGAAAAACCAAAAGAGCATCATAAGGACAACAGCGCAAACTAGTTTTATTATGTCCTTTACAGAGCTTGCCTGGTCGATTTTCAACAAATCAATCAGCGATTACCATATCACCGATCATGTAGATGCTGCCGAACCAAACCCGTACGAAAATGCGAGTTTGGAACGGCTTTTGTATGCAAAGAACTGGATTGATACCGTTCAGTGGCATTTGGAGGATATTATCAGAGATGAAAATATTGACCCTTCCGAAGCATTACAACTAAAGAGAAGAATTGATAAATCAAACCAGCAGCGTACAGATTTAGTAGAATTTATTGACAGCTGGTTTCACCAGAGATACAGCAGTATTACACCTAATGCTGCAGCTACGATCAATACTGAAACTCCGGCGTGGGCTGTGGACAGGCTTTCGATACTGGCACTTAAAGTTTACCACATGAATCTGGAAGCCAACCGTGAATCTGCTTCCGAAGAACACAGGTCAAACTGCCAGAGCAAGCTGAATGTCCTGCTGGAACAGAAAGAAGATCTCTGCAACGCCATAGATCAGCTCCTCGATGATATTGAGAACGGTAACGTTAAGATGAAAGTGTACAAGCAAATGAAGATGTATAATGATGAAAATCTTAACCCGATCCTTTATCATAAGATGAGAAAGTAATGAAGTTATTGAAATTTTTGGGTATCTTGCTGGCAGTCTCCTCCTGCTCAACGGAGAAGCTGTCACTGTCCCCGATTTCAGAAAGTATAAACGATTCCAAAGCAATTCCTGTAAACATCAACACTTTTCCAGGCACGTTCACTGCCAAAACAGGAATAGATTTTTACTCTGCGGAGTTAAGCAACCAAATTTCCACATTTCCCAGGTTCCAGAATTCTGCTCTCAATGCTGAGGTCAGCAAGCTGAAATTTAATGTAAAGGAATATGTGTATGCAGTGCAGTCATTCAATCTTGTAGGGCAGGAAAACGCTTTATTCAACATCGAAAAATCCTATAAGAAGATTCAGCAGCTCAGAAAATACCTCAGCACCCCTGAGGATGAAGTCATTAACCGATATCTCGTAAGGATCAAAAGCAATATTTCCCAGCTTGAATCTTTAAAGAAAGATACTATCAGATAAAAAATTTTTAATTTCGCTACCATAATCTTTCATGATGATTAAAAAACAAGCGGAATCTAATGTTCCGACCGATTTTGGCATCTTCAAAATGATCGCCTATTCTGAGGATGAAACCAACTGGATGCCGCATATCGCGCTAATTTCCCCAAAAACAGATTTCTCAAAACCTGTCAATGTCCGTTTTCATTCAGAATGTATTACCGGTGAAGTGTTCCATTCCAGAAAATGCGAGTGTGGGCAGCAACTGGATTACGCGATGAGCTACATCAACGATCATGGCGGTATCATCATTTATTTGCGGCAGGAAGGCCGCAACATCGGCATCATTAATAAACTCCGGGCGTATGCTCTGCAGGAGAAAGGTCTGGATACGGTACAGGCTAATTTGCAGCTGGGTTTACCGGCAGATGACCGTGATTTTTCTGTAGCGATTGAAATTTTAAAAGATCTGGGCGTGAAGGAAGTTAATCTTCTTACCAATAACCCGGATAAAATGAAATACGTTGAGGAGAGCGGGATCATCCTGAATTCCAGAATTCCTCTGCAGATCGAAGCTACGGATGAAAGCCGCGATTATCTAAAAGTTAAGAAAACGTACTTTGGTCACCTTTTAAATTCAAATCAGGAAAATTCTTAAAACCTCAGTGCAGATTCCAGGGCGAGTTCCATCATTGTTCTCAGCGCACGTTCCCTTTCATCGGCAGAAATTTGTTCACGCGTTGGGATAATATCAGAAACTGTAAGTATTGTGGCCGCATTTTTCCCAAGGAACTGGGCATTGGCAAACAAAGCGAAAGCTTCCATTTCCACCGCAAGGCAGCTGTATTTTGTGGCAATTTGCGGCACCTCAGCACTTTTTCTGTAAAAAATATCGCTGGTGTGAATATTTGTTGGAATTGTTTTTAAACTTAATTCTTTCGCGGTATGACTGATGACGTCAAACAGATTGCCCTGGTTTGAGATGATTTCCTCATCAATCTCCCAGGCGAATTTAGCGTAAGTACTTTCACTGGCAGCATTTTCAACATTAAGAATATCAAACAGTTTTAGCTCCGGCGTATAAGCACCGCAGGTGCCGATTCTTACTATATTTTCAACTTCATATTCAGTATAAAGTTCATAAGAGTAGATGCCAATACTCGGAACGCCCATTCCGCTGGCGCCCACGGTGATTTCCTGTCCTTTGTACAGACCTGTATAGTAAAAAATATTCCTGGTCGTGCTTACTAGTTTTGCATCAGTAAGGTAATGATCTGCTATGAATTTTGCTCTCAAAGGATCTCCCGGCTGAAGTACTGTTTTGGCGATTTCCTCTTTCTTGGCACTGATGTGAACGCTCATATCTTTTATTTAAAATTCATATCAAAGATAAGAAAATACCTTAGGAACAAAAAATCCCGCTGTTACGCGGGATCGATATTTAAATGATTTTTGGTTAAAGTTTTCCAACCTTAGAATCGTCGATGTTGTAATATTTAATCACTTCTTCATAGTTTGAATAATCTACATTTGCCCTGCCCGTCGCAGCTGCCGGAACAAACACCACTCTGAAAGTCTGGTTATTCAGATAAGAATTCTTGAATGCCGCATTCTGCGCTGCAATATCAATATTTCCACCGGCATAGATTGCAAAATCCTGTCTCGTGAAATCAAAGTCATAATCCAATTCGCCTTCCGGGAGAAATAAAGTTCTTGGTATCTGCTGCCAAACTGCATTGGCTCCATCAACACCGGATTTTCTGTATACCAAAATAACATCGGTGGACGGGATTGCATTGAACGACTTGCTGATGACATACTTGCCATTAACACTCTGGAAGCTCGCCGTAAGGTCATATACTAAAGGATAGGTATCATTATCTGGGGAATCATCTCTGCTATCAGAAGTACAGCTTACAACCAGGAATCCCACCAACGCTATCATTAAAAAGGAAAACAGTTTTTTCATTGTTACAAAATTTAGATTGTTAGTACCGGCAATTATCCAAAACAAGTGCCAAAGATTAAGATAAGTTAAGAGCCGACAAATCTTTAAATATTGTATTTTTGTTCAAAGGACAAAATTTAAAATATGAGATTAAAAATGTCAGTGCTGGTTTTAATTTTATCCATAGGATTAAAATCAGCTCTTTACGCACAATACAAACCCAACAACCTGACTGCTGAAGATGAAAGAAAAGCACAGGCATGGGTAAGCAAAACTTACAGTTCTCTTTCCCAGGACGAAAAACTGGGGCAACTTTTCATTGTTGCGCTTTACGTAAACCGCGGCGAAGAGGAAATCAATAAAGTGCGGAATCTTGTGGTGAATGAAAAACTGGGCGGCCTGATTCTGATGCAGGATGATGCGGCGCGGCATATTGCTTTACTGAACGAATTCCAGAGCAAATCTAAAGTTCCGATGATGATCGGGATGGATGCAGAATGGGGATTATACCAGAGAATTGCAGCAGCGAAAAAATTCCCCTGGGCCATGACTTTAGGCGCCATTCAGGATAAAAGTCTGATTACAGAAATGTCTGCAAAAATTGCGGAAGATGCCAAAAGAATGGGCGTCAACTGGGATTTTGCCCCTGTTGTAGATGTGAATACCAACCCCAACAACCCCATCATTGGGAACAGAAGCTTTGGTTCGGAGGTAGATAATGTGGTGAAATCGGCTCTGGCGTATTCTGCGGGGCTTCAAAACAGCAATGTTTTGGCGGCAATAAAGCATTTCCCGGGACACGGAGACACGAGTACCGATTCACACCATGATTTGCCGGTAGTTTCCCACGATTTGAAAAGACTGAATGAAGTGGAACTCGCACCTTTCAAAGCATTGACGGATAAAGGAATTGGCGGCGTGATGGTCGCGCATCTTTATGTTCCGGCCCTGGAAAAACAGCCAGGCGTTCCGGCATCGGTTTCCAAAAGCATCATTACCGGACTGCTGAAAGAAAAATATGGTTATAAAGGTCTGATTATTACTGATGCCTTGAATATGGGCGCTGTTGCGAAACGCTACAAACCGGGCGAACTGGATGCACTGGCGTTTAAAGCCGGAAACGATATTATGCTTTTTTCTGATGGTGTAAAGGAAGGGAAACGCCTGATTCAACAGGCGATTGATAAAGGTGAAATTTCACAAAACCGCGTAGAGGAAAGTGTAAAGAAGATTCTTTTGACCAAATATTATTTAGGTTTAACACAGTATGTGCCGAAAAATCCAGAAAATATCAACAGAGACCTGAACAACGACAGCCACACGAAAACCGTTCAGAAAATGTACGCCAATGCATTAACGCTCCTGAGAGATGAGAAAAAACTCCTACCGCTGAACTGCAAAGAAACTCACTATTACGTTCCGCTGGAGGAAGCACCTTATCAGACTTTTGCAGATCAGCTGAATTTGAGAACCAGTGTAATTGTAAAAAGAGCGAATGAGATTTCATCAATTCCGGCGAATTCTAAAGTGATTGTCGGATTCCACAAGGATAATTCTACGGCTTACAAACCTTATAAAATTTCTGATGCCTCAAAGAAAGTTTTGGCTGATCTAGGTAAGAATCAAAATATCATTCTCAATGTTTTTGGTTCCGCATACGCTTTAAAAGATGTCGATATTTCAAAAATTTCAACCGTCCTGGTAGCTTATGAGAACAATGACGATGCCATGACAGCGGCAGCAAAATCGCTGCACGGACAAACAAAAATTCACGGCAGATTGCCTGTTTTCGTCAACGAAAAACTGAAAGCAGGCATGGGAATGGATTTGAATCCAACTAAACAAACCACTAAATAATATTGCACAGATTTTCACAGCTGGTATGCTTTCTCAACCGCATAACTCTAAACTGAAAAACTGAAACCTGTGTAATCTGTGAGAAACAAAAATAAAAAATGAAAATCGGAATACTCTGTTACCCAACCTACGGCGGGAGCGGCATTGTGGCCACCGAACTGGGGATGTCTTTAGCCAAAAAAGGCTATGAAGTTCATTTTATTTCCAACAATTTGCCGGCACGCCTGGATATTACCAATCCCAATATCTTTTTTCATAAAGTCAACTTGCAGACCTATCCGCTGTTCCAGTATCAGCCGTATGATATTGCGCTGAGTTCTATGATTTACCGCGTTGTGAACCTCTATAAACTGGATTTGCTGCACGCACATTATGCGATTCCTTACGCTTATGCGGCGTTTACTGCAAAGCAGATGCTGAAAGAAGAAGGTAAAGATATTCCGCTCGTAACCACCCTTCACGGGACGGATATCACTTTGGTTGGCCAACACCCCAGTTACAAACATGCGGTAGAATTCTCTATCAATCAGAGCGATACGGTGACATCGGTTTCAGAAAGCCTGAAAGCAGATACCCTGAAGTTTTTCAATATTAAAAAAGACATCCAGGTGATTACCAATTTCATCGATAATTCTGATTTCGAGGACATCAAGTACTGTCAAAGAAATCAGTTTGCCGACGATGACGAGAAAATAATGATCCATGTTTCCAACCTACGTCCGGTGAAGCGTGTGGAAGAGGTTTTAACGATTTTCAAAACGGTGAACAGTCACGTCAAATCGAAACTTATCATCATCGGTGAAGGTCCGGATATGGAAAAAATCAGTACCTTTTTGGAAGAAAACCCAGACCTGATTGATAAAATCCGTCTTTTGGGGAAAGTGAATGACCTGTACCGGATTTTACAACTTTCAGATGTGTTTCTTCTGCCTTCTGAACAGGAAAGTTTCGGCCTCGCCGCCCTCGAAGCAATGGCTGCCGGAACGCCGGTGATCAGTTCGAATGCCGGTGGTATTCCTGAGGTAAATATTCAGGGTGAAACCGGATTTTTAGCGGAAGTGGGCAATGTAGAGGCTATGGCCAATTACACGATAAAACTGCTCAGCGACCAAGAACTTTTGGCAAAAATGAAGAAAAATGCTAAAGAGCAGGCGATGAAGTTCGATCTGGTAAACATCCTCCCCATTTATGAGAAAATGTATGCGGAGACCATAAATAATTTTGTTAAGAATTAAACACACAGAATTTATATCTGTGAAAATCTGTGCTATCGGTGTTAAAAAAATACGCACGGATTCAGGATTTATACAGATTAGTTTTACCGTGGAAAAATAAAATATGACCGAGAAACTCCTTCAATACCTTTGGAATTACAAGATTTTTAAAAGTTTTGATTTTAAAGATACAGAAGGGAATGCTATAGAAATTCTCGACTTTGGAAAATGGAACAGCGATTCGGGGCCTGATTTTCTCCTGGCTAAGATTAAGATGAAGGATTTAGTTTTGGTGGGAAATATTGAACTGCACACCAAATCTTCAGACTGGATCTTCCATAACCATTCCGGAGACCCAAATTTTGACAACCTCATCCTGCACGCGGTTTACCAGCATGATGTCGAGATCGGTGAATTTTCAGACAAAAATATCCCGACACTGGAGTTAAAAGAATATATCGAAGAGGAAACGCTTTGGAAATACGGACAGTTGCTTCATGAGAACGAATTCATAGCGTGCGAAAAAATTTTTAATCCAAAAAACATCCCCTTCCAGTTTGCAGAAGAAAAGCTGCTGCAGAAACTCGACGAAAAATCTTTGGAAATAGAAGCCAGCCTGAGAAAATTCAAAAACAATTACGAGGCCGTTCTTTTTCATTATTTGGCATATGCTTTTGGATTGAAGGTGAATGCAGCGATTTTTAAACAAATCGCGGAAAGTATTGATTTTTCCGTCGTCAATAAAATCAGGCAAAACGAAACGCAACTGGAAGCGTTATTTTTCGGAACTGCGAACTGGCTCGAAAATGCCGAAGACTGCCAAATGAAAATCTGGAAACGCGAATTTGATTTCCTGAAAACGAAATTTCAACTTCCGAATGTGAAATTCAATCCAAAATTTTTAAGATTGCGGCCACCAAATTTCCCGACCGTACGGCTTTCGCAACTGGCGAATCTTTACCACAAACAGCCCAACCTTTTCTCAAAAATTATTCATGCTAAAACCATCGCAGAACTGCTGGAAATTTTTCATCGTGTGAAGGCCTCCGGATACTGGGACAACCACTTTAATTTTGGAAAAATTTCTGAAGTGAACCATGAGAAATTTTTAACGAAAAACTTCGTTGAAATCCTGATCATCAATGCCGTGTTACCAATAAAATACACCTATCACAAATATCATACTGAAGAAACAGCAGACGAGATCCTGGACTTTTACCGGGAAATCACCGCCGAAGAAAACCGCATCATAAAAGGCTGGAAAAATCTCGGTGTTCAAATTGAAAAAAGCCTGGAATCGCAGGCATTTATTTACCATTACAAAAATTTCTGCGAACCAAAAAATTGTCTAAATTGCGGTATATTTTTCAAGACCATGACGGTTTGATCTTAAAAACTTTTTGAGTATCAAACTTATAACCTTGAAGCTTCAAACCTGAAACAAAAATGACTGAACCTAAATTCATCACCAATATCCGCCACAACGTAGAACGTGAATGGTTTGGCACGCTCACAAGAATGGGCGCAAAACTGGGAATTCCGGTGTCAAAACTTCGGGTGTTCTTCATCTACTCCACTTTTGCGACGGTTGGGTTTTTCTTTTTGATTTATCTTATTCTGGCATTTTCGCTTTGGGTAAAGGATATTTTCATAACCAGAAGGCCAAGTGTTTTTGATCTTTAAAATTCATTCTGTAAAAAATTTTCCTTTAACAGTAAATTCTTTTTTGCCCTTTAAATTACTTTGTGAAATGGAATTCATTCAGATTACTTCGCCGGACGATTTTCGGACTAAAGAAATTTACAGTTCATACATAAACTCTTTCCCCGAAGACGAAAGGAGAAACCGGGAACAATTCAGCCAACTTTTCAATAATGAAAAAGTGAAAGTTTTTTCTGTGCTGAATGACCTGAAATACATTGGCTACCTCATCGCATGGGAGCTCACCGAATTTGTATTCATTGAACATTTTGAAATATTTTCTGAATTCCGGAGCCAGAAATTCGGGAGCGAAGTCATCCAAAAACTGTTTCGCGATTACTCCAAAATTATCCTTGAAGCAGAACCTTCTGATTTGGATGACGATGCCCGCCGAAGGATTGATTTCTACAAAAGAAACGGTTTCCAGATTGTGGATGAGGATTATCTGCAGCCGCCTTACTCACAGGACAAGAAACCCGTACCACTGTGGCTTTTAGCCAATTATACACCTGAAAAACTGGGGCATTTGCGTGAAGAAATTAACGATGTCGTTTACTGCCTTTCTTAAGCCGGCTCCTCCACCGATTTCATTTTATTCCTGTTCATGAAATCTTTCAGTTCTTTTTTCAGGTAAAATTCAATTGCAGTTTTATTGAAATTGCTGCGGAAATTTTTAGCAAGCTGGTATTTCCCGTCAACAAAGGCGAGCAGCATTTCAAACTGATATTCGTCTATACCGTGCTTATAAAAATAGCCCAAGTCGATATTCTCTTTTACGCGCTTGTAAAAAGCCTGAGTTTCTGCATAGTCTGCAGTGGTTTTGGCAGGTTGGACCGCTTTGGAAATTGACTTTATAGCGGCTCCGAGCAAACCGCCGCCACCAGAGGAGAAGAGGGACAGCTGACCCGATTTCATATCTGGGCCCAGGACCAAAGACGAAGGCATTTTGTTGGAAGGATAAGCCATGGCAGGCCCCGACTGCACCCATTTTGCAAGGTTGTTATTCAGTTCTTCCACTTTTTTCGGGCGGTCGAGCGCGCGGACATCCTTTCGCAGGTTTCCGGTTGGCTTGAAAGCGATTTCAACCTCTTCGATAAGCTGTGCGCGCAACTGTATGGCAATATTCAATGGTCTTGTAAAATGATCAGGCTGCACTTTTACTGAAACCCGCTCGAAATTGTTTTTTATAAACCTCAGTTCGTCGGAAGATCTTGCTCTGATTATGAAATTGCCATCGCTGTCGGTTCTTGCCGTTTCTTCGGTATGCACATTGAATACGAGCACACCGGGAACTTTTGTCCCGGCGTCGGTCGTCACATGACCTATGACATATTGCTGGGCGCCCACAAAACCAAAGGCTAAAATGAAAATAAAAAGTAAAAATTTATTCATAGTTACTGTTTTAATCTTAAAATATAGACAGGAAAAGATTCTTCCATCTCCACAAGGACGCCGGACAGGTTCCTCACCTTTACCAACTGCCGGATTTTGGGATTCTCCGTGAAGGAAAATTCTATAAATTCCGGAATTCGTCTCTGGGGCACACCGGCATTGGTGAAATAATCATCGGAAACACGCTTACGGATCCAGTACACATCAGACTGCTGGTCTTCGAGTTCGTAAAGATGTTTTTTGCGGCGGGCATCCCCGCTGATGATATCGTAAACGCCCTGAATATTCAGAACCCCAAAAGCCAGCGGTTTCAAAACATCGTCCACCAGTTCGGCCGGTTTTTCCCGCGGTTTTTCCGGAGAAGCCGGCAGGCCGATATTTTTTTTCAGCTGGGCGGTTTTGTCTTCTCTTGCCAGAAGTTTGGAATCCCTGTTCAGATCTCCTGAAAGTTTCACTGCATTGAGCTTCACTTCTTCAATATTGTGATAGGCTTGTCTTAAATGGGCATAGACACGGCTTTCTGCTGAAGATATGGTGACCGCGCTGCGCTCGTAACCGGCTTTCACAAACCTTAATTCGTCCTTTGGCAGCGCTTCGATGGAGAAATTTCCCTCGCCGTCGGTATAGGTTTTCTGGCCGGTACGCATATTGATGATGAGCACGGAGGAAAGCGGTACTTCACCGTCTGTAACGACTTTGCCCGGAATGTTTTGAGCAAAAATGACGACGCAGGAGAAAAATAGGGTTAAAAGTAAAATTCTTTTCAAAAGACCTGATTATAGAGGCAAAATTATAACTGTTTATGAACTGTTTACACGATGCATCCCTTATGGATGTGAAAGTTTAAAACAGATTAACGCGTTTTAAGAATTTTTGGGAATTTACGATTTTCTTTTTAGTTAAAATAATGTTAGAATGCCTGCCCGTAAATAGCCCGGGATTGTAGCGGTTACCCCACAGCGAGGGAGCGGAACGCAGTGGAGCGACCGAGCGAGGAGTAGTAGCGGAAAGCCGGAAACAGCTCCTGAAAATAAAAATGACCGCAAATTCTGATTTTGGAACGATTTTTTCTTTACTTTTGCACCCTTATCCAAAAAAATGGGGCTGACCGGTTTCGACAGCAAGACCAATGGGTAAGTAAGCATGCAGAGAACCACAGCGCGATCTCTATAATCCCTTGCTGTAAATTTTTAACTGGCAACGAAGAGTATGCTCTTGCTGCTTAATCTGAAGTTTAGTAGGATTAACATTTTTCCCGAAGTATAGTAGGGAAACAAGATGTCTCGCAAAAGCTCGGTTTCGCGGCGTTTGAGCACGAGGCATAGGAAATGCGAAAATAAGTTCCGGGAATCTTCGGCCCGGGAACGAAAACCAAAGAAGATAAGCCGTAAGTTGGGTGTTTGTCCTCTGCTTGCGGACGAAAACCAAAGGCAAAATAAGCATGTAGAAAGCTTGCGTATTGCTTGTTTGGACGAGAGTTCGAATCTCTCCAGCTCCACAAAATATCTGAAAACCCGCTTCTGCAGCGGGTTTCTATTTTTACTGCTCTTTTCTGGCGTGCAGTTCTGTTTTTAAAAGGTCGATTTCTTTCTTCAGCAGGATGTAAACTTCTTTAGGCGACAGATCATCATTCTTTTTAAGTGAAAATTCCCTGGTATTGATGCTGCAGCTGAATTCCCACATCTCGAGGATCTGCGATTTACTGATTTCGTAGGGCTCATAAAATTCATTGTCGGGGCTCACCTTAACGGACTTTTCGGAAGCGCCTTGAAATCTTTTATAAGTAATTCCTTCGTTTTGGGTTATAAATATGTACGGCGTTCCATTTTTTAGATCGCTGAATGATTCAACATATTTTCCGACGATGAAGGTTCCGTCATTGAAAGGCGGCATCGAGTCACCGGTTACAGGAAACGCGCGGTATTTCCCGTTACGTAAAAATGGTAAGGACAGCGACTGCAGACCTTCGATATATTCCGGATCCGAATAGCCGTTCAGGTAGCCCATGGATGCTTTATGGGGTACAATTTCTATTTTATTTTCACCTTTTGAATCTACTGAAACCGGCAAAACGATCCTGTTATCCGGCAGAGCAAGAATCTCGTCCAGCGGATATTTACGGATATTCACCGTAAGCAGAAGGTCGACACTGATCCTGTGGAATTTGGACATCTTGATTAAAATATCGATCGGTGGCTCATTGGAACCGTCTTCATATTTTGCGTAGCGGCCTCTGCTGATTTTCAGGCTGTCAGCGACCGATTGCTGTGAAACCTGCAGCTGAGCGCGCAAATGTTTTATATTTTCTGAAAAAACTGACATTGATATATTTTATAACTACAAATTTAAAAAAAAATGATATAATTAATTATAAAAAAATAACCGATTTGTTTTGGCTTGTAAATCAGTTTTAAAATAAAATGCAAATCAAAACCATTGTGGAAAAATCACGCGGGGGATAGCTTACAAATTCTAATGTAAAACCTTAATTTTGCAGAAAGTTTTGGGAAAAGGCAAAGCGCTTTTTCAAAAAAAATAATCTTAATATTTTTTGTGTGAAAAGATGGTATCTCTACCCTTTTTCTCTGGTTTATAATTTGGCAACTGCGACCCGCAATGCCTTGTATAATCTGGGGATCTTTAAATCAACAAAATTCAAAACTCCTGTAATCAACGTGGGAAACCTGTCTGTGGGCGGCAGCGGAAAATCGCCGATGGTGATGTACCTGGCAGAGTTTCTCTCGAAATATTACAGAACCGGCGTTCTCTCCCGCGGTTACGGCAGGGTTACCAAAGGCTACGGCATTACCAATTATGACAGCAACTATAAAACTGTGGGCGATGAGGCGATGCAGCTTTTCGAGAGGTTTAAAAACCGTTTTGTAATCGCCGTGAGCGAACAGCGGGTTCCAGGTGCAAAAAAGGTTATTGAAGATATGGACCTGGATGTGCTTGTGTTGGATGATGCCATGCAGCACCGCGCCATAAGGCCGGGCTTCAATATACTGATGACCGACTATAACGATCCCTACTTTAAAGATTTTATACTGCCGGCAGGAAATTTAAGGGAAAGCAGAAGCGGCGCCAGAAGAGCCAATATCATCATGGTATCCAAATGCCCGGATGATTTGACTGCGGAGAAAAAACAGTATTACATCTCAAGGATTCGTCCGCAGCATTATCAGAAGGTATTTTTCTCTTCAATTTCCTATGACGAGCATGTTTACAGCATTGATAAAAAGCTGCCGGACAACAATTTAGCATATTACGACATACTGCTCATTACCGGAATTGCAAATCCGCAACCTCTGCTGAATCATCTGTCGAAATTTTCGCAGCGGGTGAAGCACCTTAAATTTAAAGACCATCATAATTTCAGCGATCAGGATATTAAAAATATCATCGCGGAATACAAAAAACTGGGGGAATATAAAATCATCCTCACCACCGAAAAAGATTATGTACGGCTGAAGACTTTTGATTATTTAAGACAGCTTATTTACTATTGGCCCATCAACGTAAATATCGAGAACAGGGAAGAGTTTAACCAGACCATTCTGGATTACATCAGAAAAAATTAAAAACGCATCCCTCAGGTGCGTTTTTCCTTTCAACCAGGCTGATTTTTATTTTTAATTTTGCGGAAATGTCTCACCGCAAAATCATACATGTCGATATGGACGCGTTCTATGCGTCGGTAGAGCAGCACGACAATCCGCAACTCCGCGGAAAAGCAATTGCTGTGGGCGGCGGACAGTACGGCGTGGTTGCCGCAGCAAGTTATGAAGCCAGAAAATTCGGAATCAGGTCCGCAATGCCGGGAAGAAAAGCGCTTGAACTCTGTCCGCACCTCATCGTCGTAAAACCCCGTTTTCAGCGGTATAAGGAAATTTCCCAGCAGATCAGGGAGATTTTTTATGAATATACAGATCTGGTAGAGCCGCTTTCGCTGGATGAAGCATATCTGGACGTGACTGAAAATAAAAAAGATATGGAATCTGCCAACGAAATCGCCCGCGAGATCAGGCAGAAAATATTCGATAAAACCGGACTTACTGCCTCTGCCGGCATTTCGGTCAATAAATTCCTGGCAAAAGTAGCGTCCGACTACAATAAACCCAACGGCCAAAAAACCATTCATCCTTCGCAGATCATTGATTTTATGGAGAAACTTCCGATTGAAAAATTCTATGGGATCGGAAAAGTGACGGCCAACAAGATGCACGAAATGCATATTTTTTCAGGCAAGGATCTAAAGGAAAGATCACTTGAGGAACTGATCAGGTTTTTTGGGAAATCGGGAAATTATTATTACAACGTTGTTCGCGGCCATCATAAAAGTGAGGTGAAACCGCACAGAATTCAGAAAAGCGTCGGGGTGGAAGAAACTTATTTTGAAAACCTTTTGGATGAACAGGCCGTATTCAAACAGTTAAAAATCATCAGCAAAGACCTGGAGGAACGCCTCGGCAGAAAAGATATCAAAGGAAAAACGCTCACTTTAAAAATAAAATACAAGGATTTCTCGGTTTATACCCGCAGCAAAACTCAGGACGTTTATTATGGTGATTCAGAAAATCTTTTTGAAACAGCCCAGAATTTATGGCAACTGCGGCCGTACGACAAACCGGTGCGCCTGTTGGGTCTTTCACTTTCCAATCTCAATACCCAGGAAAAGAAGCAAATTTCAGTTCAGCTGAAGTTGCCTTTCCCGGATTTTGAGTAGCAATGTAAAACAATCTTACAATCTTGTAAGAGTTTTGACCTCCAACGCCGTATTTTTGCCAAAAATTCATTTTCAATGAACGCTACGATGCTTCAGGGCTTCCACTGGTACACGGAAGGTAACGGAACTTTTTATAATCACATCAAAGAATCATCAGACTGGTTACAGGAACTCGGAATTACCTCCATTTGGCTTCCGCCGGCATACAAAAGTAGCGGCGGCGGTTACTCCGTGGGTTACGATCCATATGACCTGTATGATTTAGGGGAATTTGACCAAAAAGGAACGGTTGCTACTAAATACGGAACTAAAGAACAGTATCTGGATACCTGCAAAACCCTGCAAAGCAAAGGAATTTCGATTATTGCAGACATTGTACTGAACCATAAAGCCGGCGGAGACGAAAAAGAGCGCTTCCACGCTGTAAAGGTGGATGAGCACGACCGCCAGAAAAACATTTCAGAACCTTTTGAGATTGAAAGTTACACTAAATTCACCTTTCCGGGAAGAGCCGGAAAATATTCTGATTTTGAATGGGATTTTACCTGTTTTTCAGGAGTGGACTATGCGGAAGGACACGAAAATGGAATATTCCAGATCATCCACGACCACGGTGACGGCTGGGAAGAAGTAATTGGCAATGAAAAAGGAAATTATGATTACCTGATGTATAATGACATCGACCACCGCAATCCCTTTGTGCGCGAAGAGCTCAGCAAATGGGCGATATGGTACCACGACCAGATTTTTTTCGACGGCGTTCGTCTGGATGCGGTTAAGCATCAATCGCCGGATTTTTACAAAGAATGGCTCCACAATCTGCGGTCTAATACCGGAAAGAATATTTTTGCCGTGGGCGAATACTGGGCGCCGGGGCTTTTACCCCTTATGCTGGATTATATCGATGCTACAGAAGGCTGCATGAGCCTTTTTGATGCCTCCCTGCAACGTAACTTTCACATCGCTTCAAAAGCTGGCGGCGAATATGATCTGAGAAGAATATTTGACCAAACTCTGGTGGCTTCGCGCCCAGATCTGGCAGTTACCGTAGTTGCAAACCATGACACGCAACCACTGCAGCAGCTTGAAGCACCGGTAGAACCCTGGTTTAAACCCTTAGCTTACGCACTTATACTTTTGAGAGAAGACGGTTACCCCTGTGTATTTTCGCCTGATCTGTACGGAACCGGTTATTCGGACAAAGGCAAAGACGGTAATGATTACGAAGTTTTTATGCCTAAAGTCGATGGTATTGAAGCCCTCTTAAAAGCAAGAAAAGAAAACGCTTACGGTTTGCAACGCGACTATTTTGAAGATGCCCACTGTGTTGGCTGGACTCGCGAGGGCGACGGTTTCAACAAAGGTTGCGCGGTAGTGATGAGCAACCAGGACCAGTACGAAAAACCGATGGAAGTGGGAGCAGCTTATGCCGGACATTCTTTCTACGATTTGCTTGGGCGTTTCGACCACAAAATCGAAATCGATGAGAACGGCTGGGGAAATTTTACCTGTCCTGCGGGAAACGTTTCGGTTTGGGTTCCGGAGTAATCCGGAAGCTTTAAATTATTTATTGAAATAAAATTTTTGGCTTACGAACCCATTGATAACTGATTTAATTTAGAAATTAAATTTTGGGAACATCAGTAAATAATAGTAACTTTAGGAAACAAAATCAAAAGCTATGACACATATTGTATTACCTGTAGATTTTTCGGATTCTACAGAAAAACTTTTAGACGGAGCGGTAAAATTTGCCAGGGCAACCAACGGTAAAATTTTCATGATTCATGTAGCACCTTCAGATATTGGTTTTGCTGTCGGAGATATGGGTTTTCAATATTTTCCGGAGGTGGAGCAAAATGAAATTAAAGAAGAGCTTCTGCAACTTAATGCGCTGCAACAGCGCATCATTGCGCAGGGCGTAGACTGTGAACACCTGCTGAAACAGGGAGCGGCAAAGGAAATCATCCTGGAATATGCGGCGGAAAAAAACGCGGATTATATCGTCATGGGTTCCCACGGCCGCAGCGGCATTTATGACGTGTTTGTCGGCAGCCTGACGAAGGACCTTACTAAAAGTTCAGGCATTCCGGTTTTGGTAATTCCGTGCCACATCTAATTTTTTAAAACCACGAAAATAAAAAATACCGCTCTGTGCTTACAGAACGGTATTTTTTTAACTATCAATTAATTAACCTTTTTTCATAATTTCAGGATCATAATAAGGTTTTGCTTCCGGGGATGGCGGTGTGTAGTCCTTATCCTTATTGTTGCCCAACGGAACTACAAGTTCCCAGCACCAGTAGACGAACAGTGCGGTTGCAACCAAAAATAAGATCCAGTTCAAAACGTAACCTAACGCATCATAAAACCCGAATGACCACTTGAACAGACCGCTTAAGAATAACCAGAAAGATGTCATTATTTTCCTTTTTTAAATTAACTTTGCACAAATTTATAAAAAATGTTCAAATTACTTTCAAAAGAAAGCAATATTTTTTCCATACCGGTCTACATTATTTTTCTTCTTTTTGTTGTAATTGCATTTAATGTCCTTGATTTCAGCTACTTGAACGGCATCTCTGCAGTAATCACCTTTTGTGGTGTCGCACTGGCCTATTTTGTTTTCAACCAGATCAATCTGACTTACCAAACCCACTTACCGCTGTTCCTTTACACGGTTTTTATATTTGCACTTTACCCCGGGGATCTGGATATAGGTATTGCAGTTTCGCTGCTTACCAACTCATTTCTTCTTTTGATCTTAACAAGTACCGAGGAGCATTTCCGTAAGCGGTCTTACGTTTTGGTGGGCGCTATACTGGTGGTAAATTTCATTTTCCTGCCCACAACCTGGCCGATGCTTATTTTCGTAATACTGCACATTATAGCCACTTCGCAGCAAATTCCGTTAAACATATTCAGACTGTTTTTAGGAATGGTTCTCATGCTGGGCGCGTATTTCTGCCTGATGTATTTCATTGGGTTCACCACGTTTGATGACCGATATCTTCCTGTAAAAATTGGCAGACCGATGACTGATTTCTATCCGGTTTATTTCCTGTTTCCAGTTTTTGGACTGATGGTTTATGCGGTGATAGACCATTTTAATCATTTCAATGCCAAAAGCCCCATCAGCAGGTTCAAATATACGTTTATACTGATTTTCACTCTGGCTCAGCTGGTAACTATTATTCTGTATATGGGAAAAAGTTACGAATACCTTTTGCTGCTGGCATTTCCGGCGAGCATCATTCTGAGCCGTATGCTGAGATATTTCCCGAAGTACTGGATGAAGGAAGCCGGCTTGTGGATCATCATTATTTGTCTGCTGGTGTATAGAGCGGGCAGTTATTTTCAAATTTTATAAAAAAGAAAAAATGGTTCAAATAGGAGATAAATTAATTTCTGAGGATATTTTTTCCGAAGAATTCGTGTGCAACCTTACCAAATGCAAAGGCGCCTGCTGTGTAGAAGGTGATGTGGGCGCACCTTTGGATCGTGAAGAAACCAGGATCCTTGAAGAAATTTTTGATAAGGTAAAACCCTACTTGCGTCCGGAAGGCGTTAAAGCTCTGGAGGAACAGGGAACCTGGACGGTAGACCCGATGGACGGCGATTTTGTGACGCCGATGGTTAATGGTGAAGAATGCGCGTATGTTATTTTTGATGAAAAAGGCATTACCAAATGCGGTATCGAAAAAGCTTATGAAGACGGCGCGGTGGACTGGCAAAAGCCGATTTCCTGCCATCTTTACCCCATTCGTGTGAGTGAATATTCCACTTTTACAGCATTAAATTACCACGAATGGCCAATCTGCAATGATGCCTGCGTTTTGGGCAAAGAGCTGCAGGTTCCGGTTTATAAATTTCTGAAAGGCCCGATCATCAGGAAATATGGTGAAGAATTCTACAGTATTTTGTCGGATGCGGCTGATGAGTGGAAAAAAGAATTCGGCAGCCGATAAAGATTAGAGAGATACCCAATATATGGGCAAATGTTTCCCGCTTTGAATTTCTATGTTTTTGATCCTCCCTTTCGTGTAACCGTTTTAATATAAGTCCACTTTTTCCATCAGTTTTTTCGACAGAAAAAAGGGCGGCACGCCAAGCGTGCCGCCCGAAACATATCTGAATTTATTTCACTATTTAAAGTCTGCTTCAGAAACCCCAGAGTTCAAAACTACATCTGCAGTTACCATTTCAATCTGCTCTCCCATCGCTGAAATTTCCATTTTTACCGGAAATTTAATTCCGCCGAAATCTTTGTATTCCAGGATTTTCATTTCACCCATTTCTGCACCGCCACGGTAGAGCAAACCGGTTTCTGCATCGAAATAAGTTTTCCCTTTATCAGATGTCAGCACATAGTAATTTCTTCCGTTTTCTGATACCTTTTCAACAGATTTGTAATCTGAAGCTTTCATCGAAAGCGCGTCAAACATTTTCTTGACTTTGAACTGCTTTACCTGTTCAGGTGTAAGGTCTATCTTCTGCCCCATTTGTGAAACGTAGCCTTTCTCACCATCGAAAACGCTTACGGCCATATCATTGCCCATCATACTTTGGGTCATTTTCATTTTATTAGGCGCCATCTGAAGCGTGGTTATCGTTAAATCCATCCCCTGAACTTTCATCGTGGAAACCGTTTTTACAGATTTCACTGCTTCAAGTTTTGCTTTCCCGCCGAGCGCTGCAACGTATTTATCAATCACCTGCTGTACTGTAAGGTCTTTCACCGCAGTCGCCGGAGCTGCTGAAGCTGCAGGTTTAGCCTCTTTATTCACGTTCGCTTCCCAACCGTCTTCAGGCATCAGTGTTGCCGAAATCAAATTGTTTTTTGTAAGATATTTTTTAGCAACGTTTTGCAGATCTTTTACGGTAAGGGCTTTTACTTTCTCCTCATAATTCAGGATTTCGTATCTGTCGCCACCTTCCAGCTGATAATTTACCATATTGGAAAGCCAGTAGTTGTTGTCTTTCAGCTGCACTTTATTGTCATTAAGCTCTCCTTCCTTATATTTATCCAGGTCTTTCTGTTCCGGCCCGTTATCAATCAGTTTCTGCATTTCTGCTAAAGCTGCTTTGGTCAGTTTGTCAACGTTTTCCGGCCCTAAAGGAAAATTGATGCTGAAGAACCAGGAACCGTAGGGAACTTTGGCCATACCACCTCTTGCGCCACCGCCGTAGATGCCGCCTTCTTCTTCTCTTAATTTTTCAATCACTTTTATCGTAGCTACTTCACCCAGAGCGGCCAGTGCCAGATCTTCTTTTTCGTTATAATTCGCAAGGCCACCATAAATCAGCTGTACCATACTTTTCGGATCCTTACCTTTTTTGTAAACTTTGGTATGGTTTCCGTAAACCGGCTTGTAGCCAGTATCTTTGTAAGTTGAAGTTTTGTTTGCAGAAGGTAAACTCGCCAGATACTGCGTTGTGTAATCTTTCAGTTTTGCCTCATCAATATTTCCTACAAAATAGAAGTGGAAGTTTCCGGCGTTGGCAAATCTTTCTTTGTAAAAGTCGTAAGCTCTTTTGTAGTCGGTTTTTGCCCAATCTGCCTCGAAAGGAACAAGGCCGGTAAACCTCGGGTTATTTTGGTTTCTGAATTTCTGGAATTCATTTTGGAAATAGAAATTAGGATCCGAAGCCAGGTTTGCAAACATTGCATTTTGCTTTTCTTTATAAGCGTTAAAAGCTGCGGGATCGTAATTCAGTCCGGTAAAGTAAGAATAAATAAGCTCCATCATCGTTCCCAGATCCTTCTGAACCGTTCTTCCGCTTAAACCTTCAGTCAGGTTTCCGACAGACGGATTCACGCTCACCTGTTTTCCGGCAAGGTAATTGGCAATGTCATTTTTGCTGTATCCGTTTACACCAGCTTCCGCAAGTGCAGGAAATGCAAACTGCGTTTTGATATAATCTGCATCATTAAGCAGTGAGTTACCACCCAAACTTCTCGCTGAAAACAGAATTTCATCTTCCTTGAAGTCGGTTTTCTTATAAGTTACTTTGGCGCCGTTGCTTAGTGTGAATGTGGTAGTTCCAAGTTTCGCATCAGTTTCAGTTTTTACAATCTTACCTGTGGATTTGAAAGCCTTTACCAGATTTGCGATCGTCGCTTTTTCTTTGTAAGGCTCAATTTTAGCCAATTTAACTTCATCAAAAACTTTAAGAACCTGAGCGTCGTTCGGATATGAAATTCCGTCTTTCTTAGGTCCTGTGAAAACCACTACCCTGTTATCATCACGCACAAATCCTTTGATCACCTCATTGGTTTGTGCTAAAGTTACTGACGGCAGATAAGTTTTATTCTGTTCATATTCCCAGGCAATTCCCGGAATCACTTCAGCTTCAAGGAAGTTCCGCACATATTCGTTCACTAAAGATGAACTTTCAGTTTTATCACGGTTATTGTATGACCTTTCAAGTCCGGAAAGAATTTGAGATTTAGCTCTGTCAAGTTCAGTTTGGGTAAAACCGAATCTGTTGGCACGTTCGATTTCTTCAAGCAAAACCTTTAATGCGGCAAGGTGTCCGCCGTCTTTGGTCACTGCCATTCCTGTAAATGCTTCTTTCGTTCTCAGGAAATTACCATAGCTCACTAATCCAAAGGTGAAAGGCGGATTGTTTGAATTGGTAAGTTCTCTGAGGCGGTTATTCATCATCGTGTTTACAAGATTCTGAACAATGGATTTGTTGTAGTCAGCTACGGTAATCAGCGGTTTTTTCAGACCGTCGTCTTTCATTATCAGCTGTACCTGTGATGAAGTTGCATCGGGATCAGTTTCCACAGAAACCAAAGTTTCTTTATGGCTTGGCATTCCGTAAACCGTTCTTTCTCTTGGTTTTGCGGGATTTTTATATTTACCGAAGTTCGTTTTAACCTTCTGTTCCACTTCATCTACATTGATGTCGCCCACCACAACCAGCGCCATTAGGTCCGGACGGTACCACTCCTGATGAAATTTTCTTAAAACTTCCGGCTTAAAATTTTCAAGAATGTCCTTGCTTCCGATCGGCAGGCGTTTCGCATACTGGGAGTTGTAAGCAACTTTCGGAAGCCACCTATCCATCATTCTTTTCTCGGGGCCTAATCCGAGCCTTAATTCTTCAAGAACAACACCTCTTTCCTTATTGATTTCCTCATCCGTTAAAAGTGCGTTGAAAGCCCAGTCTTCCATTACTTTGAGGCCCAGGTCAAGATTCCCTGGCTTGTCTAGCGGTACCGGGAGCATGTAAACAGTTTCGTCGAAGCTCGTATAAGCATTCAGGTGCTGGCCAAACTTGATCCCTACCGACTGCAGGGCATCAACCAATTTGTTTCCCGGAAAATTTTTAGTTCCGTTGAAGTTCATGTGCTCCATAAAGTGGGCAAGGCCAAGCTGAGACTCATCCTCAAGCACGGAGCCTGCGTTGATGGCAAGGCGCATCTCCACTTTTTTCTCAGGTTTTACATTTTTGCGGATGTAGTATTTCATCCCGTTGGGCAGAGTGCCGATCCTGACCGAATTGTCGACCGGAACGTTCTGTGCGATTAAACTTCCCACCATAAAAAGAAACAGTGAGAACGATAATAATAGTTTTTTCATTAAAAATTGGGTTTTTAGTACGAGCCTAAGATAATGATTAAAAATAATATGCGACAAAATAAAAACTGTTAAATATCTTATAAAGTTTACATAAAAAAACCGCTGAAAAATCGGCGGTTAAAGGTTTTTCATAAAAAATACATTTTATATATTCTTAAGTAAAGGATAATTTTTCTTCAAATAATAGATAATAGCACTCACTATTACCATAAGACCCAAATCTTGTAATACACCGATATAATATACACCCTTCATAAACAACGAAATAATGAAAGCAATAGTCATTAAGCCTGAAATAAGCATATAATTTTTGAAAAAGCTATTATTAACCTGTTGTGCATTTAGAAATTAAAAAGAAAAAAGATTGTTCATTTGATTAAAAAATCGTATATTTAATTGGTTACCAAGCCATTAAATACATGAACAATCTCATTCAAAACTACGAAATTATTTTAAAAGAATTGACAAAAACCTGCAACCATATCACCACTAAGAAGCAAATCAGACTTCCAAAAATGTCCGACTTGGAACTTGTGGCACTTAATATTACCGCAGAATACATGTCGATTAACTCTGAACTACAGTTGTTTAGGTGTATTTCGGGAACTGGTTTGGACGAAAAGATAGAAAGAAGCGTATATAACAGAAGGAAAAGAAAACTTTTCCCTTACATTGAGAAAATTCGGGAAACTCTGAGCGGAAAGTTTGCAGACTTTACCGACGTCTTCATTGTGGATTCAACACCCATTGAAATATGTAAAATAAGCAGGGCAAATCGTTCCGCAATTTGCTCTACGGATGAAATCAAACCTGCATTTGGATATTGTGCGGCGCAGAAGTCAAGATATTTTGGCTATAAACTACATGCAGTTTGTGATAAGAATGGAATCTTTCACTCTTTTGATTTTTCGCCCGCAAATGTCCACGATGTAAATTATCTTTTCGATATTAAAGAAAATTTTCAAAATTGTTTATTAATCGGAGACAGAGGATATATCAGCAAAGAATTGCAAGTGGATTTATTCAATTTCTCCAAGATTAACCTTTCGGTTCCTATGCGCAGGAATCAACATGGTTTTGTGGAGTTTTCAAGGACGAAATCAAAAATAAGAAAGAGAATTGAAACCAATATCTCGCAACTGTGCGGACAGTTCACCATAAACACGAACTTTGCAAAAACCTTTCAAGGTCTTGCGACAAGAATAGTGTCAAAAATAACTTCTTTCACAATGATTCAATACCTGAATTTCTTCGTGTTTAAAAGAAGTTTAAATAAACTAAAAGTTAATTTGTGCTAAATGCACAACAGGTTATTATTAATTTGTTTTATTATTTATGTTGTTAAAATTAAAATTAAAATTAAGCAAATATAATTTTGTTAAAATATGTTAATTTTTAACAAAACTAAAAAACCGCTGAAATTTCAGCGGTTTACAATATTAGTCTTTAAATTTTTATTTCTTAAGCTCTTCCAAAAACTCATCATGAGAAATGGCAGTTTCTTTTTTAGTCGCTTTTTCAAGAATAACGTCTTTCAGTTTAGACATGGCTACTTCTGAAGAGATCTGCTGAATCCGGTTTTGGTCTTTCAGCATCTCCACAGCGTATTTCTGGATTTCTTCATCCGGTAAATGGTGTATTCCGTAGATGGCCAGCTGGTTTCTCACCAACTGTTCTGCCTGTGCCAACACATCAGCATAATCCAACTTAATATCGTTGTCATTCATCAGTTTCCCTTCGATGATCTGGTACTTCACCTGATTTTTTTCGGCTTCCAGAACTTCTTTAGCCTGCTCTTCGGAAGTGATGTTCTGGTTGCTGAACATTAACCATTTTGTAAGGAACGCTTCCGGAAGTTTTACTTCCTCCTTTTCGTTAACCTGCTCCAGGATTTTGTTGACGAAATGTACGTCTGCATTCTGCTGGAAGAACTCGTCAAGCTCAGCTTTCACTTTATTTCTAAGTTCTTCTTCCGATGTAATGTTTCCTTCACCATAAACTTTATCAAACAATTCCTGGTTCAGCTCGTGGAGCTTCAGTCCGTAGATGTCAACCACTTTCACTTCAAGCTCATCGTGGTGAAGGTGCTCCGCCTCATCCTTCGAGAAACCAAGCTGTTTTGCCAATTCTTCGTTAGCCTGAACATCAGCTTTAGAAACCTTAAGGGTTTCGTCTTTCTTAAGTTTTTTCACCAGGTCATAAGCTTCTTTATTGTCTTTGCTTATCGTAACTGTCTTAGGATGGTGATGGTGCTCGCCTTCTGCATCAGCCTCTACAACCTGCGAAACCTGAAGTGTTACATAAGAATCTTTACCGATTTTTTCCTGCTCCTCTCTCTCAGCAAATCTCTTCTGCATGTTTTCGATGCTTTGCCCGATTTCTTTATCAGAAGCTTCTACTTTATAGTGTGGCGCTTCGTATTTAGCAAGATCAATTTTGAAATCCGGTTCGTAACCCACCTCGAAAGCTACAGAAAGCTGCTCTGCATTAAAGTCCAAATCATCCACTGGCACCGGTACCGGCTGGCCCACAAGCTTCAGGTTGTTTTCGTTTACATAGTTGTTCAGCGCTTCAGAAACCTGCTTGTTGATCTCCTCGAAAGAAACTGGAGCCTCATACTGCTTTCTTACCATGCTCATCGGAACTTTTCCTTTTCTGAAACCTGGCACCTGCGCATTTTTAGCATAGTTGTGCAGCTGTTTTTCCACTTTGTCTTTATAATCAGCCTTGTCTATTGTAACCGTAAGCAATGCACTTACCTCATCGTGATTTTGTGCTGTAACCTTCATTATTTTTAAATATTGTTTTTATTAAAATTTTGGTTCGCAAAAATAGGAATTTTTTATTAAAAAATGCTTAATAATCAGCAAACTGTTTATAAAAAAATACGGCAGATTACTGCCGCATTTTGAAATAATGATGAATATCCTAATTACTGAATGCTGATCAGGGCATTTACATCCGCTTCACCCCCGGTCATTTTCCCAAGCTGGTTTGTGGCAGAAGGATAATTTTGATCTACTGACGTTGGCGTATGAAAAAGTTTAAGGCTCACCTTCGCGTTTGATGGTGCTGAATTGATGCTCCATTCCGTTTTTACACCTAATTTTTTACCGTCAGTTCTTACAATGTCATCCGCTGCCCTCACTAAGTTCGCACCAATTCCTGCAAATTCAAAAACGATGAAGTGCTCATCTTTTTCTTTAATGATCTCATCAAGCATACTGTGATAATGGTCATCATGCTTATGGAAAAAATCAACGCTTACCAGATAAGATTTTCCGTTTTGTAGGGTAAGTGCCTTATCAGCATTTCCCCCGATATAATTCACGGTCTGCACATTCGCAGCATTGGATTTTTCAGTTACGGTCAGTGTAATTTTTTCGATTTCTTCATGCTCGTGAATATCTTCCGGAACATCGTCCGCGTTACGGCAGGAAAGGATGAAAAGTGAAGCGAAAATAACTAAGATCAGATTAAATATGTTTTTCATTTTGATTAAATTTTAATTGTTTAAAAGTTATATTTAAGGGTAAGAATCAGGCTTCTGCCCAATTCCGGTGCGAAAAACCTCAGTCTGTTGAGATAATCGCGGTATTCTGTATTCAAAAGATTATTGATTCTGAAATTGACATTGAAATTTCTGAAAACATCCATTCCTGCAGCAGCATTAAAAACACTGTACCCTGCCGGCGGTGTGGAAGTATCCAGAGTTCTGGTGACCAGTTGACCACTTTCGATCAGGTCCAGGTTTACATTCCGGACCGGGAAATGGTTTTGTTTCAGGAAAGTTTCATTTTCCAGAGTGAAATATAATTTCGACGGTTTTCCTAAGCTGAATTCCAGGGAGTTTTTGAAATTTAACGGCATCATCAGGATCAGCGGTTCATCATTTTTCAGGTCATCGCCACGCAATGCTGAAACCTGAGAATTCCACTTGAAATTATCTGTAAAATTCAGTTCCAGATCTGCATCTACGCCATAAATCCTTGCTTTGGTCTGAAGATAATCCCAGATCATAAAGATCCCCCGGTTTGAATTCTGGATTCCCGTCGGCACCTGGTTAATGAAATTGTCAGAAGTCATCAGATATGGATTTATTTCTACCTCAAGTCCTTTCAACACCGGAATTCTCCCCTTTGCTGAAAGACTGAAATGATAAACTTCCTCTTTCCTGATTGATAAATCACCGCGTTCAATAATCGCCGCCGAATGGTGAAGCCCGTCCGCAAAAAGCTCCGCCGCATTTGGTGTACGGCTTGCCCGGGAAACATTCACACTTAAATCCCAGTTCTGGCCGGGTCTGTACTTGATTCCCGCATTTGCAGAAATATTGTGAAAATCCAGCACCGGCCTCGTCAGCACTCTGCTGCCGCTTCTTTTGATCACAAAGTTTGAAAAAAGATTTTCAAACCTTCTCTCCCATTCGTTTTCATCGTAATATTTGTAGGCATCATATCGGTTAAAGTCATACCGGGCACCAAATTCAGCATTCAGCTTTTTTGAAAATCGGTACTGAAAAACTGAAAACAGGCCTGCATCATAGCGGTAATAATCCGGGATCAGCCGTCTTGCCTGCGTGGCGGGATTCGGATAATTATCCTGCAGCGCGCCTGAAATTCCGCTTTCCAGCTGCCATTTTTCGCGCTCAATGAGATGTTCCAGTTTTGCCTGATGCGTTATCAGACGCAGATCCATCGATGGCAAATCATTCAGTTCACCTCTCCGCAAATCATATTCTTTCCGGTTATTCAACTGAAAAGAATAGTGAAATGACAGTTTACCAAAACCATAAAACCTTTTATAAGCTTCAAGTTTGGCAATGTGATGGCTGACTTCCTGCTTTGGATTCGTGATTTTGTACCGGAAATCATCATAATAAGCCACAGAATTTCCCTTGGCAACCGCATTGTAGAAATCTTCCGGTCCACCCAAATGCGACCCTCTGAAAATTCCAAAATTCTGGCTGATGCCGCTGTAGCTGGCTTCAAAACCCTGCACAAAATTCCGGTTACCAAAGGAAAAATTCATCGAATGTTCCTCCGTTCCGGTATTTTGCAGCGTATGGTGAGGGATGTACAAATCGCCAAGTTTCTGATAAGTCCCGGCACCGTGCACAAACCACCGGTTTTGCCAGATTTTTGCCAAATCTGCGCCAACTTTAGCACCCCGCCCGTTCGAAATTCCGGAGATTAAAACTTCGCCCATGATGGAATCTCTTGCAGGAAAGATTTTGGGCTCCAGAACCACTACACCGCCCGCAGCATCGCCACTGTATTTCAGTGTTCCTGAACCCTTTATGACATTGATCCTCTCAAAATTGGTAGTTTCAATGCTTGGCGCATGTTCCACGCCCCATTCCTGTTCTGCCATCCTCACACCGTTATTGATGATCGAGATGCGGCTCCCATAAAGCCCGTGAATTACAGGTTTCGATATGCTGTTTCCGGTTTTCAAGGTGCTGACGCCTGAGATTCGCTGTAAGATATTTCCCAGATTTTCAGTTGAATTCCTGGCAATTGTACTGTGATCCAGCGTTTTCACAGTCGTCAGACCCGCAGACGTTTGCCGGCGGTGCAAGGCCACCGTTTCGATATCGTGGATGTGATGCTCGAGGCTTAAAGTTATGTGCAGATTTTCTGAAACTTCAATCACTTCCGAAAACGGTTCACATGCCGGGTGCATGGCAGCAAGGTTATGTTTTCCTTCAGAAATACCCCTAATGGTAAACCTTCCCTGCGCATCGGTAATCGTCGACTTTTCACCGATGGTTACTCGGGCATCCTTCAGGAAAGTTTTGTCATGAAAATCCTGTACTGTTCCCGAAACTGTGTACGTTTTCTGGGCATTAAAAAGTGTAATTCCCACAAGGAAACACACGAAATTTAATAGTAATTTCATTTAAAATTATTTAAAATACATCAAGCCCTGCATCAATATGCAGAACCATAATCATTTGAATAAGAATTTTTTTAAATGAAAAAAACCGGCGGCCCCCGAAGGTAAAAATAGCGCAGATCAGAAGAGAACTCCCTGCACAGATAAAATGTTTCGTACTGTGAACCTTCTTCAGCAGGAAAAATCCGATAGGCAAATTCTTCCGGAGAAAAAGATATTTTATGGGTTAAAAAGTGGCAGGCCACACAATCGTTCGGGCCTGTAATTTTTGAAAAACTGCTGACGGATTTTTCAGTTTTTGAAAACCCACCATCCTGAAAAAAACCGTGCGAATGGTGATGGAATTTTGCCGAAAACAGGACTACGAAAGCATATACCGACACCAGAAGCAGCGATATATATTTCTGTATGGATTTATTTTTCAGCATCGGGCAAAGTTAAACAATTATTAAATAACGTCCTGCCTTAAATCATGAATGTCATATGGGGTAAAATTTGTAAATTTGCTACTCATCAGAAATAAGGAAATATGACGACGAATTCCAGAGTAAAAAAGATTGGAGTTTTCACCTCAGGAGGCGATGCGCCGGGAATGAATGCCGCGATCCGCGCCGTAGTGAGAACCGCAATTTTCCACGGTATTGAAGTGGTTGGAGTGAGAGAAGGTTATAACGGACTGATTGAAGGTCATTTTACCAAGATGGGACCCCGTTCCGTAAGTAACATCATCAATTTGGGCGGTACCATTCTGAAATCTGCCCGCTCAATGGAATTCAAGACACCGGAAGGCCGCAAAAAAGCATTCGAAAACTGCCAGCAACAGGGCATTGAGGCTTTGGTCTGCATCGGTGGTGACGGTACATTCACCGGAGCACAGATTTTCAGTGAAGAGCATGGCATTAAAGTAATCGGGGTGCCCGGAACCATTGATAACGACATTTTCGGTACAGACTTCACCATCGGCTTCGATACAGCGCTTAACACAGCGATGGAAGCCATCGATAAAATCCGTGATACCGCAACTTCACACAGCCGTGTTTTCTTTATTGAGGTGATGGGCCGCGATGCCGGATTCATCGCCCTGAACAGTGGTATAGCAACCGGAGCAGTAGATATTTTGATCCCTGAACGCAATGACAGCCTGGAAGACCTTTTCAGGAATTTTGAAAAAGCCAAAAAGCGCGGCAAAAATTCAAGTATTGTCGTAATCGCTGAAGGTGAAACCCTGGCAAGCACTTACGAACTGGCCAATAAAACCAAAGAAAAGTTTCCTGATTACGATATCCGTGTGGCAATTTTAGGACATATCCAGAGAGGCGGTTCGCCTAGCTGCGCTGACCGTGTTCTGGCCTCAAGGCTTGGTTACGGAGCTGTCATCGGCTTGATGAAAGGCCTTACCAATGTGATGGCCGGTATACGTTCCAATCAGCTGGTTTACACGCCAATCGAAGACGCCATCAAGAAACACAACGAAATCAATCAGGATCTGCTTCAGATTTCAGAGATATTAGCACTGTAAACAAAATAATTAATCTAATAAATTTTCAACTTATGTCAACAATTAAAGTAGGTATTAACGGATTCGGGAGAATCGGAGGGTTAGTTTTCAATGCGATGCTCGAGAGAGACAACATCGAAATCGTTGGTATCAACGACCTTATCAACGCTGAATACATGGCGTACATGATGAAATACGATTCAGTACACGGCAGATTCAGCGGTGATATCCAGATTGAAGGTAACGACCTTATTGTCAACGGAAAGAAAATCAGAGTAACTTCTGAAAGAGACCCTAATAACCTGAAATGGAACGAAGTAGGCGCAGATTACATCGTGGAATCTACAGGTTTATTCCTTTCTAAAGATACTGCAGAAGCTCACCTGAACGCGGGTGCAAAAAAAGTGGTTCTTTCTGCTCCGTCAAAAGACGATACGCCGATGTTCGTAATGGGGGTCAACCACAAAGAACTTACCGATGACGTGAAAATCTTCTCAAACGCATCCTGTACTACCAACTGTCTGGCACCTTTGGCAAAAGTTCTGCACGATAATTTTGGTATTGCAGAAGGTTTGATGACTACCGTACACGCTACTACCGCAACACAAAGAACTGTTGACGGACCTTCTATGAAAGACTGGAGAGGTGGCCGTTCAGCTTTATTGAACATCATCCCTTCATCTACAGGTGCTGCAAAAGCGGTTGGCAAAGTAATTCCTTCCCTAAACGGAAAGCTCACTGGTATGTCTTTCAGAGTACCAACTGCTGACGTTTCTGTAGTGGACCTTACTGCAAGACTTGAAAAACCGACTTCATACGACGAAATCTCTGCAGCGATGAAAGCCGCATCAGAAGGCGAGCTGAAAGGAATCCTCGGTTATACTGAAGATGCTGTGGTTTCTCAGGACTTCATCGGCGACAAGAGGACTTCAATCTTCGATAAAGACGCGGGCATCATGCTGTCACCAACTTTCGTGAAAGTAGTTTCCTGGTATGATAACGAAACCGGTTATTCCAACAAACTTACTGACCTTTTGGTACACGCTGCATCTTTATAATCATACGCAATATCATAAACTCCAGACCTCTCGATTTTTCGGGAGGTTTTTTTTGATAAAGTAGAAAGCAAATGAAAAACTCTTAATCATCTTAGTGAACATATCAAAGTACAAATCCTCATTTCAAATGAAGCGAAGCAGTCTCATCGTATTATCAATGTGGGCAATCCCCTTGCCAACCCCTGTGGCAGCACCCCGGGTCGGGCTATCCACTGCAATCTTTTTTGGCAGCTTCGGGAACCTCAGCCACCAAAAAAGGATTTCCGTTACTATCCCTATTGCGGAAAATACGGCGTAAAAATTGCAGAAACATCCCAAATTAATATAAAATGAAAATCCTAATCACCGTCATTTTTTTCATTTTACAGATCACCGCCTCCGAGTTTGCCGTACGCGAACTGGTTTTTTCGGATGCAACGCCAACTTTTCTGGAAAAAATAATTTATCATCTCGTTACTGCGCCGCCTTTCATTATCGCACTCATTTTAATTTCAGAAACTAAAAACTTATACAAAACCTTCGGTTATACCTCAATATTTTACGTCATTTCAATTATTGTTATACAGTTGTTTTTAAAAATCCCAAACAGTGTCGATTATCCCACGGGAGTCTCAGCAAGCATCGGTAGTTACGGATTTTTCCAGACGGGCGGAAGTTTTGGCGGCTTATCACTATTTCCGCAAATTTTAGTCACCGCAATCACCACCTATTTACTCTATAAACAGAAATAATGCAGGCAAAACCAACATTTCACAACAGCCAACATTTCCAAAAATACTGGAACGAAGGCAACGGCAAAGAACTTATCGTCTGGGCCGGTAAAAAACCCGACATTCAAAATTTTAAGAAATACGCACACCTCTATCACGAAGTGGATCATCTGGGAGACGAAGCTGTAAAAGACACCTACTTAAAACTTCCGTACAACGAGGCCACCGCTATCGTACAAAAATGGACCACAAATCAAATCTCAGAAACCGACGACGCCCCGGAAAGCCTGAAAAAAATGTTTCTGCAAATGCAGCACATTCCCCATTGGTTTGACGAAGATTTGGCAAATACCGGCGCAAGATTCAATATGCGGACGGGAACCAATGCAATGATTGTTCTCCGGGATTTCTCTTTGATGGGCGGTTACGATTATGCTTATCTCAACAAACCCCTGGTTTTCACCGGCGCACTGAAAAAAGGTGCGGTTAAAAGACTGAAAGACACGCTTGAATTCTGGGTTCACGTCACGCGCGAAAACGCTTTGAAAATCAATTCCGAAGCTTACCAGCTGATCGTAAGAACGCGGCTGATGCATTCTTATGCCCGGCTGACCATCAAAAAGAAAGTCCCTGACTGGGATTACGAAAAATGGGGCGAACCGATCAACTGGTGGGATATGATTGCGACCTACACGGGATTTTCTCTTGTGTTTATGCAGGGTTTAAAGAAATTGGGCATCAAAATTTCACCGGAAGAAGAAAAAGGCGTTTTCCACCTGTGGAAATACGTCAGTTATCTTTTGGGAATTCCTGAAGAATATCTTCCTGAAAATGTGGAACAGGCTGTAGAACAGCTTTATCTGTGGAGCTCTTTGCAGGATGAGGCAGACGAAGACTCGGTGCAGCTTGCCGGAGCTTTGCTTGAAGAAAACCTTACCAATACAATTTACAAATTTCAGTTCCAGCGAAAATTACTGCTGCGGTTGCATCAGAGCATGAACCGGTTTCTGCTCGATCCCGAAATCAATGAACGTCTTGAAATTCCCAAACCAAGATTTGTTTCAGCCTTTCCAAAACTGATTATTCAGGCGAATGGACTCGCACAGAAATATTTTGACCTCAAAAATCCTGAAAACTACCGCAAACACGTAGAATTAGGCAACAAAAACCAGATGAAAGTGCTTGATGATTATATCAGACATTCGCCTAAGGATTTTCATTATTAAAACTATTGAAACAGTTTTACACATTCTCACATTACACGGAAAAATCTTTGAAAGGATTTTTCCTATGTGGAAATTTGCAAAACTGCTACCTTCAAAACACACAAAATCAAACTTAACTTTTAAGATTTGCTGTCCAAACTTTGGGAGCAACTATATATCTAAATTCCAAAAACGACATCCCCATAAGAGGACCATAATGCTCTTGAAAAGCTACCGGAGATTCCGTTCAACGGGCTTTCATCTTGTGTCCTGCGGACAAGACGAAAGCTTAGTTATTAGGCGTAGTTTTTTTTATAATTCCGTTCCACAGTCCAAGCAAGAATATTTTTTTCGTTCAAAATCTCTATACGCAAATTTTTTGCAAATATCTGTATGACATCTCTTAACTTTTGTCAAAATAAATTCTTCCATATTCAAAGAATTACATGCAAACCTAGCCATTCTAATATCAGTAAAAGCATACTCATTGACAGCTTTCTTATTTGATCTAGTTACTAAACCAATTTTTTTTACGAGATTTGAAGCCGTCCATGGATTAATGATGTTGCGAATTGCTGGTGAATCTGCTGCAACTTTTTTTGAAACCAAATCCTCAATTGTGAATGATGCACAATTCGTTTTAGCAAGGTATCTCTTGTTATTATCATTTTGCAAAAATTCATCAATTTTTTCTTTGCAGAACATGTCAATTGAATTATTTATGACGGGAATCCGAAAAACTTTTGATGTTTTATCCGACTTAAATTGTTCAGATAGAATTCGATTACAGATTCTTATACAATCTCTGGGAGAAAACTCTGAAAATAATATGGTTCTTCCTAAGCCTTTAGTTTCATCAAATAAAGTTGCTGCATCAGTAATTCTACTTGAGCTATATGCAGCTAATCTTTTGTTTAGCATATTTCTTATTTGTGGATAATCCCACTCTAAAGAATATGAAAATAATCTGTCAGGTCTTGCGTCCTTGACACAATATGGTTTTAAAGCATCCCATAAGAAAAACTTAAAGGCAACGCCACTAGTTTCTAAAAGTTCTAAATCTCTAATCAATTCTGAAATAAATTGATAACTAGCTTTAGGATCATTACCTGTTAAATTTTGTTCATCTACTTTGTCAACTAAAATATAAATTGTCGAAACTCCTAATTTCTGTAATAATTCTTTGATATTTAAAAAGTTATCTTTATGCGACATTTGCAACTTTTTATCAATTTCAATTTTTGATATATCAATTTCGACACCTTTAGCCTTTGAAACTGACTTTACAATTTCAGCAATTGGTTCTTTAAATTTTTTCCAAATATCGAGTGCATAATCTTCATATCTTTTTAAAGAATTGATTGCTTGTTTCGGAAAAGAAGCAGGAGTATCAAATAAATAAATTCGACATAATTTATATAGGAACTGGCGTTCCTCAAATTTAAACTTATACATAAATTGATATTCTTCCAATTCTCCAAGCCTATTGAAAAAAGCAAGTAACATCAACCTGTTTAAATATTCTAAATGATATGATAAAGTAATTTCATCTGCAGTCCTAAAGTTTGTCAAATCATGATCTGTATAAGTGATAGTCAGAATATTATCAAATTCCTTTGCACGTTTTTCAATCATTAATCTTTGCGCGGTTTTACCCCCTCCTCTTGGAGCATAAATTATGTTTGATGCTGGAGAATCTGGATCACCCCAAACATCCTCAAAATAATCTGGAGCAATAAAATATTTATCTAATAAATTTGATTCATTATCTGCATTAGTATATTGGAATGGATTTTCATTAAATCCTAAAAATTCAATATATTCCTTTTTTGTCATGTTTTATCTTGTAAAATTACGCCTAACGGAAAAAGCATTTGCGAAGTGCGGGCTAAATGGAACTGAATGTTCAATTTCGACCAAACGAAGCCGATGCTTTTTTCTTACACTAAATTACTCTTTTTTGTGGAATAAAAAAGCAGCGGCGGATAAATTTTACCTTAAAACACAGACTGTTTCTGATGGTAATCCAGATTATTAAACCTAATGAAACTTAGGGAAATTATATTGCTACAAAATTTATCCACATTACGGAGTTCATCAAATATTAATTCCTTATTTTTGTTCAAATATACCTTTTAAATGAGTACAGCAGACGATAAAAAGAAAGCACTGGCACTGGTGCTTGAAAAACTGGATAAAACCTACGGAAAAGGCACCGTAATGACTTTGGGTGACGATTCTGTGGACACTTCCATTGAAGTTATTCCTTCCGGTTCGCTCGGTTTGGATATCGCCCTTGGTGTTGGCGGATATCCGAAAGGAAGGATCATCGAAATTTATGGTCCCGAATCTTCCGGTAAAACAACCCTGACACTTCACGCCATTGCAGAAGCACAAAAACAGGGCGGCATCGCAGCGTTTATTGATGCGGAACACGCTTTCGACAGGCATTACGCAGCAAAACTGGGAATCGACCTTGATGATCTGATCATTTCCCAGCCTGATAATGGTGAACAGGCGTTGGAAATTGCAGACAACCTGATCCGTTCGGGAGCTGTTGATATCGTGGTTATCGACTCGGTAGCAGCCCTGACGCCGAAAGCGGAAATCGAAGGAGAAATGGGCGATTCTAAAATGGGACTGCATGCAAGACTGATGTCGCAGGCGCTGAGAAAACTTACGGCAACCATTTCCAGAACGAAATGTACAGTAATCTTCATCAACCAGTTGAGGGAAAAAATAGGCGTAATGTTTGGCAACCCGGAAACTACAACCGGCGGTAACGCACTGAAGTTCTATGCATCTGTAAGAATTGACATTCGCAAAGCGAGCGCTCCGATTAAACAGGGCGACGAAGCTGTGGGCAGCCGCGTAAAAGTAAAAATCGTGAAAAACAAAGTAGCGCCACCTTTCAAAATGGCTGAATTTGATATTATGTATGGCGAAGGTGTTTCCAAAAGCGGAGAAATTCTGGATACAGCTGTTGAAATGGGCATCGTGAAGAAAAGCGGTTCATGGTTCAGCTACGAAGACACCAAACTGGGACAGGGACGTGACGCCGTGAAAGACGTTCTGCGCGACAACCCGGAACTGGCTGAAGAACTTGAAAACAAAGTAAAAGAAGCTATAAAAAAATAAATAATCTAAGATTAAAATAAGCAGAAAACAGCATCTCTTTGGTGCTGTTTTTTTTTGTATTTCCACCATTCAATGCCACTTTGTCACACTTCTCCTGATGGTCTTTTTTTTGAGTCTACCCCGGTAATCAATCAAAAATTATTATCATGACAAAAGGAAATATTAATGTTTCGGTAGAGAATATTTTTCCACTGATTAAGAAATTTCTCTACAGTGATCACGAAATTTTTCTTCGCGAACTGATCTCCAATGCCACCGATGCAACACTTAAACTTAAGCATCTGACCTCCATTGGCGAAGCCCAAGTGGAGTATGGCAATCCACAGATTGAAGTAAAAATTGATAAAGAAAACAAAACATTGCACATCATCGACCAAGGAATTGGAATGACGGCTGATGAGGTAGAAAAATACATCAATCAGGTTGCATTTTCCGGCGCTGAAGAATTTCTCGAAAAATATAAAGATTCTGCAAAAGACTCGGGAATAATCGGGCATTTCGGGTTAGGGTTCTACTCCGCATTTATGGTGGCCGACAAAGTAGAAATCCTTACCAAATCGTATAAAGACGAACCGGCGGTTTTGTGGATCTGCGATGGCAGTCCACAATTTACACTCGAAGAAACCGATGCAAAACAGGAGCGGGGCACGGAAATTATTCTGCACATTGCGGAAGATTCCACCGAGTTTTTAGATGAACAGCGCATACTTGGACTCCTGACCAAGTACAACAAATTCATGCCGGTGCCGATTAAATTTGGAAGTACCACACAAACCCTTCCATTACCTGAAGGCGCGCCTGATGATGCAAAACCCGAAACTGTAGAAGTTGACCGGATCGTAAACAACCCCAATCCCGCCTGGACGAAACCCCCTGCGGAACTCAACCGTGAAGACTATGCAAAGTTCTATCACGAACTGTATCCGATGCAGTTTGAAGAACCGCTTTTCAACATCCACCTCAATGTGGATTATCCGTTCAACCTTACCGGTATTCTCTTCTTCCCTAAATTGAGTAACAACCTGAATATCGAAAAAGACAAAATTCAGCTATATCAGAATCAGGTATTTGTCACCGATGAAGTCAACGGTATTGTTCCGGATTTTTTAATGCTGTTGAGAGGTGTGATTGATTCTCCTGATATTCCGCTGAATGTATCCAGATCTTACCTTCAGGCAGACGGTGCAGTGAAAAAAATATCATCGTACATCACGAAAAAAGTAGCCGACAAAATGGTATCGCTCATCAACGAAAACCGTGAAGATTACGAGCAAAAATGGAACGACATTAAAATTGTGATTGAATACGGAATGATCAGCGAAGAGAAATTCTTTGAAAAATCTGATAAATTTGCTCTCTACCCAAACACCGAGGGAACATACTATCTCTGGAATGAGCTGGAAGAAAAAATCAAAACTGCACAGACCGATAAGGACGGAAACTTAGTCATCTTGTATGCGACCAACGCGGATGCACAGCATTCTTACATTGAAACAGCGAAGGAAAGAGGTTACGAAGTACTGCTTCTTGATTCGCCAATTGTGCCGCACCTGATCCAGAAACTGGAATCGGCGAAAGAGAAAATTTCTTTTGCAAGAGTAGATGCGGATCACATCAACAATCTGATCAAAAAAGAGGATACCGCCATTTCCAAACTCAAAGACGAGGAAAAGGAAACCCTAAAGAAAAGCATCGAGGAAACGGTAAACGATAAAAAATTCACCGTTCAGATGGAAGATTTAGACAGCTCTGAA
Source organism: Chryseobacterium taklimakanense (assembly GCF_900187185.1). NCBI lineage: Bacteria > Pseudomonadati > Bacteroidota > Flavobacteriia > Flavobacteriales > Weeksellaceae > Chryseobacterium > Chryseobacterium taklimakanense. The sequence goes on from NZ_LT906465.1 coordinate 1,213,454, forward strand.
GCCTTATTCCTGATTACCCAGCCCGAATTTATGAGAAGGATGAAAGATATGCAGGCGACAGGCGGAGGTGGAATGTTCGGAATGAACGGCTTTCCGGAGATGTATAATCTGATCGTGAATACCAACAGTGATTTGGCTTCCGATATCCTGAACAGTACCGATGAAGATGCTAAAGAAATGAAAATTAAACATGCCCTGGATTTGGCGAAACTTTCTCAAAATCTTTTGAAGGGAAAAGAACTTTCAGATTTTATTGCGAGAAGCTATCAGCAGTTGAGCAAATAGACTGCTCTATAATAAAGTTGCGGCGCGGGCAAAGCCCGCGCCGATTTTATCCGTATCAATCCTTCAAGGATTTGACATCCCTGCTGGATTCAAAGTTCCTCCATCGGATTCCAAAAAATAACCTTAAAATTCTGAATTTTATCGCCTCTCACTGCTACACCTTCTCTGTTTAATTTTTCGGTGAACCCGGCGAGACAGCTGGCCGTGATTCTACCTGATGAATTACAAACCCGGTGTGCCGGAAAATCTTCATCATAACTCCGAAGTGCATTGCCGACATGGCGTGCATGCTTGGGATAACCAACCGCTTTTGCAATGGCTCCGTAAGTGGTCACTCTCCCTTCGGGTATTAAGCGGATTATTTCAAATACCTGCTGTTTGAAAAGACTGTTCATCTTTCAAATTTAGGATTTTTTTACTTGAGAGGTGACTGGAGTTTTTGATGTTGGATGGCGCGAGCGAAGCGAGCGCCAAAAAAGTTAAACTGTAGCGATAGGACGGCATCTGAAACACCGAAACGGCCATCATAGCCCGGATTGCAGCGAAAATCCTTTTTGTTTTTTCCAGAAAACAAAAAGATTGCAGCGGAAAGCCGGCCCGGAAGTTCAATGATGCTGAATACATCCTGCTCCACATAAAAAAAAGCACCCAAAAATTTTGAGTGCCTTATTTATAAACTAAATTCTTCGTTTTAAGAATTTTCCAGAATATACTGGAACATCAGCGGAGCACAGATGGTTGCATCACTTTCAACGATGTATTTCGGTGTAGTGATATCGAGTTTGCCCCAGGTGATCTTCTCGTTTGGAACTGCTCCTGAATAGGACCCGTAAGAGGTCGTGGAGTCTGAAATCTGGCAGAAATACGACCAGAACGGAATATCCGTCATTTCAAGGTCCTGGTAAAGCATCGGCACCACGCAAATCGGGAAATCTCCGGCGATACCACCACCAATCTGGAAGAAACCAACGCCCTTGCCACCGGAATTCTTCGGATACCAGTCGGACAGGAACATCATATATTCAATACCGGACTTCACGGTAGAAGGCTTCAGTTCGCCCTTAATACAGTAGCTCGTGAAGATATTGCCCATCGTGGAATCTTCCCAGCCCGGAACCACGATGGGAAGGTTTTTCTCTGCCGCAGCCAGCATCCAGGAGTTTTCTTTCGGGATTTCATAATACTGTTCCAACACGCCTGAAAGCAGCATTTTATACATATATTCATGCGGGAAATACCTTTCACCCTTCGCTTCGGCGTCTTTCCAGATTTCTACGATGTGTTTCTGCAGCCTTCTGAAAGCTTCTTCTTCAGGGATACAGGTATCAGTTACACGGTTAAGCCCTTTTTCCAGAAGATCCCATTCTTCCTGAGGCGTAAGGTCTCTGTAATTCGGCACCCTCTTGTAATGTGAATGCGCCACAAGATTCATCAGATCCTCTTCCAGATTGGCCCCAGTACAGGAGATGATATGCACTTTGTCCTGGCGGATCATCTCAGCAAGAATTTTCCCAAGTTCGGCGGTTGACATTGCGCCGGCAAGGGTGATCATCATTTTGCCGCCGTCTTTCAGGTGGGCTACATAACCTTTAGATGCATCTACCAACGCTGCAGCGTTGAAGTGCAGGTAATATTTTTCGAGAAATTCTGTAACTGTGTAACTCATTTTGTTTTTAAATTTTAACAAAGATAAGATTTTGATGCCGAAGTTGGAAACCGCAGAATTTTAAAACCTGAATGTTGCTCCCAAACTTGCAGCCACCCTGTGGAGGCCTTCATATTCACCTTCATTCGGTTTATATTCCGTGCCGTTGATTTTATATTTTTTCAGGACACCACCAGTGTAGGAAAATTGCGGACCAATCATAACTGCCGGTGAAATTCCATACATATAACCAATGGTCGCTGCAAGACCGAGATTGGAGCCTTTTGTTTCCACAAACTGATTTTTAGAAACATAGCTGATCAAACCAATTGCCATATCATAATACAGTCTATGCTTCACATCCTCCTCGAAATTGCTGTAAATGAATCCCGGGCCTACGAATGAAATTCGGTCGTCTGTTTTGAAATCATTTAAAATTATGTTTTCATTAGCCACATTGAAATCACCGGTATGCGAGGCAGTATAAAGGTTATATTTGATACCAAGGCCAGTTAATGTATTGACGCGATAGTATGCACCAATGTCAAAATTGAAACCCGATTTCAGGCCTTTCACATATTCTTTTTGCGAAGCATCCATATTGTCCGCTGTTTTAGCCACGCGCCATGCATAACCAACCGACGGAATGATTGTGATTTTTTGTTGGGCAAATGTCATTGCCGTACCTGCCAGAACCGACAGTATCAGTAGTTTTTTCTTCATATTTATTTAAAATTAAATTCCACCAAATATAAGATGCTTGCCTAACATCCGGACAAAAAATCTACCAAATATCAATAAAAAAGTACAACCGGCAGGGCTGGCTGTACTTTTCATTGATCTGAACTGAGGATTTAGTTTTCCCAGTTTTCTACTTTCAGGATTTCGATTTTGCGTTCTCCGTCTCTGAAAGGCCAGTTGATGATATCACCCACCTTGTAACCCACTGTTGCAAGCGCAATATCCGAAAGAATGGAATGTTTGTTTTTCTTGGGTTTCGCTTTGTTTGATGCTACGAAGATGTACTCCTGCTCTTCATTTGCGGTATGGTCCTTAACCGTCACGACGCGGTCAACGGTTACCACATCCTCCGGCAAATCCCTTCTCAGAACCTGTTTCGCACCTCTAAGTTCCGCTGCAAGCCGGGTTTCCTCTTCGGCACTTACCTTTTTTCTTCTTAATTGTTCTTTTATCGCATCATAAATTCCTGTCGTTAATATAATCTGTTCTGTCATTTTTTTAGGTTTAAATTTAGGGCATGCCTGCAATAATTCACCCGGAGAAAGATGGTTTCTCCATTGTAAGGCATCATTAAAAATTTGAAAATTGCGGTAGTTCCCTGCCGTGAATCAGACAGGGTTTAGCTCACGAACTCTTTGAAGTTTTTCAGGAAAGCATCCGTATGCAAATAAAGCAGCGCCGACAAGAGTTTTGCCGAATCTTTATAAACCGTCAAAAAACGTGCGCAACCATTTTATTTACAGTAATTTAGTAATTGGTCAAAGATACGGATTTTTCTTTTCAAAATCAATATTACAGGCGGAAACGGCGGTTTTCTTTCTTTTCTGACAGTTTCTTTTTGGTATTGAGTCTCTTCTCGATCTGGGATTTCGCAGGTTTTGTTTTGAGCCTTTTCTTGGGGATGATTAAAGCTTTATTTACCAGTTCCAGGATTTTTTCGGTGGCAATCTTTCGGTTTTGAAGTTGGGTGCGCGATTCGGTAACGGTCAGCTGCAAAATTCCTTCCTGGTTGATTCTGTTTTTTAGTTTTTGCTGAATTAATAATTTTTCGTCATCGCTAAAGTAAGTGCTGGCATCAACATTCCACATAACGGTCACTGCAGTTTCCACCTTGTTCACATTCTGGCCGCCTGCACCACTGCTGCGGGAGGTCTTAAAGGTCAGTTCTGTGATGAAATCTTTCATGATGATGTAACCGGTTTAATGTGATTTTATAATCTCAAAAAGCTCCCGTCGGTTAACCTTACCGTTGGGCGTTCTGGGAATTTCATTTACAAATATAATTCCTTTCGGTTTGTGAAAGGATTTTTCAAACTTAATATTAGAAACCACTGATTTTATTTTTTCATCCTCTTTACCTTCAACAGCCAGAACCAGTTTCTGTCCTAAAGTTTCATCCGGAATTCCGAGGAATACTGCTTCATTCGCAATATGCTGCTTTACAGTTTTTTCCAGTTCCTCCGGAAAAATCTTTGCGCCACCCGAATTGATGATATTGTCCGCCCTTCCCAAAAACCTGAACTGTTTTTCATTAATCAGTTCCACAACATCATTGGTCTGTAAAAGGGCGGGATTCAGCTGCGGTGCGTAAATTTTTAAACAGGCCCGTTCATCCTGTGAAATCTCAATATTTTCAAATGCCGTAAAAAATTTTTCTTCTGTGGGAAAAATCTCCTTCAGGGCAATATGCGAAAGCGTTTCCGACATGCCGTAGGTTTCATAAATTTTAGTTTCACTGTGCGAGGAATCCAGTCTTTCATAGATTTTCTGCTTCAAATTTTCAGAAACCGCTGCCCCGCCGATGATGATTTTTTTGAGGAGATGCAGTTTGTCTAATGAATTTTCAACCTGTAAAGGCGTCATTGCGCAGAAATCAGAATACCCGTGTAAGTCAATAAGCGGATTAAGGGACGGGTGACTAACCTTTAATTTTAAATTCCTCACAACAGACCGCACCACCATCATCTTCCCTGAAATATATTCAACCGGAAGGCAAAGCAGCGCCGTATCATTTTCTTTTAATTCTAAAAAGTTGCAGGTACTTACCGCAGAATTGATCATTCTTGATTTTTCTGCTTCAAATATTTTTGCAGTTCCTGTAGAGCCCGAAGTTTGTACCAAAACCGTTTCCGAATCGGAAAACCATTCTTCGATAAAATTTATAACCTTTTTTTCAAAATCGTTTTCAGGCTTCAACTTATTAACATCCAGATCTTTAAAATCAATAATCATAATTACACAGCAATGATTTCACCGTAAAATTAACTTTTTAGGCTGAAAACTTTTTTTAAATTGGAAAAAATTATTAAATTTGCACCACTAAAACGGACAGACCTATGGTGTAGCGGTAACACTACTGATTTTGGTTCAGTCATCTGGGGTTCGAATCCCTGTGGGTCTACTTATTTACTTTTAACGCTCTGATTATCAGGGCGTTTTTTATTTCTAGGGGAACCGTTGGGGAACCAGTTTGGTTTTTAGTCATTTTTTAGCTGTTTTTTTAAACGCTCTGCGTTCCATTCTTTCTAACATTGCAGCCATTAAAATTTCCTGATCGCCTGCCTGATTTATCAATTTATTAAGGCGGGAATATCTTTTTGTTGGTTTGCCGTTGTAATATCTTTTAAAATGTTTGCTGAAAATTTCCTGATACGGATCATCGCGGTAGTATTTCCCTAATTTACTGCAAACCCTCATCCTTTTGTTCTCTATTTGGCATTCATACATTAACCCGAACGCGGAACGGTGCAGAAAATAACCACTATGCAAATATAGGTTCCTGCAAAGTTTCCCAGTTTTGGGGCATACAAAAAACCAAATAACGCCCTTCCCCAAATTGGACGGGCGCGTTACCAGTTGAACGGTGTAATCTATTTTATTATCCTCGTTGTGGGTGTAGTACAGACGTGCGCTCCCTCGATCTGATAACATCGTTACGATTATGCCGATCGTATTTTTGTCCCCATTGCGCGACGTCCAAATTATCTGTCCTGATTTTGTGCTGTCGGGGTTTAGGTAATTGTGTTTTTTGAGAAATGATATTTCAATTCTGCGTAAACTGTCGGTAGTGGTTGGATATGTTGCCCAGCGTCCCATATTTTAAATTTTAAATAACTCCCTATCTGATACGCGCGTAATGACTTTAGAAAAATCTTTTTTTATGGTTTCCGAAAACTAAAATATTTTGAGCGTTGCCCCTCGCGCGCGCGTAATTGTCCGCAAATTCTAATTGTTTAGCCATAAAACTAAACTTCTGTACTTTTACGATCTATTCCACCCAGCTACAAAAATAACCTAAATTATTAAGGAATATCAGGTTTTAATCTTCCCGCGACGTTCTCCGTAACCGATTTTATAAAGTTCCTGAGCGGTTTTTATTATATCCCCTCCGTTATATTGATATGCTAAAATATGATAGGGTGTTAATAATTTTTGCGCGGGGTATCGTGTACCTGTACTAAACAAATAAATTCCATTATCGAAAATATAACCGGAATATGCAGACTTCGCCCCGTGCCGTTTTATAGCCGTGTATTTACCACGTTTTCCAACAATAGTAAACTCATCCCTGATTAAATCCCAAACGTCTGTATTTTGGTTAAAATCGTCCCACGCGGATAATGTAGCGGTGGTACTAATTGTTTTCTTTTTTTTAGGCGGTTCCTGTGGTTCGGGAACCTCATCAAACATCCGGCAAACAAACAAAATAACTTCCCGTTCCTCCGGTGTAATTTCTTTGATTTGAGAATAGTCCAGTTCGCTAACTTTATTCTCAAAATAGGCGACTACATAACCGTATTTTCCGCGCGTTTCAATTAGTGCCTCCTGTTTACCTCTGATCCGTGCTATCTTTTTGTTTCCCTCTATCTCTCTACATCTGAAAAGTAAATGAAACCCTCCGCTGCGGGTTCGGTATAATGCTATTTTATTATCAAAGTCGGGTATATGGTCGCGCAACAGTGCAAAAAAATTACTTTCAAAAAAAACGCGTTCCTGCTCATCATCTAAAATTTTAGTGTCTACGTCTATGCACTGCAGATTATTGTAGCCCGTAATAATTGCAAAATCTGTCGCGCCTGTCGTTACGGAAATATCTTTTAATTGTTCCCCAGTCATCGGTGTAGATTGATACGGTTTCCACGTTTTGACGGTCGGAATTTTGGCGGAATTTACCGGAATTATGGAAAAATCTTTTGTTAGTGCTGTTGCTGATTTTATTTTGCTGCTATCCATTTTTGTAAGTTATTGAACATTAGTATTTTAAGTAACGGTTTAACAGTTTAAACTGTATTCTTAAACTTTAAACTGTTGCGCCAACGGTTTACGGTTTAACAGTTTAAGGCGTATATATAACGCCTAAACTTAAACTGTTAGGAAACCCTTAAACCTTTTCAAATTTTTCTCTTATATCGGGGTTAAGAATGTTAGGTTTAGATTTTCCCTTTTGCAGTTCGTCCGGCTGCAGAATTATCTGTTCGTTTCGGGCGCGAGTGATCAGGTTTTTTAAAAAGTTTTCTCCCACTTTCCGGGCAATTATGCCTAAATGTAAAACCGCTAACTGTCGTAAAGTTTGATCATATCCCAACGGTTTAAACTGTTCCTGATTGAACACTTCAAAAAACAATTTTTCCAGCTGTTCCTCCGTTACCATATCGGGGGTAAACTTTTGTTTGCTCTCCCTGTCATTTTCAGGAACGCGCGCCTTAAATGGTAATCCGTGTTGGTCTATTTCAAAGGCGAACGGTTCCGGCTCCTTATTTCGGGTTTGTGTTGGGGTTACTACTGAAACATCGGAATTATTAGCGCGCTCCACTGCCAAAACTGTTTCTGCCTTATTTATTAGTTCTGTTCCCAAATGCCCCCGCGCGTTACTGTCGCCCTTATTTTGGTGCAGTATCGTAATGATATGAATATTTCGTTCCTCTGTCCATTTTAGAAACCTCCCTGCAATATCGGACGCCTCTTTAGGATCGTTAATATCAAAAGTTATATCCCTGACCCCGTCAATTACTACGAACCCCAAGTTTTCAGTATTGTAAATTTTAGCCTCTATTAATGCCAGTCTGCGGTCTGTGGGTTCGCTCCGCAATCCGTAAACGGAAAATCGGTTATCGTCGGTAATACCTGCCAGCCTGCAGATACGTTTTAAACTGCGCTGAACGTGCCATTTTCCTTGCTCTGTATCAAAATAGATTACTTTGTTTTGGTCGGTCGGTAAACATCCCTGAAAGGTTCGCATTATAGGTTTTTCCGAGAAAAGGGACGCGGTTAATATACCTATTGCAAAAGTCTTTTTACTTTTAGCCTTTCCCGTTAATACGCTAAAATTTCCGAGTGTTCCAATAATGGCGTGATCGTCCGGATTTTCATCAATAAACATTTTTATAGCTATTTCAGGCTCCGGTATTTCGTCCGTTACTAAAATGCGGTGTTGCTCTAATTCCTCCAGTAATTCCTCCGCTGAGGTTTCAGGTTTTTGCGGTTTCTTTGCAAATGCCAAAGGAATATTTATTTCGTTTGTCATTATTTGGTTATCTTTGCGTTATCAATTTGGTTATCCATTTTGTAAGGTCTTGAACAAACCTAAAGGGAATGCGGAAATCCGTTTTCCCTTTTTTGTTCTCTATTATTCGCTATCTTCCTGAGCGCGCTCTAAATAGTCCGCGAGGTCGGAAATATCTAATTCATCCCCTGTTAATATGTAATGCAGCTCTGCAAATTCTTTGAAACACTGAAATAGAATTTCCATTTCAAATCCTGCGGTAACTCCGTTTTTTAATTCGTCTTTGGCGTTATCCAGTGCGACGGCTAATTTTCGTAATTCCATTGTCAAAAGTTTTTAATTATTTCGTTTGTTAATTTCTCCCTGAAATCGGGGTTCCCCTTTGGATAGAATGCCCTGCAGACGCGTATAATGACGTTTTGGCGGTCGGGCGGTAGGTATACTATTATAAAAGATTTTACACCGTTTACGGGCAAATCTGAATAGTAGAAATTAGGGGTTCCGGTCGGGCGTAATCCGGCTAAACTGCATCTGCTCCAGTTGGTGGTGTCGCGTATCCGTAATAAATTATTTGCGCCCTGTATGGAATTATAGCCGTTGTTTACCTCCAGCCTGATAAGGTCGGGCAATAGGTCGGGAATTTCTGTAGAATGCAGTTTAAACTGTTGGAACGTCTTTTTTTCAGTATCAAAATGATACTCCAGTTTGTAGTGGTCCGGTTTGAACATCGCAATAAATTTTAGTCGTTAATGATCATTGCGTTTTCAATCTCATCAAACCGGTAGTATACGCGGGAACCTAATTTGTAGGAACGTAATATTCCGCGACGTCGCCAGTCGTGCAGCGTTGGTTTGGTTATGCCGAACCGGTCGCACACCTCATCTGCGGAAAGGTAGCGTTTCGGGGCGTTATCGGTTAGGAATTTGGTAAGGCGGTCGAAAAGGCGGGTTTCGACGTTTTCCGCTATTTGGTTAATGTTTTCCTGCGGAACGGTAATGTTTAAAGTTTGCATCGTCGTATATTTTTAATTGATCAATGCAAATATTATGTAAGTAATTAGTAAGTAATGTGCGGAATTACTTTTTCTTAACTAAATAAAAAAACGCTAACTATTTGCCAGCGTTTGTATTTGTTATTTCGGGTTTTAACTTCATTTTCAGCAATTGTTTATTAGCCTGCTGCAGATTTTCAGGGTTTTTATAGGGACTGTTTTTGTTTCCGTCGTCCCGTATAGGTTGCAACATCGGTAACAGATAGGAATACAAAGCTTTTGAATTAATGCCAGTTATCGCGGATAAAATTTGCGCTGTGTGCTGTATTGTGTCGGGTTTTTGCTGCAAAGATTTTACAAAATCTATTATCCCCAATTTTTCCAGCATAATAACGCGCGCCTTTGGTTCGGTATCTGAAAAATCAAATTCGGGTGTCTCCGGTTCGGGCGTTGGTGCAATTTGTTGAGGTTCCGGGGCGTTTATCCTATCATTAATCCAATCATAAATGCGTATTACTGAAATTTTGTAATTCTCATATTTTGCAGAATCGAAATACAAAAACTGCCCAATAGAATATTCATTTTCATTGATATATTCCTGTAATTCGTCGTTTGTTATTGTTGAAAACTGAACAAATTTTTCAAACGTTTGAAAGTCTTTTCCTGAATAAAGAAAATCAGAATTATTATAAGGACTTTTCTTTTCCTCATATCCTACAATATCTAAATAAGAACCGGGGTCGTCAGGATCATCCAAATAATGCACTACCGTATCTAATATTTTATTTTCAGCAAAAAAATGAAAATGACTTTTCTTTTCTATTGCCAATTCAAAATAAAAATCATTCAAACGGTCAGGGTCATCAGCAAAATAATTAAACAGTCTAACATCCAATTCATTAGAAATATTTTGAACAGTTTTAGTTGTTTTTAAATACCGTTTTAAAACTTCATCATAATACGAAACCTCAATTTCAATATCTTTTGTTTCTAAATACAAAGGGTCTATTTCGGCTCCGTAAGTAGATAATAACTTTTTAAGATATATTTTTTCGGAACCGTCGGGAAGTTGTTTTTTCCAGTCCTCAAAATCCTTATTATAGTTATTCTTAAATTCAGTAAAAGAATAGTAAAAAGGTAATTCCATAATGTTAAGTTTTGTAAGGTTTTGAACACGTTAAAAAAGGGCGGTTTCCATCCCCGCTATTATTAAGATTAAAATTAGTTTGCTGTTTTAGTTTTTTCAGGCTCTACAGTGCCGGAAACGGGGCTATTTTCCATTATTTCCCAGTAGTGATACATCTGTTCGGATAGGGTGGAATTATCTATTCCTATGTAGCCGAGAAACTCCCGTTCGGTTTTGTGTCCGGTTACTGCCATTATTACGGCTGTGGGAATTTTACTGTAATGCATTGTTGCAAACGTGCGCCTGCAGACGTGCGAGGAAATCACTTTATAAAACGGATAGTTTCCGAAAACATAACATTTTTTAACCGGATCGTACACCCTGCCGTAATCCAAACGGTCTATTTCTGCCAGTCGGGCGACGGTTTCCAAGTGTGTGTTAAAAATCGTTTTGCAGCTGTCTATATTGCTGCTGTAAACGGGCGGAAAATTGCCGTTCCTTTTGTCCAGTATCTTTTTTACTTCGGGGTGTATGGGAACCACTACGGGCGTTTTTGTTTTGCGCTGCGCTACGTTTATAAAGTCTTTGCCGTTAATGTTTACGATTTTCTTTTTGGTCATCCCGAACAGATCGGACGCCCTTTGTCCAGTGTAGCATCCGATAATTAGCCAGTCCCGCGTTATTTCCAGTTTTTCATTTCCGATTAATATTAAATCCTGTATTTTGGCAAGTTCGGTTTCTGTGAGGTAGTGCGTTGGGGTGTCTGTGGTAAAACCTTTAATTTCTGTTAGTTGATCGTGAACGGCTACGCCCTCCAGTTTGGCATCTTTAAAAATTGTTTTGGTGTATTTTAGATATTTCCCTACAGTATTGTCGCTGAGGTTCTGCCCGCGTAAAAAGGTAACAAACCGGTTGCCTACGGAAATATTATAATCGGAAACTTTCAGGCGTTTTTTTTCGGTCTGCAGAAATTCTAAAAACTTTGAAATTATGGTTTCGTGTTTCTGCTGCGTGCGGTAAGAAATTGGCTGCCCCTTGTATTTGCGGAATGGTAGAATTTGGGCGCGGTAATGCTCTAAATAGTTGTCTATGTAGTCCAGTTCGACTACGCGTTTACCGTCATTATAAAACCCTGCAATAACCTCATCTAACCAGTCCCCTGTTATCAGTTCGTTATCCCCCCTTTTTTGGTATTCCTGCAGAATAAAGTTTTCCAAACCGGAAAGGCGGGTTTTTAATTCGTTGTGCTGCTGCAGAAAATCAGCGGTTCCCGATTTTATGTTTTTGGGAAAACCTTTTGCATCCGGTTGTCCGTTCCAGTGTTCGGGGTTTACGGTTTCGCGTGTTTTTCGTTTGAATTTAGTATTCCGGTCTGCGGAGAAATTAACGTAAATAGTCGCGTTGGGTGTGGTCGTCCTAATGAAATAGAAAATTTTTGCCATAATTGTAAGGTTTATTTGAACATTACAAAGATAGCATTTATTTTAATTTTGGGGAACCGTTGGGGAACCAAACTGTATTTTATCTTAAACGCATTTTAATCAAAAACCACAAACGAACATTATAAACATATTGTAATCCCTTTATTAATCGGTGTTTTGGGTTTTTTAGAATATTTCTAAATAGTCGGTATAATTTAAACAAAATATAGGTTTATTCTCCCTGTGGGTCTACCATCTAAACCTTCTGATTTTCAGGAGGTTTTTTTATTATAAAGGCTTTCAGTAGTTTTGAAAGCCTTTTATTTTTACATTCTGTTTACAGTTCCGATTCCGAGCAACTCCAAAGATTTTTTGACGGTTTTACTCGTGATGTCAGAAAGATTTAATCTGAACTGAACTGTTTCAGGATTTTCCTGACTCAAAATCTGGTTATTTTGGTAAAACGAATTGTAAGTTTTCACCAAGTCATAAACATAATTCGCAACATGCGCAGGGCTTAATGTTTCCGCAGCCTTTTCCACAATATCTTTATAATTGGCCAGCTGCATAATCAGGTCTTTCTCATATTCATTCAGCTGAATATCACCTTCAGTTTCCCGGAAAGTATAATTGGCTTTACCCAGAAGCGACTGGATCCTCGCATAAGTGTATTGGATAAAAGGCCCAGTATTGCCGTTGAAATCGATACTTTCTGCAGGATTGAAAAGCATTTTTTTCTTCGGATCCACCTTCAGCATGAAATATTTCAGGGCTCCCAGACCTACGGTTTCATAAGACCGCTCTTTCTCTTCATCATCAAGATTTTCCAGTTTGCCGAGTTCCTGAGCTTTTTCTTTGGCGGTCTGATACATTTCTTCCATCAGATCATCAGCATCAACCACGGTTCCTTCACGTGATTTCATCTTGCCTTCCGGAAGCTCAACCATACCATAAGACAAATGATAAAGCTGATCCGCCCACTGATATCCCAGTTTCTTAAGAATCTTGAAAAGCACCTGGAAGTGGTAATCCTGCTCGTTCCCTACGGTATAAATCAGCTTTTGGATATCGTTATCCTTGAAACGCTCCACTGCGGTTCCCAAATCCTGAGTCATATAGACTGAAGTACCGTCGGAACGCAGCAACAGTTTCTGGTCGAGGCCTTCATCCTCCAGATTGACCCAGACCGAACCGTCATCTTTTCTGTAAAAAACCCCGCTGTTCAAGCCTTCCTGAATCAAGTCTTTACCTAAAAGATAAGTTTTGCTTTCATACTGAACCTGGTCGAAATTTACACCCAGACGTTTATAAGTCTCATTGAATCCGGCATAAACCCAGGAGTTCATTTCGTTCCACAGGTTTCTCACTTTATCATCACCCTTTTCCCAATCCAGCAACATTTGCTGGGCTTCTTTAATGGAAGGTGCCTGTTTTTTGGCCACGTCTTCATCAAAACCTTCAGCAACCAAATCAGCAATTTCTTTCTTATAATTTTTATCAAATTCCACATAGTAATTACCCACCAGTTTGTCGCCTTTCAGTCCGGTGGATTGTGGATTTTCCTGCTTTCCGGATTTTTCCCAGGCAAGCATGGATTTGCAAATATGGATTCCGCGGTCGTTGATAATTTGGGTTTTAATGACATTATAACCGGCTTCTTCTAAAATTTTTGCAACCGAAAAACCTAAAAGATTATTCCTGATATGACCCAGATGGAGCGGTTTATTCGTGTTTGGTGAAGAATATTCCACCATTACCGTCTGGTTTTTAGCTACCTTTTTACCGAAGTTCTCAGTAATACTTTTTAAATTTTCGAGGAAAAAGTTATTATTGACCGTCAGGTTCAGGAAACCTTTTACCACATTGAAGCTTTCAACAAGGCTGGTTTGAGCTGCAAGAGCGCCGCCCAGTTCCATCCCGATCGTATCAGGGCTTTTCTTCAACAGTTTCACCAGCGGGAAAATCACAACGGTAAAGTCGCCTTCAAATCCTGATTTATTTTCCTGAACCTCAAGGCTAACGCCGTTAATCTGGTAGGTTGACTGTATGATTTCAGAAATCTTCTGCTGTATGGTATCTTTAATATTCATCTTCAAAAAAAATTGAGGTTACAAATATAAGGAAATAAAAAACCGCTCGGTGGAGCGGTTTTTATTTATTGCAGAAACTGCATTTTACAGTTCCCACCAGAATTTAGAAGTGTTTTTATCTTCTGCTGGTGACAGTCTGGTTACAGCTTCGTTATAATTTGTAGTATTATAATTAGCTTCTTCTAGAGGGTAAGGAATTCTTGTTGGAATCTTTCCACCATTAATAGCATTTTTTGCAGGTACTAAAGTTGGAAAATTAGTTCTTCTCCACTCTGACCAAGCATCAAATCCTTGATTAAACAATGCAACCCACTTTTCCTCAGCAATTACTTTCGCTGGATTTGCTGCCATATCAGCTACTCTGGCAGCAGCATATGCAACCGCGTCAGCTTTTATTGCGGAACCATATCTGGCATCAAGTGTCTCATAACTTCTTGTGATCCCTAAAGTTAACATTGCAGCAGGACTCTCAGAAGTCCATCCGAGTAATGCCGCCTCAGCTCTGTTAAGATAAGTATATCCGGCAGTGAATAATGCCATTGGAGCATCAGCGCCTTTGAATTTAGTAGACATTTGGGCAGCGTTAGCTGTGTTATCAAGACCAGCTGCCGAAAGGTTATCCACTGTATAACCATAAGCCAATCCTGTTCCTGTCATCCCACCTGTGCTGAATACACTTAAACGTGTATCAGGAGTATGGTTTGAAGTCCTGTTAAATGTATTGGCGGCTCCCTTAAGAGATTCCGTGAATTCTCTTGAAAGATAATAGTCAGCAGCTCTAAAACTGTTAAGGGGGTTAGCAACTAAACTTGCAGAAGAGAAACTCCAGTAAGCTTCTTGCGCAGTTGTTTCAATAACCCCACCACTGTTAGCCAAGGCTTCCTTGAAAGTTTGAGCAGCAAATCCGGTAGCACCAGGATATTTTTTGCTCAACTGAAGAGCAGCCTGCATTAAGACAGAGTTTGCTAATCTTTTCCAGTTACCTATGTTTCCTTGGTAAAGGATATCTCCCTGAGGCGCAGTTTTTGCGGCATTCAGCATATTTCTTCCCTCCTGAAGGTCTTTGATAATTCCTTTGTAGATCGTCTCCTGGGTGTCATACTTTGGAGTTCTGATATCCTGGCCAATTTTGGCCGCTTCACTATACGGAGCATCTCCATAGGTATCCGTAATTCTTTTGTAGATGATCGACTTGAATATTTTTGCAACACCAATCATATTCTCTGCACTACCCTGCACCTGCATCTCCGCTGTAGGATTATTAGAGTAATCGTTGATGATTTTATCCAAGTTTACGATTTGGTTAGCATAATATCTGCCCCAAGCACCTCTTTCAAAACCATAGATCTGCTGAGTTGTATATACAGACTGTGCCTGATACTGCACGTAAAGCTGTGGATTCATCAGATAAGCATTTCCACCGTTTTGCGCAAAACTCATCATTGATCCAGACATAAGTGCAGAGTAACTTGCGTCATATGCACCGTACTTATCTTTATTTAAATCCCCAAAGTTTTCATCTCTACAAGACCCTAATGAGCCTAAAACGAAAAGGGACAATACTACTATTTTTAATTTTT